>JBAZQT010000005.1:0-61828 GCA_041645055.1 Methanoregula sp. | reverse complement strand
AAACAAAGGTTAAACACCCTACTTTTTGGTGAAGATCATCCCCGGTTCAAATGAAAACACCTGGATATTTCGCATGAAATGAACTCCCAAAAAATGCGTCAGAACGCCGGGTTAAAAAATAAAAGATTAAGTGCAGCCAGAATCCATTTTGTTCATCATAAAAAGGGGAATATTTGCTTTGTTTCTTTCACATTGTTCATTGAATTACCTGGGAGCGTAACAGTATGGCTATAGCACTATCGGAACGCAGACGCTTGATATCAGAATTATGTGTGTTTTTGATTATCGTTTTCGGTGCCACATTTCTTTTTGAATTTGCGGGTATTGGCATGTACGGCTCGAAAATGTTGTCGAGCAGGATCCCCTCAGTTGCAATGTTTATTCCGGCGATAACGGCGATAATCTGTCTGGTTTATTTTAAATCCACGGCCTTGACCCGGGAAACAAAACTGTTTCTTGCCTGCTTTTTGATCTCGGCCGGAATTCTTGTTTTCGAAATGGTTTTCTATCCAATTCTTGGGACCGTGGGTCCCTACCCGATGCTCTCTGTTGGTACCAGTTTTGCAACACTTGTGCTGGTAGTTATCCTGAACCTGAAGGATACCTGGCGGACAAATCTTGAAGCCGCAAAATTATCCTTTGGGAAAAACCGCCTGTTATACATTATTCTGCCCGTTCTCTTCTCGTTGACCTATATTATCGCACTTATTCTCAGTTACATCCTGGGGCTCCGCCTGCCTTTTTTGGAGTTCAACCTGGTCCTGTTCTTCACGACACTCGGGTTACCCCTGATAACATTAGTCATATCATGGCCGATATTTTTCGGCGAAGAGTACGGCTGGCGGTTTTACCTCCAGGACCGGATGTTTGCACTTTTCGGAGGTTATACCGGCGTGGTTCTCGTTGGCCTGATATGGGGTTTATGGCACGCTCCCCTGATGCTGGTGGGCATGAATTTTCCGACTGAATCCTTCCTGCCGGCAAATATCGTGTACCTTGTTTATACCATATTTGTGAGTGTCATATTCGGCTATGCTGTACTAAAAACCGGAAGCATATGGATTGCAGTCCTGTTACATGGCCTGATTGATATTATCATAAATACCGGCCGGGTATACATTTCCGGTGCAGATACGATCGTTTCATTCCTTCCTGTTGTTGTCCTTTTAGGAGTATTTGCATTGATACTCTTACGATCCAATGTATGGACTAACAAAAAAACCGGTGGGGAAAACGACCCGGTTACTCCATAATTTTTCCTTTTCTTATACATGCATATCCTAAATCTGTCGCGCCATACCGGTCCGGATAGTGCCGGCCCGGAAATTTTACTGTCGGATTCAAAACTAAAAAGTTTTCACCGGATTTTTCTTTAAATAAAAATTTAAACAAATCTTTAAAATTCAACCGAACCCAGATGAGAATATTTCATACAACCCCGCTCTCCAAAACAGCCTCTCTGGTCCTGCAACCATTACAGGGTATGACGTCTGGCCTCATATCATCCGGTCTGTCAAACTCTGCCGGTCGTTTCCCAACCTTAATGAGCAATCGCAACCGTCCTGTAGGTACTGCAATTTTAAGGTGATCTATGAAAGCAATCCTGTCCCTCTCCATCTTACTCCTCGTTGTCGTCGCAGTTCTTGTCACCGGTTGTACAACCCCCCCGGCACCCGTAACCCCGGGAGATACCCTTCGTGCACAGGCAGAAAAAGAATTCCAGGGCAACAATCTCCATGCTGCAACGTCGCTCTTCCGGCTCGCGCAGGAAAACTATACCGCAGCCGGCAATGCTCCGGCTGCGAAGAATGCCCGGGACCGGGCCATGACTATGCAGATGATGACGTTCCAGTACCCATACAACCGCAGCACCATGGACCGGATGCTGGCCGGGGTCTTGCCGGACCTCTCCGCAACCCAGCGGGCCGCCTTGATGGATGACCCCGGAGCGGTAACGTACACCATGGACGGGGAGGTGTGGTACTTTGAGGATACAATCTCCAACATTGTATTCCATAACCTGACCATAATGCAGAAGGCGAATGCAGCAAAGCACTACACCCCGTTCTATGACGAATTATCCCCGCTAGCCTTGGCTCCCCGGGCAGATGGCACCGGCCCGTATGGTGACCCGGTGAAATGGGAAGGTCTTGAAGAGATAGCTATTCCCCGCGACCGGCTCCCGGCAACCGGCACACTGAAACTCTGGGTCCCGCTGCCGGTCGAGTACGGTCCCCAGGCGAATGTGACCATCGTTGCCCTGGAACCGGCGCGGTACTTACGGTCCACGACCGGTACGGGTGCAGATCTCGGGCTTGCCTATTTCGAAATCCCGCTGGGTGAGATCCACGATCCGTTCGTCAATATATCCGCCCGCTTCCGCTTCACGGAGTACACCCAGAGATTTACGATCGATCCTGCGAAGGTCAGGTCCTACAACATAAGCGATCCGGAATACCGGAAGTACACGGCGCCCACACCGAATATTGCTCTCACCCCAGCGATGAAGAAGAAGGCGCAGGAGATTGTGGGTAACGAGACTAACCCGTACCTGCAGGCACAGAAGATCTACCGGTATGTATCGGACTCGCTTCCCTACAGCCATGTCCCGCACATGCTGCTCGATGCAACCGGCAAACCGCGGTCCGTCTATGTCCTTGAGACCGGTATTGGGGATTGCGGGGCCCAGAGCCAGTACTTCGCAGCCCTTTGCCGTTCGATCGGTATCCCTGCCCGGGTTCCGGTCGGTTACCAGATGATCCTCGGGCCGGCCGGGACACATGTCTGGGCGGAGTATTACGTGGAAGGCTACGGGTGGATTCCTGCTGACGTGACGGTGGCGGAAGGTGCTGACTGGTCGTACAACGCGACCACGGGACAGCGGCAGCAGTACCGGGACTACTTCTCCCGCAACCTCGATCCGTACCGCTATATCATCCAGAAAGATGTCGATGTTCCGCTCTCTCCTGATCCAGGCGCTACAGAGGTTGTGATCACCCGTAATACGATCCAGATTCCCATTGCAGTATGCGATACGTGCACGGAGAACCCGTCCATCATGATCCTGGAGAAGTACTGGACCATTTCGGTCACAAGAGCATAAGAAAATTTTTCTTTTTTTAACCGATCTTTCGGTCCCCGCTTTTAATAATTTTGATCAACCGGAACGGTTCCGACAGAGCCGGGGTGGCGGTTCTACCGATCACGATTCAGATTCTGGAATTCCTCCGGAGATATCCCCCGGTTCTCCTGCTCTACTGTCACCATCATCATCTCACTTTTTCATCAGCTGGAAATTCCCGCCCAAGGTCGTCCAGTGCCCGCTCAAAAGACTCTTCCCACCGAGTGAATATCTCTATGCACTCCTGTATTTTTTTAACGTTGGACTCCGACTCGAGCCGGAAATACAGTCTTGGTGTCGGATATTCCGGGATCTTTTTCCATGTAAACAACCCGGAACTTTCAGACACCAGCAAACGATATTCTCGTTCGAGCCAGTCGATTTCAGCATAAATGTCCTGGAACTTTTTTTGTAATGCCTTGTCACTGATCCGTAGTGGAGTTGTTTTGAACTGGCGCTGACAGCGCCCGGTTTTCTCTTTGTATATCCCGTGGCGGATGATCTTGTCGTAAAAATCCCGTAAGCGTACGAGCGCCGGTGCTGCCATAATCAGGAGGCGGCGTTTCCGGTTACACGCGGCAGCGGTCTCTTCGAGATACCGCTGGTAATTTCCCTTGAGAACCTCTTTAACCCAGATCGCGAGGGGGATCTCAGGATTATTTGTGGTAAAGAGCGTCTGTTTCTTTGCATCGAGACCGGCACTCCGGATGCCCTTTGGGATGAAGATATGGTTTTCAGGACCGGTCTCAAAGAGCGAATCGTCGATATAGGGAATTTTTTCTGCGGGTCTGCCGGCTTTTTCAAAAAGGTGAGCCTCATACCAGGATGCAAAATCCTTTGCTTTTCCTAAAAAATTATTCAGCAGCCAGAACGATTCGATTCCTTCGGCCCGGTATTTCTGATCCCGTTCTTCCAGCACATTTGGAGAAATGGTACTTACCTGGATTTCAAAAACAACTTTCCTGCCATCCCTAGTTGCATATACATCCGAGATCCATGTCCGGTCCGGTGCCGGAAATTCAACAGATGTCTCCCATTGTTCGGACTGGCAGATCCGGTATATCTGGTATTTGATCTCCAAATGCTCTTTTGACTCCTCTTCATAATGACATCCGGCATCAACCGCGTGATAGAAGTGCCGGGTTCCTTTTTTAGATACCCGTAAATGTCCTGACGCTCCGCAACAACCCATCGTAACAGGGAGTCCCTTACGGTGCCGGAAGGCAAGGTCTGCCCATTCTTCTTCAGAAAGGTCCGGGCCGATTATGGTCTCTCCTTCAACAATTGCCTTTAAGGGCACAATGATTCATTTCCCTTATCAGCAATAAAATCCTGCCGGAAAAAACCGCCCGGCCAAAGGTCCTCTCCCCTGCGATGAGGGATCCGGGACCGGGCCATGACGATACAGATGATGACTTCGATCTATTCGATGTCTGACATTTCATCAGACACGGAGATTGCATTGCATAGCAGACACCAGTTTTTTTTAGTTTCTGATGAGAATACAGAGCATTGTGAATCAGCAAAAGCCGGATGTTCCACTCAAGCGGGTATTGGGCCTGTTCGAAGTCACGGTATCCGGTATCGGGATCATCCTTGGCGCTGGTGTTTACGTCCTTATCGGCCAGGCTGCAGGATTGTGTGGCAATGCAGTCTGGCTCGCTTTTTTTGGGGCAGCGGTTATGGCGCTTCTGACCGGACTTAGTTATGCTGAACTATCCTCCATGTTCCCCAAGGCCGGTGCGGAATACGACTACGTGAAGAATGCGTTCAATGCGCATGCTGCGTTTGTAACCGGTTGGCTGGTCTTTCTTTCCGGAATTCTTGCCGCCACAACGGTTGCCCTCGGTTTTGGTGGGTATTTCATGGCCTTGACCGGTATACCGGTACGTGTCTCCGCTTTTCTCCTTCTGCTGCTGCTCGCTGTTGTTCTTGGTTTAGGTATCCGCGAGACCGTCAGGGTTGCGGTTATTTCGGCATTCATTGAGGCAGCCGGGCTGGTGATTATTATTGCAATTGGCCTTCCCTATCTTGGCAGTGTCGATTACTGGGAACTGCCGCTGGGCTTTCCGGGCCTCTTTGCAGCAACTGGCCTGATATTTTTTGCTTTCCAGGGGTTCGAGTCGATAGTCAAATTCTCTGAAGAAACAAAGAACCCCGAGTCTACTATTCCAAAAGCCCTCATCCTTGCCCTCATGATCAGCATGATCCTGTACATCCTGGTTGCACTCTCTGCGGTTTCTGTTGTGGGGTGGCAGTCGCTGGTGACCTCCCGGGCGCCATTTGCCGGCATCATGTCCGCGACCCTGGGACCCGGTGGAGCGGCACTTATTATCATCATTGCTCTTTTTGCAACGGCAAATACGGTGCTTTTGTCCCTGTATGCTTCGACCCGCATCCTCTTTGGGATCGCCGGATCCTCACCATTAACAGCTATTCTTGCATGGGTCCACCCGGGCAGGCAGACCCCGTGGATCGCAATTATTGTCTGTGTAGCCCTGTCTGTCGTACTCATATTCATCGGGGACATAGGGTTCATCGCAAACGTGACCAATTTTACGCTCTTTGTAACATTCATCGGCATCAATGCATCGGTGATTGCCCTGCGTTACCATTCCCCACAAGTCACCCGGGCGTTCCGGGTTCCGGGTGCTGTCGGCAGGCTGCCGGTAATCCCGGTCGCAGGGATTATCTTTTGTATTCTTCTCCTGGGAACGCAGGAATGGCCGGTTCTCGTATTCGGTACAATGCTCACAGGAATTGGCATCATACTCATGCTGATCGTTGGATATTTTACCCGTGACGGACTGCCCCTTGAAGGGCAGTCACGGTGACAATTGCGTGAGTGCAATGATTCCTGGGAGTGCTGTTATCCCCCCTCCATCAATCAGCACCTTAAATCCCCTGTATACGGTCACGTCCCGGTCTCCATCCTCTCAAAGCGCAAAAACAACATCCAGGCGTTTTAAAAAAAGGGAAACTGCCAAAACCCGAAATGTGCAGGAACGGAATACATATCAGCAACCACTCCGGCGAAGAGGGAATGGCATTGATTATATATTTCCGCATACCAAGAGGAAGTTGCATGGCGATCATACCCATAAATCGGTTTTTGGCGCTTTTTTTAGCGCTGACCGTTCTCTGCTCTCCGGTTCTTGCATGCACCAGTTTCATCATTACACCGGGTGCATCCGCTGACGGATCAATGTATGTAGGGCACACGAATGACGGCTTTGGTTCCAGTGTCGTTGGGCACAAGGTAGCAAACGAGAGTACCCAGCTGATCTATGTACCCGCAGCAGATCATCCTGAAGGTGCGATGCGGGCGGTAAACTATGATCCCAACTCAGGATCCGATGAACCCACCAGTATCAAGCAGGCGCAGTCAAAACCCTTAGCCTACATCCCGGAAGTAAAACACACGTACGGGTATTACACCGGTAGTTACGGGATCATCAACGAGTACCAGCTGATGGCCGGGGAAGTAACGACAGGGGCAAAAGTACAGCCCGTGTCCGACCCGAAAAACCGGATCTTCTATAGTTCAGAACTCTCAAATATTGCGCTCGAACGAACCCGTACAGCAAAAGACGCGGTAACCTTAATCGGCCAGCTCATTGACCAGTACGGCTATTATGGCACCGGAGAGACACTGCTCTTTGGCGACACCAAGGAAGCATGGGTCATCGAGATGTGTGGTGGTACTCCTGACGGAAAAGGCGGACTCTGGGCAGCACAGAAAGTCCCCAATGGAGAGATCTTTGTCACGGCCAACACGTTCCGTATCCGGGATGTGGTGCCTGGCAATCCTGACCAGATGTATTCACCCCGCCTCTTTTCCTCAGCAAAGGCAAACGGGTGGTGGAATGAATCGGAGGGGAACCTGGACTGGTTAAAGACCGTGAGCGAGGGGGAGTACTCACACCCGTACTATTCCCTTGGCCGGGTCTGGAGCCTGTACAGCAGGATTGCGCCATCCCGTAACTTCACGCCATACGTGACCGACACGTACTCGAGGGAATACCCTTTCAGCCTTGCTCCTGACAAGAAACTTTCCACCGCTGATGCATTTTCCCTTTTCAGGAATCACTATGAAGGTACGGTCTGGGATCTCACCACAGGACCGGCAGCCGGCCCCTTTGGGAATCCCTACCGCTGGCGCGGACCGTTCGATGATCACGGCCACATTATCTTTGGCGAAGTGAAACCGGGTGCATGGCCCCGTGCTGTATCAGAGATGTTCTGTGCGTACAGCTACGTTAATCAGGGCCGGAGCTGGCTCCCGGACCCCATTGGCGGAATTGCATGGTTCGGGTTTGCCCAGCCTGCCGAGACAGTCTATATCCCATTCTATGCAGGAGGGACATATGTTCCTGCCGAATGGTCGAATACTGACCGGTCCACATTCAGCCGGGATCAGGCCTGGTGGGCGTTTAATTACGTGACCAACTGGGCAACGCTCAATTATCGTGCTATGTCTGGGGATATCAGGGCCCGGCAGCAGGCGATTGAGCAGCGACAGTTTGCCGACCAGCCGGTTCTTGAGGAGAATGCACGACAACTCTATTATACGCAGGGAGAGGCTGCAGCCCGTGAGTACCTTACCGCGTACAGTACGGCAAATGCACAGGCGAATGTGAATGACTGGTGGAAACTGTCCGATCAGCTGGTAGTGAAATACAGCAATATGATGGTGAGTGACTTTGCCAATGGAACCACTACCCTGCCCGGCTACCCTGACAAGTGGCTGCAGGATAACAAATACCAGTACGGCCCGCGGATTTACGATGCAAAAGACCTTCAGCACGTTGTTGGCCTAGCCTACGTGAACGTGACGGTAGATACGACACCGGGCAATGAACTCAATCTTATCCGGCAGACCCAGCGGACAAATCTAACCGAGCGCATTATCGAATTCCTTGAAGGTCGGTACCCCGCATCTGCCCGGAATCTCACTCACCGGATCATGAAGACCGGTTAATCAAATTTTTTTCTTCCTATTTTTGTTACCTTTGAACCGAAATGAATATCGGAAATGACGGTGCCCGTCAGGAAAAAGGGACTCCTCGGTAATCGTTTCTTTGTCATAAACTCCCGGAAACGAAACTGGCTGTAACTGATTAGCTGGAAATGAACTCGATGAGCCGGATAAGTGATGTTTCTGCTGTGGAGTGTGTGTTTTTACGGCATTAGGTGGGAAGATGCCCGCTCCTGTTGCGGTAACGACGCAATCCGGGGTCATCCTGAAAACGGATTCGGCGTATGTTGGAACAGCCTTAGAAGGTAAAGAACATTTCAATAGCTTCATTTCCCCGCACACCCGTCTCTTTACCCGGCAAACCATGAAAAAAGTCCCCATAATGTCAGTGATGCTGCTTCTCATTGCGGCTGCCGTAGTGCTTGCGGGATGCACCGGACTGTCCGGAAATACCCAGAACACCGGGATGATATCACCGGGTATATCTGCCACAACGCAGGTCACGGTTATAACGGTCCCGGCAACCGATGCCCGGTATACCAACCTCACCCGTTTAGTCGACAGGGCTGAAGCGTATGCGAAAAAAAATGGGAAAGATGTGGCGCTTACCGAGTTCAACAACGTGAACGGGACGTTCATTGACGGCGATCTCTACATATTTGCGTACGGGATGGACGGGACCACGCTTGCATGGCCTTACAGGCCGGACCAGCTCGGAACGAATCGGGCCGGGGCCGCTGATTCAAACGGCGTTAACAATATGAAGCGGATGATCGAAGTTGCCGGGGATGGCGGAGGATGGGTATACTATGTTACAAAAAATCCCGTACACAATAACCGGGATGAGCTTAAGTTGTCGTATGTCCGTCCGGTCGATGGCACATGGTTTGTCGGGTCCGGGATTTACTTATCCGAAATTCCTGCACTTTTTAACACAACCGAGAGGGACCAGCTCGTAGAGCGGGTGAAGCAGGCCCGCCAGTATGCGCAGGCAAACGGGGTGGTAAAAGCAGTACGGGATTTCAATGATCGGAACGGCACGTTTGCCGATGGGAGCAGGTACATCTTTGCCTATGCATACAACGGGACCACGCTCGTAATGCCCTTCCAGCCGGAAACAATCGGCACAAACCGGATGAATTTCACTGATATGCACGGTGTGAAGATCACGGCATGGGAGATCGCGGCTGCAAAGAGCGGCGGGGGATTTGTTTACGTGGATTACTATAACCCGGATACCGGAAAACCCGGTATGAAACTCTGTTATGTTACTTCCGTTGACGATACATGGCTCGTGGGGTCCGGGATCTATACCGACCGGCAGTGAGTTGTGGCAGACCAATGGAAATGGCCGGGCCGGAGCCATCTCCCGGTCCTGGCCTTCTACACCCCTCCTCAAAACCCCTTTCTTAAAGTACTTCACAACTCCCCAAATTCGTACATCTAATCTGGCATGCCAACGATCCATCGTTCAGCAATCAATCGGTAATACGAAAACGTGTGCAATATCTAATCATCAATTTTTTATAAAAACAATTAACTCTCCAGCAAACGTGTTGGTGTGTAATGACACTTGTCAAAAGGCAGCCCGTTAAGTCTCGTATCCTTCGATCGGTGGGATATGATGATACCGCAAAAATTCTGGAGATCGAATTTCAATCCGGATTATTATTCCAATATTCAGGTGTCCCTCCAAAAGTCTATGCAGAACTCATGCATTCAGATGAAATTGGAAAATACTTTTCCGACAAGGTCCGGCCCAAATTCCAGGCAAAACCGGTTGTCCCATAAATCATCATTAAAAAAAAATTCAACCGCAATGGCCCGGACTCCGCCACCAAAAAACAGGGGTTCTTTTCTTTTGACCGTGTTACCCCAGCCCCATTTGAGTCTGGCCTCCCATTAGCATCCATTAGCATTTTATAGCGCCGTGCAACATGCTCTGTTTGGCGTAAATCGTTTTGAATATGCGTTTTATGAAAAAATTTGCCATAATTCGTTGTTTTTTGCAGGTAATTTACGAAATAACAAGCTGCTGTGCAAGAACTCTACGACAGGGGGAGGGGTCAATGGAAATACTGGTTTCCCGGCATGTTGTTATATGACGGTCATGGGAGCAAGGGAAAAAAGGGAAAATTAACAGAAGAACAATTACCGCCGGACGCAGAAGAAACCGCCACGGAGGTGATTTTTTATATAAACTTCGCAGCCGGAGCAGTAACAGCCGAGAAGTTTCATTCCCTCGAGTGATGACTGGCCGCATGCGCAGAAAAGTTCAGTTGGCTGGTATTTTTCCAGGGAATATTTTCTGTGGTTCTGGCAGTTCTTGCAGTACTTCCTGCAGATCGCCCGGTTCTCTTCGGTATCTTCAACAACCGGTTTGTTGCCTGATTCAAACATGGTAAAAATAGTGAGCGGTTATGGTTAATAGATCTTTTTTTTTAATTTTCTATTAATTCCGATTCACATCTGGGCCAACCCTTTCCTATCTGTTTTGTATGAGTTACCAAAAAACTCCCGGTTGTGCAGAAAAATAATTATTCTTCGGCATCGAGTCTCTGCCATGACCCGGATCCCGGTAAAGACCGTGCCTGTTGACGATGTGACGCTTGCGTACAAGGAATCTGGTTCCGGGTATCCGGTTGTTTTAATTAGCGGACTGGGGTCAACGATGGACATGTGGAACCCCCCTGTTCTAGAAAAAATTTCCCAGCAGTTCCGGGTCATCGTTTTTGATAACCGGAATACCGGATATTCCAGCGCATCAGACATGTCGATTTCCATTCCCTTGCTTGCCCGGGATACCACTATGCTGATGGACGCTCTTGGCATTTCATCTGCACATATTATCAGTCATTCCATGGGAGCTTCCATTGCACAGGAACTTGCGCTCAGTTTTCCAGAAAAAGTGAAACGGCTCATTCTTGTGGCTGGTGAATGCGGAGGACCTGAGTCGGTAAGAATGCAGCCGGAGATCTTAACCAGGCTCATGGATAAGAGCGGATCGGTGCAGGATATAGTAAACCGGATGTTTTCCCTGCTCTTTCCCTCATCGTGGCTTGCTCTTCATGATCCTCTCCGCTATTGTCCGGAAATAGAAGAGCCGGTAACGGGGAATGAGATTGTGGCACGACAACTGGATGCATTCTTTACATGGACAGGATCATTCTCCCGCCTCGGGGAACTCCGGTTCCCAACACTTGTTATTACCGGGACCGAAGATGTGATTGTCCCTCCCATAAATTCCCGTATCATCAGCGGGAGGATTCCCGGTGCAGACCTGATTGAGATCCCCGGTGCGGGGCACGGACTTTTGTACCAGTGTCCGGACCGGTTCAGTGACTGCGTGCTGAAATTTCTGGATCGCTGATGTCAATATATTCTCTTGGAGGAGATCTTCCCTTTCCTCTCACTCAACTATCAAAACAGGCCTTCTTTTCATGCCAACATGCCCCGTCCATTTAGAATAACGATTAATCCTCGCTAACTTTTCCTAGACTTACCCTCATTTTTTGGAATTATGCTCTCTCCTTCGTGGCCGTGGGAGTTATGGATTCTGGGTCGGAAAAAATTTCTGCGGCACATGTACCGTGTCTAAACAATTAAATCAAAGAAGGATTAAGGAAAAATATGGCGAATCAAGGACGTCTTAAAGGCAAAGTTTGTATTGTAACCGGCTCGTCATCAGGAATCGGGAAAGGTATTGCAGAATTATTCGCCCGCGAAGGAGCAACTGTTATCGTTTCAGCCCGCCGGGAAGATGCGTGTGCTGAAGTTGTGAAAGGGATTAAGGATCAGGGCGGCGTTGCATCTTTTTTCAAGCATGATGTATCCGATGAGAAATCCTGGGAGGGAATTATAGACTATACGATGAAGACCTACAAAAGGCTCGATGTTCTGGTGAACAATGCTGGTATTGGTTTTTTGAAGCCTATCGTCGAGACCACGATTTCTGACTGGCGCAAAGTCATGGCAACTAATGTGGAAAGTGTTTTTCTTGGCGTAAAAACCGCAGTTCCGGCCATGAAACGAAACGGTAAGCAGGGAGGTTCAATCATTAATATCTCCTCCAATATCGTGTACGTGCCCAGCGCGATGAACGGTGCGTACTGTACGAGCAAGGGTGCTGTGGCAGCGTTTACCCATGTAGCTGCCGTTGAGCTGGCAAAAGACAATATACGGGTCAATGCCGTATTTCCCGGATTTGTCAATACTGCAATCCTGGATGTAGCTTACCAGAAAGCTGCGGAGGCGGGAAGAACCAAAGAGGAGCTCCTGGCCATGTTCGGGGAGTCAAATCTTGTTGGCCGCGTTGGGGAGCCCATTGATCTTGCATATCCCGTCTTGTTTCTTGCATCCGATGAATCCGGTTTTGTGACCGGGTCTGACTTTGTTATTGATGGTGGCGAGGTCTGGAAACGAGGCGGGGCTGATGACGCCCTTGCACATGACGTCAAGATGCCATAACCCATTTCTTTTTTTTTATCGATTCGGATTTTTACAATCAGGAAGTTCATAATTCGCTAAATCATATGAAAGACGGAGCTGATGATTTGTTATGAATTTAAAAATTACACTCTGTCCTTGTTATTCTGTTCCCTTATGAGATTTCGACAGGCCCCCAATGATTTCTCCGGTTGCATCACATCATTTGATAATATTCATTGGGATGTAACGGCAACACGAAAGGTATGAAGGCATTTCACATTGCCGTGATTTTTTTAATCATAATAACATCAGTGTTGCTGGCTGGGTGTACCAGTACGACAACCGATCCGAAAATCGCTGAAATGAAAGGGGTTGCAAAACAGCTCACCGTTTCAATCAACAACGACCTTGGCGATCTCAAAGCAGGGATTCAGAATAACTCCCGTACCCTCTCATCAGCGGGTCTTGCGAGCCCCGACGCAAAGGCAGTCATGGCTGAAAATCTCCTGCGCCATCCATGGGCAGTCTCTTCTTTGGTCATCTCACGGGATGGTATCGTTACAACCGCGGTGCCCCAAAACTTTGCCGGGATGGTTGGCAGGAACCTGAGTTGGCAATCGCAGGTCCAGCGAGCAAACACAGAGCGGGTACCGATTGTCAGCGGGGTCTTCAGGATGGAAGAAGGTTTGAACGGGATCTCGCAGAGTTACCCCGTTTTCTCTTCTTCGGGAGAGTATCTCGGTTATACCGATATCACCTATGCAGCGGATGTTTTCCTCGGTCGCCACATCGAGCCGGTGATTCGCAGCACGGGCTATGATGTCTGGGTGGCACAGCTGGATGGGACCGAGATCTTCGACACGACAAAAGAGGAAATCGGGAAAAATATCGTATCCGACCCGGTCTATGCAGATCCTGCCATCCAGGAATTTGTATCACGCATCATTAAGGAGCCATCCGGTACAGCGAAATATGTTTTCTGGGACAAGGAATGGAACCGGAATGTTACCAAGACTGCGGTCTGGGAAACTGCGGGGATTGACGGGGTAACATGGCGTGTTGTAGTCACCAGTGCCGAACATGAAAGCGCTGTGAAAACAACAAAGACACGGTCAACCGTGGGAGACAATACTGATGCCCGGTATGCAAATCTCACTCGTTTTGTAAAGGGAGCTCATGCATATGCAAAGGAACATGGGAGGCAGGCTGCATTCCGGGAATTTAATAACCCGAATGGAACGTTCATAGAAGGAGATCTTTACGTATTTGCGTACAATATGAACGGGACAGTAATGGCGCTTCCCTACCAGCAGGGCCTGCTTGGCACCAACCGGACCGGGATTACCGATTCCAATGGGGTTGCATTTTTCGACCGGATGATCGAAATCGCCCGTGACGGCGGGGGTTCGCTCTACTATATCTACCCGAATCCCGAGGATAACTTCCGGGAAGAGTTCAAGTACTCCTTTGTTATGCCGGTTGACAACGATTGGTTCATTGGGGCGGGAATCTACCTGCCCGAACTGCCTGCCGGGTTCAATAGTACGGAACGGGACGAGCTTGTCGAAAGAGTCAAGCAGGCCCGTGGGTATGCACATGTGCAGGGGGCTGACAAGGCGCTTGCTGATTTCAATGACCGGAACGGCACGTTTGCTGACGGGAGCCGGTATATCTTTGCTTACGGTAATAACGGGACCACGCTCGCACTCCCGTTCCAGCCTGAACTGATCGGTTCGAACCGGTTGAATCTCACGGATTCCCACGGCGTTAAAATTATCCAGTGGGAGATTTCTGCCGCTAAGCGGGGCGGAGGGTTTGTGTACGTGGATTATCTTAATCCGGATACCGGGTTACCCGGACTGAAACTTTGCTATGTCACACCCGTTGATGATACATGGCTTGTGGGGTCCGGAATCTATGCCAACCAGCGATGACGGGAGATTTTTTTAAAATCGCTGATTTTTTCCCTATCACTTTTTTGTTTGTTTTGATAGCCAGATGAAGTTCCCCGGTTGACTTTCCTGAACTAAAGTCCATTCATTCATACCGGTTCGGGTGGAGCATTGTCAGAAATTTCCTGGCCATGACACTGAACGAAAAATTCCAACCTGAATTTTTCAATTTTTTAGTTGTTCTCAATTGAAAAAAAATCCATTCAAAAAAATCTCATAAAATTCTCCACACAAAATCCATATTCCCATTTTAATTCACTTTTCAAATACCACTCCCCAAACTCATATGAGGCAATGCAACGAACTAAGAACTGTTTCATCAAGAGAAAAAGGCTGGAGTGGATCAACAATGCACGTTACACAGGTTCAATTGAAAATGATTGCAATCGGGCTCATCCCGGTTTTCTTTATACTCTCCTTTATCATGCCAAATAATACCACCACTACCATTCTGTTAGCAATTGTAATGATCACTGCCCTCGTGATTTCTTACATTGGATGGTCAATGGAGAAGCGGGAAGCAGGGAAAGACGATGACCTGCTGGCAATTCCTCCAAAGAAATCGTAATTTTGGCTCTGTAGAAATCATCGGTTTTTATGATAAACCGCTCCTGGGGGCTACGGCATCTGATGCCTCCGCCCCCGCTGCTCGGGCATCCCCTACACAGGGATCGGCCTATAGAAGGTTAGTGAAAATTCCGCCGGGGGTCAAGGGGACGCCCCCTTTGAGTTGCCTCCCCTGCTGGGGGAGAGAGGGGGTCACTCTCATAATTATCGAAGATTATAACCAAATCGCAGGATAAAAAATAGGATTTCTACAGAGCCAAAAAAATATAAGCATAATACCATTTCAAATCATCATATTCACGGAACAAGAGACTCCCCATGATTTCCGTATTGTTCATTCCCGTTATCCTCATTGTGCTGGTCATTATCATCGCCTTTGCCTGGCGGATTGCATCACGCTGTTACATCCTCCCCTGCCCTGTCTGGATGAAATGGTTGTTGGATCCACCGTCATCCGGTGGGGTGAGTGCACGCACACAAAAAACAATCGGGTTGCTAGATATCCGGTCCGGGATGAGCGTGCTGGACGCCGGCTGCGGTCCGGGCCGGCTTACTATCCCGATCGCTCACCGTGTAGGTTCTGATGGTGAAGTAACGGCAATGGATCTTCAGGATGGGATGTTGCGGGAAGTTCAGAACCGGGCTCGATCTGCAAACCTCAACAATATCCGGTATCTCCGGGCTGGTATCGGGGAAGGTAAGCTTGAGCATGACCGGTTCGACCGGGTTGTCCTGATAACAGTACTTGGCGAGATCCCCGATAGGGAAGCCGCATTGCGCGAGATTTTTGAAGCGCTTAAGCCCGGGGGTATCCTGCTCGTTGAAGAAACGATCCGCGATCCCCATTTCCAGACCCGAAGTACTGTCACCCGGCTTGCCAGTGCTGCCGGATTTATCGAAAAAGAATTTTCCGGGAACTGGTTTTCCTATATTCTTACCTGGGAAAAACCATCGGGAACCCGGCACTAACCATAGCGGTCGTGTTGATGATACATGATCGTTACATCAATACCTTCACTGGATTTTTTTTAAAATCGTTAGAGCCGCCCTTGTTATTTCCGGATTGACAACAGATCATCAGCAGCGTCCTGCATGTATTTGTGAGAATCATAAATACCCTGATTGTAAAATTCCGGTGCGATTTTCTCTAAAATGAAATCCAGTATCAGACCCGCAGCCAAATCGCCAATTTCTTCTTCTCTCTCTTTTAAAAAATAATTCTTTATGTCAGAGATCATATCGTCCCTTTTTTCTTTTGTCACTTTGATAGAATTTTCATTTTTCATAATCCATCCTTTTTAAAAATGTATTGAATACACAAATAGATCTGCCTTTGCAAGATGCTGTCTCGCTCATCGGATTGCAGGGAAAAGCCTTGTACGATGATGCGATAAGCAGAGTCATGTCTCCCTTACCGGGAATCATGGATGTGTTCGAGTTTTAATGGAACCTGATGTCCCTGGGAATCTGCCACATCAATACCCATGAGATAACGAGTCCTCTCTAACGCCAAAAGGCACTGGATGATTTACTTAAAAAAGCCAGATGAACAACCAAAAGATAAAAAATGCCTAGCCGTTAACGCAGAAGTAGCCGACACGGAGATGGTACTTATTGAAGACCTCGCATCCCGGACAGTAACACCGGATCTCTTTTTTGTCAGGACAAGTAGACCTTCCACTGGCGCAGAAGAGTTCGGTTGGCTGGAATTTTTCAAGGGAATGAGCCTTGTAATGCGGGCATATCTTGCAGTACTTCCTGCAGATCTGCCGGTTCTCTTCCGTATCTTCGGGAATATTTTTGGGAGGATTGATCATAATAGCAGAAATTGTGCAGTGATGGATTATAGGTTTTCTTATAGATTCTCTTAGTCGCCCCTTTTCGCGAACCTCACTCAGCCTCCGAATTTAACCCAGATCGTGATGGAAGTTTCCGGTATCCCCATTAGAGCCCTTCCGGTATTATACCTCATCCAAATTCACCCTCTCCACAATCCGGCAGAACGATTGTCGTTCTCTTCGCGCTGACACTGCTGTTATGGCATGCGTATCCCCAGATAATGGCCAGCGCTCAAGCCGGACCATTCACACAGGCTCCGGGAAAAACAAGAAATACACAGGAACGAGAGAAAAAAGTAAATGATACCGGGTCTTTTCCCGGAGATTATACTCTCATACCATTCCAGAACTGTGAAGTATTTTTCATGGCCCCGGCACCTTCAGCGGTGTAAACCCAGCGACCAGAGAACGATTTTTCATCCGTTAGCTGTTCAAATTCAAACAATCCGGATTTTGTCCCGGTATTGTCGGAATCAATCCAGGTTCCGGAGAGTTTGTTTCCCTGAACGGTAGCGTTAATGGTACCGTTGCCGTGGTTATAGGTCCCGGCTACTGATGAACCGGTCTGGTTGAAGAGAATTAGCACATTGACCTTGCCGTATTCCCTGGAACTATACGATGAATTCCATGTTCCGGTCCATGACGGGGATGGGGAAACTACCCTGACTCCGTTCCAGGTTCTCGTGGAATTTTCAAGGGCTGCAGTACCTCCCGATGCGGAAGCCCATGTGCCGGTGAACGAGTTTGCATCCTCTGAAATGACTAATTTGATCAACCCTTTATTATTACCAAAGCCGGGGCGATCTAACCATGTACCGGTAAGCGTGCTTCCCTGTACGGTAGCATTGATCGTTCCATTGTTTTGAATTCCTGTTACCGATGAACCGGTCTGGGTTAAGGTAAGAGTCCCGGCAATCAGCCCGGATCCGGAATCAAATAATGTATTCCATGTCCCGGACCATGGCGTGGATGAAGATGCAGTAACGGTTGTTGCCGCTATTGACGGAACCGTGGATATCGGAGCTACAGTCGTAGCAGTGGGTATTGTTGCCGGTGTCGTACCGGAAGAGTTGGTGCAGCCGGCAGCGATCAGCATAATACAAACAAGACCGGCCAGAATAATCGCAGGTGATTTTTTCATAAAACAATCTCCAAAATTTCGTTTAACCGGTAATATAATCGCCGGGGATGGTTTTGTAGGTTTCTCGCAGTCTTGGTTTTTGTGTCCAATACTATGATCATCCTTTCCTTCGGAATCATTAGTAAGGAAAATCCCGTCCTTTCACACTGGCAAAGAATGAATCGTGTCAGAAATTTTCCGGTTAGACATTACATGAATAATGTCCGACTGGATCCTGTCCTGAAAAAAGGAACAGGGTAGTATTTATCCTGCGAGCTCCAGTCCTGGCAACACCGTTACGCGAGTGCAGGATATTTCCTGGCTATGGATGATGCATATGACGTTTCATGTGTCATGGGATATTGTCTCGTTCATGCAGCATCCGTTTCTTTTTTCCGCATCACCCAGCTTGCTACTCCGTCAGCAAGTGCCCCATAAATGATACCAAATATGAAGAGCATCATCGCACCGAAATAATTGTGGGCAAACAGGGGAACGATGCAGAGCAGGAGGCTGAAGATCGCCCCGAGTCCCGCACCCCGAATCACCGGGTGGAGCAGGATCCCATCGGCAAAACCGATAACAAATCCCTGGATGGTCCGGCCATAGAAGATCATTATCATAAACCAGGGTTCCGGTGTGACCCCCGGGGGAGCGGCAAAAAGCAGGCTTCCGGCGCAGTACATTCCGGTCAGTATACCTATAGCTGTTGTAATTGCTATCCGCTTTTTTTGAACCATAATATCCTACAACATAGAGACTGGTGCCAGAGAAATGCTTTACCATGCACTCCCGATATCTGGTGGTAGCCGGAGAATTTTAAAATAAGATTCATGTAAAAAAAACTGCAGGATTCTCCTCCTACGGCGTTCTTTTCAGAGTATCAAGACTAAGCATAGTGGGTTCGACGTCGTCCATGTATATTAATTCGATTTCATTTGCCGATATTATTGTTCCATCACAATACCCGCTATTGTGTTCGACAGTCCTGAACGTTTTTCCATCCCGGTTGATCACACCGGCAAATCCCTCAGTTCTCGTTCCGCCGGATTTTAAGGGAAATACCATATAGCCGGTAAACAATCGATCTTTTTGTTCAGTGATCACAAGCATCATCGTAACATTACCGGAATCCCCGTAACCCACCCCTTCAACATATCCTTTCACAGGTCCCGACCAGTTTCCGACAAGATAAGGATTGACCGCAGGTGCTGACGGTGCGCTATTGATCGTGCTGCATCCTGCACAGATGATAATTGCAAATAAACACGCTATACAAAAGATCCATTTCATGGCAAACCTCTTCCTCATAAATGATAAATTGACGTCGATAATATAAAAGTATACACCCGTTAATAGTGACATCCCATTTTCAAAATAAAAATAATTATAGTAAGAATACACTCATAAAATCAGAGCCTGCCCTGGCTGCACCTGCCACTCGTAGTGATGATATTGACAGAACTTTTTGGTATTTTTGCCTCTAATGATATTTTCATCCGGTCGATCGTATCCTGGACCACAGACATCGGCAGTTCTCCCTGGAATTCTAAGAAGATATCGACATATACGCTTCCCCCGCTTCTCCGCGACTTAACTCCATGGAGCTGTTCGTAGTTGTGAAAATGATCTGCCAGTTCTTTTACTACCACGAGCTGAAGTTCCTCTTCAAGGGTCTCGTCAAGAAGATCCGGGAGAGATGATACGATCATCCGAACCCCGGAATAAAGAAGAATGCCTATCACAACAAACGAGGCAACCGGATCGATATACACCGCCCATGGGAAACCTGCACAGAGGGTCACGATAATCAGAGTTAAGAACACGACAAGATTTGCAATGGCTTTCAACCGGAAGAGACGCCACTGGGAATCCATGAGGGGCGAGGGTTCTTTAACGGCAATCCGGTAATTGCGGAACGAGATATAACCATCAACGGCAATCATGATGATGACAATGACCATCCCGATCTGGACTCCCCCGCTCCCGAGAGGTGCTGGAAAAAGGATCTTGTAGGTGGCGACAACGATAAGAATGACAAATGAGATAAGCATCACGCTGCCGGTGATGATCCGGGCAATGATTTCGTATTTTCCCATCCCGTAATCGTAGATCCCGTGATCGCCCCGCGCAATCTTGCGTGCGATCATCCATGCAACCAGGACGCCAATGGCCTCGTTGATTGTCTTTAACGCGGATGCATAGAGTGTAACTGACCCCGAGAGAACTGCTGCGGCAAGTTTAGGGATGGCGGGAGCAATCGCTACGAGAAGGTTGCAGAATATGGTATGTTCCCGTTCCTTTTCTGCGGCATGGATCGCACCTTTCTCCACATGTACTGGCGTTAAGGTTGTGTTCATCGGATTCTTACACTATTGAACGCAGCAATTTAAAAAAACCCGGTCATAAAAAAGGACTGGTCAAAACATTTCCTGTCCAGTTCCCGCCGAATCGTTGACATTAGTTGGGAAATAAGCCGACCGCTGCACGAAATATTTCGAGCATAGTAGCCGTGAAACTATGATCTCCGGATTTGAGTACCATCCGGCAATCTGCATAAGCCCGACCCTATCGCCAAATACCGTTCCAGGGAAGTCCTTACGGTAAATTTCCAGATTCATATTTTGTACACGCCATCAAATATAAATGAGAAGAAGAAGCAATGCCGAATTGCCAAAATAATGAAGATCCTATGGAAATATCTAAGGCCGCAGAAATGGCTTATCGTTGTCGCACTCGTTTTAGCGGGCATCAGCCAGCTGCTGAACCTTGTCGATCCGATTATTTTTGGAATGATCATCGATAATTATGCGTTAAATCCAAATTACATCCCGGAAAATGCACTCGTAGCGGGGGTGCTCTTCTGGCTGGGTGTGGCCATTGCAGTTGCGTTGCTTGCCCGGGTTGCAAAAACATTCCAGGATTATTTTGCACGACTGGCCGTAGAATTGTTCGGGATGCAGATATACAACGACGGACTTGCGCAGACGCTCCGCCTTTCGTATGACGAGTTTGAGGACCAGCGGAGCGGTGAGACGTTATCGATATTGCAAAAAGTACGGTCGGATACCCAGACCTTCATCAATGTATTCATCAATGTCCTCTTCTCCGCTTTTGTCGGCATTGGTTTTCTCATCGCGTATTCCATCACAAAGAACTGGCTATTGGTACCTGTTTTTGTTATCGGTATTCTTGTTCTGGGATCGCTCACCTGGTTACTCTCTGCAAAGATCAAGACTACGCAGAGAGAGATCAACCGCGAAACAACCGAGATCTCCGGTGTAATCACCGAATCCTTACGGAACATCGAGCTTGTAAAAAGTCTGGGCCTCACCTTTCCTGAGATATGGAGACTACGAAAACGGAATTTAAAGATATTCAACCTGGAGATGACGAAAATAAAACGGGTCCGTATGCTGACGTTTTTCCAGGGAACGACGCTTTCCATCCTCAAGTAGTCAATACTGTTCATTCTCCTCTGGTTAATTTTCCATCAGGTCCTGACAACAGGGGAACTGGTCTCGATGCAATTCATCACTGCAATCATCTTCGGACCTTTGCAGGACTTTGGTACTGTAATTGTGAGTTACCGCGAGGCCGAAGTTTCTGTGAATAATTTCGATTTGCTGATGCAAAAGCCGATTGAAGAAATACCGGAAAACCCGATTGCGATTGACGAGCTGAACGATATCCGTTTTGAGGACGTTGTTTTCCGTCACAAGACTGCCCGTTATAACGCTATTGACGGAATTTCTTTCCACGTCAAGACTGGAGAGACGATCGCGTTTGTCGGTCCTTCGGGCGCTGGCAAGTCAACGCTCATGAAGCTCCTGGCGGGGTTATACCGTCCTGACAGCGGGGAAATATATTTCAACGGCCAGCCCTCAAACCTCATCAGGTATAACCCGTTACGCAGGCAGATTGGGCTCGTCACACAGGATTCCCAGTTGTTCTCGGGTACGATAAAGGAGAATCTCCTGTTCGTGAGGTGGGATGCGACCGACGAGCAGATGATGGACGCATTACACAAAGCGTCGTGTGACGGTATACTGGGCCGTTCTGCTTTTGGTATTGACACGCTTATTGGGGAAGACGGTATGATGATGTCCGGGGGAGAGAAGCAGCGTATTTCCATTGCCCGGGCTTTGTTGCGTCATCCCCGCCTGTTGATCTTTGATGAAGCGACTTCTGCACTCGATTCACTGACCGAAGAGGATATCACAAATACCATCCGGCATATTTCCACAAGCAAGGACAAGATCTCGATTTTGATTGCTCATCGCCTGTCTACTATACTTCACGCAGATGTGATCTATGTGATGGAGGCAGGAAAGATAGTTGAGACCGGTTCTCACCAAAGCCTTCTTGACCAGAAGGGTTTGTATTATGCAATGTGGCGCCAGCAGATTGGTGAACGCAGGATTCCTATTGCCTGATGATTGCTCCTGTTCTGTGATCTCCTGAGTTGAGCCTCCTCTTGTACCCTGCCACAGTCAATCCCCGTACCCCCACACCGGTCGATATGGAAAAACCTGTCTGTAGTGTTATCGCATAATCAATGCAGTCTTTTTAGGTTATCCAAAAATTAATGAACTCAAAGATTCTTATTTCCGATAATTATTCGGTATAAACAAGATCAAAACATATGGCAGAATTCATGTGCCGGGTGAAAAGATATGAAGATAGCACGATTGCCTCTTTACACCGCGATTGGTATAATTATTATATTTGTGCTAGTCAGTGGATGTCTTGACAGTCAGACAACCAGCTATTCCGGTAGCAGCAGGGCAGGTTCCGGTTCGTGCAGTTCCGGTTATACCCGGTATACCACAAGCGAGGGACATTGCTGCCAGACGGGATATCCGTATTACTATGACAGCAAATGTCACCAGTGTTCAGAAGGATATAACAAATACAGTACGAGCGGCGGTTATTGCTGCCCGGAGGGTTATCCGTATTACTATGACGGGAAATGCCACCAGTGTTCTGAAGGGTATTACAAATATGACACGAGCGCCGGTTATTGCTGCCCGGAGGGGTACCCGTATTACTATGACGGGAAATGCCATTCGCAGTCCTCGGGATCTTCTTCATCGGGTACAAACACGGTGATCATTTCCAATGTTCCGGTGGACAGCCGTACCGGCTGTCCGGCACAAAAGGACCTGCAGTGTTCCGGATGGATAGAGGCCGGCAGCTGCCAGATACAGTCATGTACCTGCTATTACAGCGGACTCCATGGTGATACTACCGCAGCATATTATCGTACTTCCGACGGGGCATACTTCCGCTGTAGTGGCGCTGGCCAGACACTCAGTTGTATTGCTGCCGCACAAGCAGCAGCACAGCATTGCATGTAATATCGAGATCTATGAAATAATGTGCGAGCAGTTTTTTTGCACCGGTAAAAAAACAATTTTTTCTTCCCCCCAGTTCTAAAAACTCCCAACTCACGTTCATTTGATTCCAATTCATGACGTCCGCTTCTGTACTGACTTCAGCTGAACCATCAGTCATGTGAATTGTAAATAGTGGCCTATAATACCATTTTACGTTTAATTTCAATATATGCTAAAGAAGCAGGAGGAGTTCACCCGTGAGCACTATATTGTTCTTCTTATCATTGCGTTTGCTGCCCTCATGGGAACCCTTGACTCTACTATCGTTAATATCTCCCTTCCAACAATTGCTTCTTCATTTGGCGTTGACATCAGCATTGTCTCATGGGTTGTACTCGCGTATCTTCTCATCCTTGCCGGCCTCCTGCTCGCCTTTGGCAAACTGGGGGATATCAAAGGATTCCGTCGGGTATTCATTGCGGGATTTGCAATTTTTACTCTTGGATCGCTCCTCTGCGGATTATCCTCAACCATTTATCAGCTCATTGCATTCCGGGCCCTGCAGGGTATTGGTGGTGCTGCACTTGAAGCGCTTGCACCGGCCATGATTCTCCTGTACCTCCCGGCAAGCCGCCGTGGGTGGGCACTTGGCATACTTGCGACGGTTATCTCACTAGGAATTGCAGCAGGCCCCATTCTCGGCGGATTTATTACTGAATATACGAGCTGGCACTGGATCTTTTTAATCAATGTACCGATTGGCATCATCGCAGTATTCCTTGCTGCCCGGTATCTCCCCAAAGATCTCCCGCCATCATCAAAAGAAGCGTTTGACATTGCCGGTGCGGTGTTGTTCCTCCTTGCCCTTACCACACTGCTCTTCCCGCTTAACCAGGGACTCTATCTTGGCTGGACCTCCCCTTTCATTCTTTGCAGTTTTTGTGCGTCCTTAATTTTCTGGACTCTGTTCTATCTCCACGAGCGACGGTACGAAACCCCGCTTGTCGATATGCACCTCTTATCTTCGCAGAATTACGTGCTTGGTAATGCAGCCGGGCTCCTCATCATGATGGTCTATGTTGGCCTTATCTTCCTCCTGCCCTTCTTTTTTGAAAATGTCCAGGGGCGATCAACAGATTTTGCCGGTCTTCTTCTTGCGGTTCCGTCAATTGCCATGATGCTTGTCGGTCCGGTTGCGGGAGCATTGTCGGACCGGTATGGATCACGCCTTCTTACGGTTTGTGCAGCCATTATTGCCGCTGTTGGACTGTACCTGTTCTCGCTTTTCTCTATTACTACCGGGCTTCCTCTCATCATGAGTGCACTGCTGCTTGTCGGTATTGCCATTGGATTATTCTTCCCCCCGAATATGAGCCAGATTCTTAGTTCATGTGCAAAAGAAAGAGAGGGGGTCGCCTCCAGTGTCATGACGACCCTCCGCTATTCCGGAGGGGTAATAGGTGTGGCTGTTTTTGGGACTATCGTTGCACAAGGAGTTATCGGAATGATGGGTCACAACAACGTGATAACCGCATCACCCGGGGTCCTTTCCAATGGTTTTTCTGTAGCTTTTACTATCGGAGCCCTGCTCTGTCTTGTAGTAGCAGTGATATGTACAGCAACCCGAAAAGACCGGGATCTGGTGTGACAGTGAACGTTCTTTTTTTTTATGATTTTTATTTTAGAAATTCTCAGTTTCACCAGTAATTTTTCTATCAAAGTTTGTTCCACTTTTTTTCAACACAGAATAAATCTGATCTTCTCATGATAACCGTTTGATAAAAGATCCGCTTCTCTTAATCCTGTCAATATGGTGCATTCACTTTGCTTCAACTAAGGGTCATATCGTTATTTACCACAAGTGATCCATTACCGGAAACAAAAATTCCGAGCGGACTTTTATGATAAAAATGGCTCTGTAGAAATCATCGGTTTTTATGATAAACCGCTCCTGGGGGCTTTGGTAATGCCACCGCCCCTGCCGTTCGGGCATCCCCAACACAGGGATAGGCCCATAGATGGTTAGTGAAAATTCCGCCGGGGGTCAAGGGGACGCTCCCCTTGAGTTGCCTCCTCCTCTGGGGGAGAGGGGGGTCACTCTCATAATTATCGAAGATTACAACCAAATCGCAGAATAAAAATAGGATTTCTACAGAGCCATAAAAATAAAAAATTTGCCGGGCCCGGATTATTGTTTCAGATCGTACCTCTGTTTCAGCTGGTGCCAGTAGGGATCTTTCATCATCTGCACAAGCCCGTCATCAATTATGGTCAATAGTTCCGGGTTGGTTTTACGGACCGCAACTGCATACAGATCCTGTGAGGGTGTTGTCCCGATTATCACAAGAGATCTTAAGGAAATCGCCCGCTTTTGGGACGGGGACTGGATAATGGAAGCATCGATAGTCCCGTTTTCAAGATTTTTGGTAAGTATTGTAATGTCCGGGTACTGGGAAAGATTTGAAGCCGGCATCTTCCCGGTCCGTATAAGATTTTTTGTAACCCAGTCTGCTTCTGTTGATCCGGCCTGTACACCAATCCGGAGCCGGCCGTCATACAGGTCCTGCATAGTAACAGGAGATCCGGCCCGGATAGCAATACTCTGGTTCACCGTGTAGTAGGGTTGCGAGAAATTTACCTTTGCTTGCCGTTCATCTGAAATAGTCATTCCTGACCAGATGATATCGACAGTTCCTGCCTCCAGCGAGGGAACAATATTGTCCCAGGGAACTGCTACAAATTGTACCTGAAATCCTTTTTTTTCTGCGATCCAGCGGGCAGCGTCAATATCCAGTCCCGAAAAGTTTCCCCCGCTGTCTTTTGATGTGAACGGTGGAAAATCACCATCGACCCCAATGATATAATGTGGTCCCATTTCGTGTGGAGTAATGGTGGCTGGTTGTACTGATGGGGCATCCGGTACAGATATGCACCCTGCAGTAACAAGGAGAGAAAATATGAGGGCAATAAAAACACTAACAGTCCCCTTCATAATTTTATTTAATGCCAGTTCAGGATTTATGTTTTTATCATCAGGTTTCCTGTTGCATTATGCTATAATCGTGAAAATTTTATCTGATTATCCAAGTCACGACAAGATGGATCCTGAATTCAGAATATTAAAAAAATCTTAGTTGGTGGTAAGATGCCCGATTTGAAACGGGTGGAGCTCGGGATACCCGATGCATGCTATTACTGCCGGGTCATTATAGAAATAACGCCGGGCTTCATCTGCAGAATCCACACGAAATATGATGACACCAATGGTGCCGTCAATTGCAGCTCCACTCATCACAATCTTTCCCTGTGCAATTAAGTCCTTAACGTAATCCATGTGTTTTCCCATTGTTGCCTGCTCTTCCGGTGTCAGGGTCGCAAGAAAATCCGGACGTTTTGGGCGGAGCAGGGAAATAAAATTCATTGCATAACTCATACATCTCATTGCTGCGGTCATCGGTTATAGGTATGGAATTTTCTGGTTATTGCGAAATTTCCTGGATCTTCAGATTCTCCAATCAGATCAGGCAGTGGATTCTATATCTCTTGAGAATATCTAAAAAGGAATGAACCGGAGCCAAAAAAGCGGTTATATTTTTTTTACCAGACGCACTTCGGTATCAGTTATTTCGTATATAATGTCCTTTTTTTCCTGTTTGAGTTTCTGAAGATCATTTAAAATATCCTGTAATTTGTACTCAATATCCCTTCGTGCTATCACATACGGTTGGTTCTGCTGGGGATTTTCCGGGGTAATGGCAAGAAGTTCACAGGAGTTGCGCAAATGTTTTATCTCAAATTTAGTAATCTTGTCGAGATCAAGGGATTTGAATTCCCCGGAATTGAAAGCCCCTGATTGAAGAAATTTAACCAGTACACTCATACATTACTCCTTCCTGTTTTGTTTTCTGTTTTCGTAGTTTGCATATTTAAAAGTCACCTATTCCCGGCAGTATCCATCTGGAATATCCTGCAAATGGATTGAAATTATATGGAAGAAATAACCGGAAGAAATCATCATCAAGCCATATCAGGCTACAATTGCTTCGAAGCTTCATATGAGTATCTATGGTACGGAACTATATCCCGTCATTTTTTCAGAACATGCCGGAGGTTGAGGAGGATTATTTTTTTTAATGCTCACGAAAAATTTTACCTCAGATTTCAATCATTATGCCTTTAAAAAAACGGGAACGGATATTCGGGCATAACGTTCATAGGAATATTTTTATTTTGTGAACAAGGCGCAACTATATCTCCAGAAGAACCAATGGGGCATGAGAAATATAAAAAATGGAGATTAAAATGGGACATATCCGAACAGATTCTACGCGTAGATACCAATGCGCCCACCTCATCTGTGCATATCTGCTCTCCAAAAAAAAGATCCATATGGTAGTAACTTCACGGGAAATAGCCAGGTTCCATCACCTTTCCCGGAAAGCCTCCCAGTCGATAAGCGCCATGCTGAATTTTCTTTATACCAACCACATACGCGAATCTCGTTTTGGTTTTTTCATAGTGGGAACCACTCCTTTAAAGAAATGCGATTATCCCCATCACTTCACGATAGAACTTATTGATGGTGCCCGGGGGCTGCTCTGATGATCCTCATTGAAAGCCGGATAAAAAATACCGGCAATCTATTTTTTGAAGAATTATTCCGCTATGAAATTGCTGGATGGACAGCCGGATGGTTCTTTTGACGTATTCCTGGTGGAGATGGGTACATGGCGAAGATGACCGGTGTTCCCGTGCATATGATTTTGTCGAAACACATCCGGTATGGGAAAACTGGTGGTTCCGTATAGGTGTTGTAGTTGTACTTATCAGCATTTTCTGGTTTTTCTTGTCTGTCCTGTAAGATTACGGACCTGAGAAAATATAACCCGCTAAAAGGTATTTTCTGATTTGAGGTATCCCGATCCGCTTTAGATTTTATGTTAGTAATGTCCTACCTGAAATTCCGCTACAACGACACGAAGACCCGAATGAGATATCTGCATATTTGGAATCCTGGTAATATAAAACAATAAATACGCCCGCGATATACTACTGCCCATGAGGGAGCAAAAAAACCAGATACGGCAGATCCTGCGCCAGAGAAAAGATGCGATGACACCAAAAGACCGGCTTCTTAAAAGTCAGCAGATTTGTCATCATGTCATGAAACTTATCAGGGACCATGAAACCGTGATGGTTTTTACTTCCAAGGAAAAAGAAGTCAATACGGAACCGTTAATCAATGCACTGTTCAAGAGGAATAATCCGGTTGTAGTCCCGATTATCGAAAAAGAAGACATCAGTCTCCGGTTATCATATTTACGGGATTTTTCGGCACTTGTTCCCAGTACATTTGGTGTACCTGAACCCATCGGCAATGAAATTCCCGCAGATGCGAATGACATTAGTACGATTATCCTTCCCATGCTCGGATTTGACCGGACCGGGGGAAGGATTGGGTATGGAGCCGGGTATTATGACCGGTTCTTATCAAAAAATCAGAATATGCGAAAGATTGGGGTCATATTTGCCTGCCAGGAAGTTGACAACCTGCCTGTTGATGAGAATGATATCCGGATGGACTATATCATAACAGAAGATGGTATTGTGTATCGGGGCGAGATGGTGAGCGATGGAGATTAACGGTACCCGGATACTTGACACATACGCTGAGGCATTCCCTGTCTGGTTATCGCGGGTCATCATCACAGCAGCAACAAAAGAGTGGGCGTATAAGGCAGCAGTTGAAGCAACAGGTTTTGCAACATCCAAAATATATTGTCCCTGTGAAGCAGGGATTGAAAAAACTTTGTCAGTAAAAGAGACCCCGGATGGCAGGGACGGGATCTCTCTCCTGATCTGTGCAGACAAAAAGAACATGAAATCAAATGTTGCTGGCAGGATCTCGCAGTGTATACTTCCCACGCCAACCGCTTCAGCATTTGACGGTTTTCCTGATGCAGATTCCCGGTTCTATACAAAAATGCACTATTTTGGTGATCAATATGAACAGCAGTGCATTGTTGGCGGCAGGAAGTGCTGGAAGATCCCGGTGATGGAAGGGGAGTATGTGGGAGAGGAACGTTTCGGGACCGTGAAAGGTATTGCCGGGGGGAACATTCTTGTCATGGGTAAAGATCAGGTATCGGCACTTTCCGGCGCTGAATCCGCAGTAAAAGCGATCACCGGCATGCAGGGTGTTATTACCAGTTTTGCGGGCGGTATTGTTGGCAGCGGTTCTAAGGTCGGGTGCAAAAATTATCGTTTCCCGATGCCGGCAAGCACGAACCACCAGTGGTGTCCAACGTTAAAAGATAAAATCAGCGATTCATTAGTGCCTGACGGTGTTGGTTCAATATATGAGGTTGTCTTAAATGGCACTGATGAGACCTCTATCAAAAGTGCGATGAAAGCAGGAATTCAGGCTGCAACTGAAACCGGTAATGTCATGTTCATCGGTGCTTCAAATTTTAATGGAAAACTCGGCCAGTACCGGTTTAATCTCCATGATCTTTTCCGATAACTCATTATATGGCTCGGCATCTCCAGAATTATAGGACTGATGATGATCGAATCCGGCTGATTTGAATGATGATATTTACCTTAGTTCACGATTGCATCGCCATTTGGGTGTATGCCAGCCAACATTCCTTATTTTAAACGAGCAAAAAAATTTATCGATATCAGAACCTGCAGGAAAATAAAAATGAGTCCTCGGTTTTCCCCTATCGAATGGGTTGTAGGAGAGGTGGATATAATGGTTGATTGCGAGAAGGAGATAATCCGGATTAACCCGCGATAAAATTGAATATGGATGCATATTGTTAAACAGGATCATCTCGTTAATCGCGAGATCCCTTTCCCTAATTTTTTATTCAGGAGATTCTCCTTTTCTGGTGTTTTATGAAAAAACCTGGTACGTATAATCATATTGACAATTGAGGTTAGCAAATTCACCGGTTGAAATCTCAACGGTTTTGTTTTCATGAGGGAAAAACCGGGGTATTTTAAATGTTTTTTTCAATTCGTGGCAATACGTGGTGGCTGGAATGAGGGTAATATCCACATCAACATTATCAAATGTGCTATTCGTTGGGTTTGTTACTAGATACGTTCCGGTATATATCTCAAAATCGCCCACAATATTCTGCTGGAATCCATCAGGATCAATGTTACTGACCGTGATATTCTGGTTTTTGTTTTGTGAAGTACACCCGGAAAAAAAGAGCATGAGTGCAATTATCAATACTATCCATTGGCTGTTTTTCATGGGTGTCAAACCAGATATTACATCTTTATCCTTTCATATTCTTTGTGACCGTCAAATATCAGTTTAATATGATACATAAAAACGTGAAAATTGAAAAAAATGAGCACCTTATCTTCATATACCCGGATCACCATCTTTATCATTAGGTAAAACCTAACTAAAAATAGGTCGGAATATGATGGAGAGAGATGAGCATCTGTTAGAAGTATTCGAACACCTGCTCAGGATGAAAAACGAATGCTCCTGCAACATATTTTCCGAATGCGGACTTGCGGATATGACGGTGAAACAGATCGCATATCTGAGAGTCATTGATGAACAGGGAGATGTCACCTTTAGCAGGTTAGCCGAGCTGACGAGAAACTCAAAACCTACGATCACCGAAATGATCAATAAATTCGTCAGGATGGAATGCGTATACCGGGAACCCTGTGACCATGACAAGAGGATCCTTTACATCCGTCTGACTGAAAAAGGGGAGAAGATTGCTAAAGCTGAACAGGCAGCATTGCGTCGGGTGATTGAACGAATGGTTAATTCACTGGATGAAGATGAGCAGGAACTCTTAGTAGAGATCCTGGGGAAAGTCAGGTAATTTTTTTATCCTGGACTTTAGTTAGGTAAATTCGAACTAAATGAATGAGGAAACCATGAAATCAGAGAAAACACATGAGATGAACGAAAAACTGGTGATACCGCTCTTTGAGATTGTCGTCTATCCGGACAGCCGTACAAAATTCCCGGTTGATCAGGCCACCGGTGTGCTCCTGTTGGACGCAATGAAAGATACGAAAGGGGCACATGCAGTGGGTCTGACGGTAAAAAGTGGAACACGGCCTTTGGATCTGACACCAGAGTCTTTGTATAAGACCGGCAACCTGTTTCGGATCTCACACGTAGAACCGACCGATAACGGGTACCTGATCTGTGCACAGGTCACGCAGAGAGTATCAGCGATCTCCGTGTCGGAAAGGGACGGACGACTCTACGCCACGTATGAACCGGTCCCGGATATCCAAGATCTTGAAGACGAGCTGAAAGTCCGGATTCTTGCAGATATCAAGATAACTATTCATGAAATAAGCAGCCGCTTTTCGGGTTCCGAACAGTTTACCCGGCCTATTGACCAGATGGATTCTATTGACCAGATCATGGGCTTTGTTATGCCCTTCCTGCCGGTCCACCTTGCAGAAAAGCAGGCGCTCCATGAGATAGTTTCGGTCCGACAAAGGTACATCACCTTCTTAGAACTCCTCGTAAAGACGCGGGAAGATATCAATATCCGGATCGAAATGGCAAAGAAAGTATCAGATCGGGTAGGTAAAACAAACCGCGAGGCGATGTTACGGGAGCAGCTCAAAGTAATCCAAGAAGAGCTGGCCGAGAGTGAAGGCACGGCAGGTGACGACGGATACCGGCAAAAGATTGAAAATGCAAAGATGCCGGAAGATGTGCGAAAAAAAGCATTGGTGGAAGCAAAGAAACTCGAAACTGGCGGAAGCCAAAACCATGAAAGTGCTGTTATACGAAACTATCTTGATCTCCTTCTTGATCTCCCATGGATAACAGAAGAGAAGAAAAGTATCGATATAAAAGAGGCCCGTAGAATCCTTGATAGTCACCACAATGGCCTTGACAAAGTCAAGGAACGAATCATCCAGCATCTTGCGGTCATGAAACTCAAACAGGAGAAACAAGGTTCGATTCTTCTTTTTACCGGACCGCCCGGCACAGGTAAAACAAGTCTTGGAAAAAGTATTGCAGAAGCGCTTCAAAGGAAATATATCCGGATAAGCCTGGGTGGTGTACGGGATGAAGCCGAGATCCGTGGACACCGGCGGACTTACGTTGGTGCTTTACCCGGGAGAATAATCCAGGGTATACAAAAAGCGGGTACGAAAAATCCGGTTTTCATTCTCGATGAGATCGATAAGCTCGCATCTTCTTATGCGGGTGACCCTGCCAGTGCTCTCTTAGAAGTTCTCGACCCTGAGCAGAATAACACATTCTCGGATCATTACCTGGAAGTTCCCTATGATCTTTCTGAGGTTTTGTTTATCGCCACGGCAAATTCTCTTGCTACGATCCCGGCTCCCTTGCTTGATCGTATGGAAATTATCGAGATCTCTGGTTACACGAAATACGAGAAATTTGCCATTGCAAAAGATCACCTGATCCCCGGGATATTAGAAGAGCATGGCCTTGATCCGGATAAACTCCGGATTGATGATGATGCATTGAAAATAGTAATCGAAAAATACACCCGTGAGGCGGGAGTCCGGTGGCTGGGTAAACAACTCGCCAAGATGGCACGATATATATCTGAAAAGGTAGTTTCCGGACCCCCCGAACTGCCTTTTATAGTGACTACGGATAATCTCGCGGAAGTTTTGGGAAAGGAATTGATCAGGCAGGAAGTGGTACGCAAAGAACCCGTCCCGGGTGTTGTGACGGGACTGGCATGGACCCCTGTTGGCGGAGAGATCCTCTTCATCGAAGGTACGTTTATGCCCGGTACCGGGAAACTCACGCTTACCGGCCAGTTGGGGGATGTGATGAAGGAGTCAGCGACAATATCATTAAGCCTCATACGGTCACGGCTTGCAAACACTCAAAGCGGTTTTAATTTCATGACAAGCGACATTCATGTCCACGTACCTTCAGGGGCAACTCCCAAAGATGGCCCTTCAGCGGGTGTTACCCTCTTTACGGCATTATCTTCATTAATTACCGGAAAGACTGTTGACCCGAACCTAGCAATGACCGGGGAGATTACTCTGAGTGGTACGGTCCTGCCGGTCGGAGGAATCAAGGAAAAAATTCTTGCCGCTCACCGGGCTGGAATAAAAAAGGTAATCCTGCCAAAAGAAAATGAGCGGGACTTACTGGATGTACCTGAAGATGTGCGAGCGGAACTGGCATTTGTTCCGGTGGAGACTGTTGAGGAGGTCTTAAAAGAAGCGCTCGGTATTGAGTTACCCCGGATGGTTATATTACAGACAGGGAATAGTTTTGTTCCTGTACAGAACATCTAAACAGAGTTCCGGGATAACCTTACATGAAAAGGACTTGAATTTTCCCGGGCGGCTGGGAATAATATCTCCCAGCATCCCGCATTTCGAACGACTTAACAAAAAAGGTCTTAGGGAAAATCTCTCTATTTTTTATAGTCATCAGACTCGTTGTTAACTCTCTGTAAATTCTGTTAATTTGACTGCGTAAAAACCGGGGAATGTCAGAAATTTTCTCAATGCATAGTATTTCTTTCATTTATTCCGTCGATTATATTTCATACCCCCTGTTGCCGGGCAGATATCTATGCACCGGCCGCAGAGGTAGCATTCAGATTTTGAATCAAGGTTGCCCGCTGTATTGGCCGGGCAGGTTTTTTCACATTTCTTACAGTTAATACAGGTTTCCGAGCGTCGTAACCGGAGTAAACTGAACTTTGCGAGAAGGGAGAAAATAACTCCAAATGGGCAAATGATCCTGCAGACCGGACGATACAGGTAAACAGACAGAATTACAATACCCAATGCTACAACCAGTCCGGCAGAGATTGTTAAGGAAAATAAATCATATAATCCGGTGAAAGCCATAAGATCGATGAGATAGATAGCAGCTATCACTGTTGCAATGAAAATAGCCAGTCGGATATATTCAAGGATTATTGTATGACGTATTATCATCTTTTTACCCGGTATTGCATACGCAAGCTCCTGCAAAGAGCCCACCGGGCATACTTGACCACAGAATACCCTGCCCAGCACCAGGGTCAGTGCGATCATTACGCAAATCATTACTATGCCCATGTTAAGGACCGATGCACCGGTAATCACATTGATAATTCCCCCAAGTTCCATGGGCATGATTGGTGCAAGAAAGACAAAACCGGTGAGCGTGCTTAAACCTGTTACCAAAAGTAAAATCTGCCGTTTCATCACGCCAGTATTCCAAAGGTACGCGGCTAACAAAGTCCCGGCTCCCATGTACATCAGAGCATACGTTGTTCCGGCAATAGCCGTTCCTGCCAGAACGGATGTTGTTATTAGTGAGAAGCCGAGAGCAAAAAGCGACGAAAGGGCAAGTGCGGGAAGTGTCTTCTCTACTCGTATCCCGAGGATTCCTGTTTTGATTAACGTAAAGAATATACCGGCGAACAGGAAAAGCAGGATTGCTTCTGCTATGGGAGCAGAGATGTGAATCGCATCTAAAAATCCTCCCGATGATGATGTGTGGAGTACTGATATTGTTGTATCCGGAATACCACTCAATGAAGGTGCTGATGGGGAGGAAACAGGAACCGGGGTTACCTGTATACTTGACGGATCTGCTGTCGATGTAGTAATTGCTTGAATTGATGTCTGGGGATTGACAGAACTGGCAGGATTGTAAGATATCGGACCTGATGAGGTCTGTGTTCCGGTACGTGCGGTATAATCGCACAATGTATTACTGTCCGCATCGACAAAGAGGAAACACCTGCCGGGGGAAGTACAACCCCCGATTCCTTTTGGACAGACCGCAGCACAGGCCGGGTAAGCAAGTCCTGCTGTAAGAATGACTGATGCAATGGTGCGTCTGATGTATGGAGTAATCTGCATAATACGAATCGTCTCGGGTTGATTGTTTCTGATGCAATCAACCACAGAAGCCGGATTGAGTTAAAGAATGAGTGCATGACACGGGGTATTTTTAATCGTGTACAATGGATTATCTTTCCCGCAGCTATGATACCAATTCAAATAGTACAAATTATTCCCGATTTTTTACAAACGGAAATGCAATGACGACTATTTCGCCATTAAAAATCGACGTAAAATCTCCTTTACATAAAATCATTTATAAAATTTGACGTGTTACACTTGCATAATGAAAAATTGTCCAGACTGCGGCAAGGAAATAATCCCTCCTGATATTTCCTGTCCTTTTTGTAAAAAGGGAATAAAATCCCCCTTTACTATCAAGAATTTTTTATGGGAAAATTTCCGTCTTTTCACCATGGTTGGTGTAACCGGGACTATGATCTCTCTCATACCTAATATGGCGAACAGGGTTCTTGGGGTGTACTGGATAACCGATACAGAAAGTTTCCTCCCTTTGTTCCTTTCAATAATCATTTTTTTCGGAGCAATGTTTTTATCAATCTGTTTTTTACTTATTTTCAGTCTGGTAATACAGGGGAGAGTTTTTGAAAATGCCTGGAAAAAAATTACGATTGGGAATAAAACGCTCATCACCTTATATGATGGTGATTCACAGCGTTTCATCCTGTTATTCTGTTTAGTGCCGATGTGGATTGGCTTACTGCTGTTTTTCATCCTGTTGATGCCATTGATCCCGAATAAATATTCCTGGGTGTTTGCGACAATTATCGGACTTACCTGTATTCCGCTTTTTATTTATTCATGTTTAGGGTGGAATATCGGGAAAAAAATCACAAAAACAATTCCGGGAATGAGAAATTATCCTCGATTGAGTGTAGTAGTATTCACGATTTTAATTATAGGGTTACTTGTTTGTATTCCGTTTGCGATTCCCCAATTTTTTAATAATACGGATACTTTTTCCAGGGATATTAAAATCCAGGCAGATCAACAGTATTTCTCCCCTCATATCTCATCGGCAAAAGGATTGCGGCTGGATATCACGAATTTGTCCGGCCGTGAATTACTTGCAAGCAGGCACACATGGTCTGCAGATTATGGATATTTCATCAGAATCATTCCGTCAACTTCTGAAGTCACCATACTGGGAAACCCCGCATATGATGATAATGAAAGGGACATTTACTGGACTTATTCTGGAAATAATCCGGAACAGAATAAAAAACCTATTAAAATTGATCTGCATCTTTACCCCTTACAGGGAAATGAGGAGATTACTAACTCTTCGTTATATCTTACATGGTACAACAATGAGATTGTGTATGTCAATAAATCGTTTGGATCCGTGTAATATTTTTTATCTCAGATAATTTTGTGAACAAAAAAATATTCAGATTCCAATTCCTGTTTGTTCTTCGTAAAACATCCGTGAAATTACTGCTAATCCATTGGATTACTTTTCTCTATATTTTGTCTGATTTTCGTTGGGATACCCTGGAAGACTAGTCAATATCTGGCGCTAAATCATGCCATCTTTTTGATTTCCCAAGACCTTTGCACCGGTTAAAATATGTCTCGCCCCAAATCCATGGCTGGTACGTGCAGCACATTTCGGGTTTTACCAGATGAATTCCGCAGAGATACCGCTCTTTTGCAACGCGGCGAAGAAACGGGCAGACGGTAACATAGTCACCGGAATCAGGATTACGCATCTCAATTGAAACGATGTTCCCGAGATCTTCGGCTACAAGGTCAGCACAGTTTACGGATGAGTTTTTTTCCATGAACGCAACAAACCAGCGCAGGATATCTTTGCGTCCCTGTTCTATCCAGATATATACATTCGATGGTGTCGGCGCAATACCCGGCCCGAAGATACGACAGCAGAGTCCGCACTGCTCACAAGGTTCATCTTCTGTTGATATCTCATCCATTTCAGTTTCCATCCACTATTTATCTGATATCGGGATAATGTTTTGCCGGTAAATTCCGGTAATTATTGTTGCCGGGTAAAGCATGCCATACGATATCCGGAATATCTTTTTTCCATCAGTAAAATTATTTTTACGGGGTGCTGATGATAGGATATTGCATAAAAATTTTACAGTATTTTGAAAAGCTCAGGATTTTTAAAATAAAAAAAATTATAAACTGTTCTTCACCCGGGGAATGTCACCGATATCGAGATACTGACCTTTCTCCCGCGTATAATTCGGCCATGTGATATTCATTCCCCCGTTCGGATTACCCGTTTTTGCAAACCGGGTCCAGAGATCTACGACATTGGCAATCACTGACGGATCCGCGGGAACCGGAACGCCGAATAACAGGAGGGTCTCACTGCCATGGAATGCACCATTGGGCTGCCCGGGAAGGATATAACTATACCGGTACATGTAGGTGTCCGGACTTATGTCTCCCATCGAACCTGCTGCAGACTTCACCGAGTCGCTGAAGTCATAATCAGTCATGATTTGTGCCAGACTGAGTTGGACTTCTGCAGTCGAATTTGCAGGATATTTTACTAAGACCGCATCGGCATCTTTCCCAAACCGGTCCTTGATAAATCTCATATACTCCGTCACGGTCATGTTGGCACCCGCAGAAAGCGTGGTCCCGTCATTGGCATTATTCCCGATCATGAGGGGGACCGGGTTTACCTTGTGGGAAAGGTACAGGTTGTCCATAGTGTCGGGAAGAATCCACCCATCAACTGTTGGCTCGAACTGTACCGTATGGGTTGTCCAGAAACCCGGAGAGGGTGATGGTGTAGCATTAATCAGGGCTTCGGGACTTAGACGTCGCATCCCGGTAATTGCATCCGGACCAGAGTACCCCAGACTTGTCGCGTACTCGACACCGAATTGTTCGGCATATGCTTTCGAATGAGTGGCGTTGATGATCGCCCCCTGTGCCCAAAAGGGACCGCTCTCGACAATTGCCTGCTGGTAGAGACCCTTGCTTTCAGGGCTGACAAGATGGATCAGGGTACTTTCTGCCCCTGCCGACTGCCCGAAAATAGTCACCCGGGACGGGTCTCCACCAAATGCCCCAATGTTTTTCTGGACCCACTTCATTGCAGCCTGCTGGTCGAGAATACCGTAGTTGCCCGAAGCATTGTGCGGGGATTCGTTATCCAGCTGAGGATGGGCAAGGAACCCAAGTGCGCCGAGCCGGTAATTTGGCGTAACAACAATGACTCCTTTCTTTGCAAGAGTGGTCCCGTTGTACATCGGCATAGAAGATGCCACTGCTTTGAATCCCCCGCCATAGAAAAATACCATGACCGGTAATTTCTCGTCAGCATTCTGTGCCGGTGTCCAGACATTGAGGTACAGGCAGTCCTCGCTCATATTCAAAGGCGCGGAAGAACCCGGCTGGGGGCAGGTCGCAGAATACTCCTTTGTTTCCTTTATACCGCTCCAGGGTTTGACCGGTGCGGGAGGTCTCCAGCGCAGATCCCCGGTTGGTGGAGCTGCGAACGGGATGCCATGATAGACCCTAAGCCCGTCCTGTTTTATTCCAGAAATATACCCGGTTTCAGTCTTAACAATACTGGCATCAGTTTTCTCCTGAGCACATCCTGCCAGGAAAGAAAATCCAACCAGGACCAGACAAATTACGAGGACACAACTTGTTACCTTACCTGTTTGCATACGATTGCATCTCCTCATTTAGCTACAGTTTGAGCCGGATTTCCAGAGTATGGGGATGTATCAGGGGAAATCAGACACTCATTATTATCCAAAAAATAACCAGAGATCTTTTTTGTGAATGTTACGCGATTACTTTTAACGTTTCGCTTTTATCGAAATTGGGTACTATTATTTCTGATGTAACGGATGGTTGAATCCCGGTTTTAAAAATACTATGAACTTTTCAAACGAAAGAAAAAAGGATTATAATCACGTGGAATATTTCCCGATAAAATAACCGGCTGCTCAATTTTTTCGTTAATTATATGATGCTCAATCTTTAGGAGTTGCCGGCTGATGGAGTGATAATATCCTTCCCAATTTTATTCTAATACACCAGCAGGAAATATGCCATCGCAGTCGTAAGGAAAGCACCTAAAAGAATGATAATCGCGACCGGGAGCATAAACCCCATCATCCCGTTGACCGTGGATGCGATCTGGGAGATCCGTTGAGAACCAAAGACGACGATCCCATGGCACCATGCTGTTGTTCCTGCGGTCCGGGCAGGAGCTGCATCGGCAAGCGCTTCCAGTACCACATCTTCAACGATTGGATAAAAAGCATCGACTTTGACTTTAAGTCCGACCTGGTTCCTACCTGATATTGTGTTAACCACGTGGGTATCGGTTGTTGTTACCTCACACTCATCAACATGGGCGAGTAATCTCCTTCGAATCTCATCACGTGTGCCAGTCTGCATATTGTTGCCATCAAAGAGGACGTAAGCGGTTTTCTGTCCACCAGCATCTATGATAAGAACCTGAACGCCAAGGTCGCCGAATCCTTCCTGTCGCGAGAACGGGAGTGCTCTTGCTGCATACCCGGCAGAGAACTGAACCTGTTCTTCTTTTGCGGTTGCAGCAAATGCAGCATCTGCGGCACCAATATATTCCATCGCACGTTCTGTTGCCGGGTGGACACCATCTTCCAATGCATCCATGCAGTTGTGAGCGTCAATAAAAGCCACATTGGAGAAATACTTCTCCCCGGATTTCATGATAGCATAGCCAACAGAAAATTCAAGATCTTCAGTTACTTGCGGTGACCGTGTCGCAACAACAAAGATTGTGTCACCGAACGCCTGAGCGAGGACATCAACAGACCCGCACCGGTACCTTGCCGAAATTGTACAGCCGGTGTTGGTACAGGAAAGCGGGTGGGCTTTCATGATTGCGTCGCCCACTTTTCTTACTTCAATCTCGTCGACCGGATTGAAATCGTGTGAGGCTGATCCATGGAATACCATCGAAGCATTGCCTAACATTCCGTTGAGGATCTTCGGCAGGTTACTCCCGCCAATCTCACCAAGTGGACCCGGATGAACATTTGGGACGGTTAAGAAGATCTCTTCTTTTCCCTCTCTCACCATTACAAGGGAGACCTGTGGCACGACTACGCTCTCGCCAATACTCCGGAAGAAATCGTCAAGCTTCTTACTGCCTTCAGACAAATGTGCGAGAAATGCATTGGCCAGTTCAAGGGGACCGACTTTGAAGTTGGCTTTCATCGGGCGTTCAATCACAATGATGAAAACGAAGACGCCGATAGCGAAGCTGATGTGGAGGAGAATGGAGAGTTGAACGAATTGCAGGCCCAGAAATGGTGCCGCCCCAACGACTGCTACTCCGGAATGTAAGAGTGCCGGGATTACAACCCGCCTGAGATGGTAATCAACAACCGCTGCAAGAAGCAGCATCCGGAACGTGAAGACAAGGGCAAGCGAGATTGCTAAAAAGACCGGAAAGGTAGAACTGACCAGCAGGATTGGTGACAGGGAGATAAATAGCGAGATAACAAGTCCGATGGCTGCGGTGAGTCCGGACCAGCCGTAGTCTAGTTTTCCGGAAAACCACCGGGCCAGTCGTGGTGTCAGTGCAAGAGCAGCGAGTGCCGGGATGAGGTAAGCAGCGATAGGGAAGAGATTGGGGTGAGTTAAGGGGTTTCCGGTTCCCAAAATTGACATGACTTCAACGCAACCGGAGAGTATGAGGATGAGGGCAAGGGACTTTATCCATGACGGGCTGGTAACGATATACTTCGAGAGCGCCTCTAATTTTAGATCCATTTCACCCGTCAATGTATTTCCTTCCAGTCTATGTTCTCCCGTAAACCGTGCCATATGATTGCAGTGTGCACGAAGTATGTATTGGAGATTGGGATGAGAACCATCCACTTAGTGGATTATGTGGATTATTATGGGATGAACATTTCCTCTTAGCTTAAGACTAAAAAAAACGACAAAGGTATTGATTAAAATTTTGGGAGAACCGTGGAGGATTTGGCTTTGATTAAGGTAAATACCATTATCGATTATGTTTTTTTAAGGATCTATAATTGATAATACCCGGAAATGCTGATATATTTTGAACGGGTATTCCATGGAATAATGATTTAGGCAGAAACAATTCAAAAAAATTAAATTCCATAAAAAATACTTTTTTTGTATGATAGTAACTGACATATTAACACCAATCTCAATTGTCATTGAATTTCTCATCGTTATTATTGGGTGTTATGCAGGACTTGTCTTAAAAAAGCAAGCAGGTTTTTTCTTTGCGGTCGCATTCCTGTTATTCGGGCTATATGATTTCTTTAATATCATAGGTGTTGGACCCGATATCATCGCAGTCATAAACATCATTGCGATTCTTGCTGCACTGGGTGGTATATCCCTGCTCGCAAAAAGAACATAATCTTTTTTTTTTATTTGCAGATCAGGAGTAACATAAACCGGCCTGGTGAAAAACCGTAAAACATTATTATCTTGCGTATTCGTCCAATCGATAAATTTTACGAGTTCTTTTGAGCATGATTATCATTTTTTTCGTAAAAACTGGATTTTTTTTCGAAAGAACAGGTTTGCTGTAAGAGACCAATCTCTGATGATAATTCAAAAAAGAACATGATCCTGTTTTAATATCAATTTGAGTGCAGGTTCTGATAAAAAATGAAGAAAAAAGTGTTAAGCCGGTAGAACAGATTTTTGCAATACCAAGGTGAATATAGTCCCGGATTCCGGATTACTGGTAACGTTGATGTCCCCATGTAATTTTTCTGCCATCTGTTTTGCCACCGGAAGGCTCAATCCAATAAATCCGGATTTTTCCAGGAGCTTCGATTCATCACCAACATAATATGGCTTGAAAAGATTTGGCAGGATCTCCAGTTCAACGACTGCGCTGGTGTTAATGAGGGTAAAATAATTATTGATTTTATCATCGTGATGCGAGATCTCGATTTTTGCCGGAGATGAAGAATACCGGATGAGATTATACATCAGGCTCTGGATGATCAGGTAAAAATATTCACTGTCAGTAATGAGTTTTAAGTCATCATGAATTGTGATGTCGATGGAAATGTCATTTGAGCAACGAATGACCGTGATATACGAGTTGAGCAGTTGTCGCGGGGAGATTTCCCGGTATTGGGGCTTGAACCGGGGCACCATCTGTTCAGGGCCACATCCGAGATCGCTCAATTTAATGATATGGTCAATGATCTCACGCATCTGATCAATATTTTTCGAGCATTTTCCCAGGATTGTTTTTGCATCCGCATTCAGGCCAAAAGAATCCGGATCGTCAAGAACCAGGTGAAGGTACCCCATGACCGGCTGGAGAGGTGTTCGCAGTTCATGGGCAGCAAGAATAATAAATTCCCGTTTCCTTATGAGCTCATGACGGAGGTCTTCTTCAATCTTCCTTAACTCAGTTATATCAAGAAGTGAATACACTCTTCGAGACGTATCTGGAATCATATCAATAATAACGTACACATTTTTTATGTTACCCTCACGATCCTTGAATCGGAATTCATAGTGTTGTGGCAATTTGTCTGCTTTCTTTCTGATAAGTTCATGGAATTCCGTAACTGTACCCAGATCATTTCTTACAACAAATGACAAAAGACTGACAACTTCTGCCAGTTCAGTATTTGTGTAGCCAGCCATCTTTTCAAATTCATTGTTTACCAGAAAAATCGTCAGATCGTCATCTACTATAGCCATTGCAGTACCGGAATTTTGAAATATTGCCCGGTACAGGATTTCTGATTGTTGAAGGTTTTGTTCAGTCCGCCGTCTATCCTCTTCGATATCCAGAGTTGAGACGATCGCATCCAGAACCCGTCTCTCTTTTTCATCGATGGCAACATACGTGAAACTCTTAACGGCCTCTTCCTCTGTCTCATATAATGAGAATAACCGGTCAAATCCAGCAATATGAAGGATTTCTTTTACAGAAGGTCTCAGGCAGGCAAGTTTCAGATCACCTTGCCTTTTTTTCATTTCTCTTAAGGCAAGAATCATAATGCGAAGACCTGAACTGCTGATATAGTTCAGATTTTTAAAATTGAGAACGATCTGGAGACTCCCAGAAGCTATTATCTTTTTGAGTTCTCCCTCCGCTTCAATAGCAGTATTGGTATCAAGCCTGCCAGACATGTATATAACATCAATTGCATCCCGTTTTTCCCGGGTAATCTGGAGGACATCCGACATTTACCGGATATTAACTAAGAAGTACTACATAAATGATGTTATTTTTTCTTCAGTTCAACCGTTTTTACTTAATTCAGGACCAATCCATTTTCCTGCTCTGAAATTTATTTGAGAGTAACTTATCCAACAAGCGCGAAAGACAGCGCGAGAATCTCCTTGAAAAAACCCATTGCTGGAAGACCCTAATATTGGCAAACAACATATTTTCCCCTTCCCCACAGGGGAAAATCTGCCTGAACAGTCGCGATGGATATGGCGAAGAATTTCTTTTATAGTAAACGATTATTCTTCTTCTTTCATCTGCTCGTAGTGCTCAAGGAGTCGCCGCACCTCATCGTATGCTTTTTGCTTGTCCTTGATACCGGTAAAAAGGATACGAACTTCTTCAATATCGTCTTTTATGTAAACTGCTTCATCATACGCGATAAGCAGAATTTTTCCTTCCGGACCAAAGGTATGTTCTTCCCGCTCTCCCTTCATATACCGCTCGCGCTGCTCTTTTGTTGGCGCCGCATATTTGCTCTCGTACCGGAATACTCCCATGACAATTCCTTGTGATTACTATGCTTAATACGGTGAGATTAATATTTTGAACGGTTGAAAAGTTTTTTTATGTCCCTTCAATTGTAACTTACCGGGTATTCCGGAATTATCAATTTTAATCATACTGTTTACTTATAGAATCAATTCTCTTTTCAGAGATTCATTGCTTTTTGACTGGAATGAGGGAGTAAAACTTTCTGGGAATCCATGATTGCTCATAATTTTCCCTTCCAATTCAATAAAAAAATTGTAAATTTCTTTATGTTTTTATTATTTGACGCATTGGGATATTGAAAGGAAGAATCTTCATACCCGATAACTGTCTATTCTTGAATAGGAGTCGGATTATGGAATTGCAGGACGGCATATCTCACGGAGAGATCATCAATTTTTTACCAGACGCCACATTTGTAATTGATATCAAGGGCAGGGTAATAGCATGGAACCGGGCTATGGAAGTTCTGACCGGAGTATCAGCAGAATCCATGCTGGGAAAAGGAGATTATGAATATGCTCTCCCGTTTTATGGCGAAAAAAAACCAATGCTGGCAAACCTTATCTTCATGCCGGAAGTGGAGATTGAGAAACGATATGATACCGTTGAGAAGACAGGCGATACCCTTGTTGTTGATATTTTCATTCCTGAATTTCGTGCCGGTGGCGTATATTTCTGGGCAAAAGCAAGTCCGCTCTATGATTCACATGGCATGGTCATAGGAGCCATTGAAACAATTCGGGATATCACTGACCGAAAGCGGGCAGAGCAGGGAATGGAAAAAACCAGCCGCAGGATGACAGAGATCATCAATTTTTTACCAGATGCAACGTTTGTTATCGACATCGAAGGCCGGGTGATTGCGTGGAACCGGGCTATGGAGGAGCTGACCGGAGTATCAGCAGAATCCATGCTGGGAAAAGGAGATTATGAATATGCTCTCCCGTTTTATGGCGAGAAAAAACCGATGCTGGCAAACCTTATCTTCATGCCGGAAGTGGAGATTGAGAAACGGTATGATATGATAGAGAAAGTAGGTGATACTCTCGTTGTAGATATTTTTATTCCAACATTCCGCCCTAGTGGCGTATATTTCTGGGCAAAAGCAAGCCCGCTCTATGATCCTCATGGCAATATCTCCGGGGCAATTGAAACTATCCGGGATATCTCTGACCGGAAACGGGCAGAGCAGGAAATAACCCGCTCCCGACAGAGTCTTGAAGAGATCATCAGTTTTTTACCGGATGCAACGTTTGTCATAAACCGGGACGGGGTAGTGATCACATGGAACCGGGCTATGGAAGAGCTGACTGGTGTACCTGCAAAATCAATCGTGGGAAAGGGCGATTACGAATATGCCCTTCCATTTTATGGTGAGAAAAAACCGATGCTGGCTAACCTGATTCTCATGCCGGAAGCGGAAGTAGAGAGCCGGTATACCTCTGTGAAGCGGGAAGGGGATACGCTTGTAGTGGATACATTCATCCCCAAACTGGGTGTATCGGGGAAGTATTTCTGGGCCAAGGCAAGTCCGCTCTATGATCCTCATGGAAATATCACCGGGGCCATAGAAACCGTACGGGATATTACTGAACGCCGTGAGATGGAAGGGCGTCTTGCCCGATCGAAAGCCGAGCTCCAGATCGCAGCGGATATCCAGCAGAGTTTTCTGCCGGAAATTATTCCCCAGATTACCGGGTTTGATATTGCTGCAAGAAGTGTAATGGCAAAGGAAGTTGGCGGAGATTTTTTTGATGTGATTCCGTTTGAGATTATTCCTCTCGAGAAAGGAACTCTTGGAATTATTATTGCCGATGTTTCCGGGAAAGGAGTGCCTGCAGCATTGTTCATGGCATTGTCCCGGATTGTCGTCCGGGTGAATGCGCTCTGGCATCGTGACCCGGCCCGGGCAATCTTCGATGCAAACAATGTCATTGCACAGGATTCCAAAGCGGGTATGTTTGTCACCCTCTTTTACGGAACTCTTTCAGAGAAAAACAGGACCCTGACATATGTGAATGCGGGTCACAATCCACCGGTAGTGTTCCGGAGCAAAGATGGATCCATAGAAGAACTCATGCCTACGGGAATTGTGCTGGGTGCAGTCGAACAACGGGAATATTATTCTCGTACAATCGATGTCGGACCGGACGATATTATTGTCATGTACACTGATGGCATCACAGAATCGATTAATGGTAAGGAAGAGATGTTTGGAGAGGAGAGATTATATTCGATTATACGACAGAACGCCCGGATGCCGTCCCGTGAAATCCTTACACAGATTCTTGATGGTGTACAGCAGTTCACAGGTGATGTACCTCAGTTCGATGATATCACCCTGATGGTAATAAAAGGGTACTAATGAACGAATGACTGCATTTATTGTGTTATTGCAGAAGTAAATCACCGAATTCGATAAAATCTCACACATGGGTATTAAATCAAAAATTATTGTATTGAAAAAATCTGGATGGGGTGCTTAAAAAGAAAAATTAAAACGCAAATTATCAAATTTGAAAAATTAGATATCTCCCAAAAAAATCAACCTTTTACACAATCGTGTTATAATTCCTTTTTAAATATTTTATTTTAGAATCGTTAGGATCAAAAATAACAGAAGCCGTTCAATGTTGCAAAAATTGTAACGAAAGAGATTCCTTTTTAAGTATTAACATTAGTTTCTACTATCTGGTTATACCCTGTGGGAATCAGGTTCGCGATAGTAATTAATCAGGAAATCCAGGGATCAAAAACAAGAACACGTGAATTTGCAGAAATATGACAGATAACCCGATTCCTGAATAAAAACCGGTTAATTATAGAAATTATTATCCAAACGGAGTAATGCCGTGATTGAAGGTAATTGTACTAACATAAGAATACTGGAGAAGACGGGTTTTTCTGCTATGAATTTAAACCCGATGGTTGGGATTATTGCCCGAGGGATAATCACACCAGCCATTCCAGAAATGTTAAAAACTCTTAATAAGCCGGTATTTTTAAAATTATCGTCATTATTTTTTCCAGAAGGTAATGAAATCTTAAAGAATCAGCATGCCGGATGGCAGATCCCCGGGAAAAAACCTTATCACAAAGCGGGTTTTACGGAAAAACTCGCACGTATATTTCAGTTACCTGATATGAATTTCCAATATACTTTTTTCATTCATGTGCCTAATGAAGGGTTTAAGAAAAAATTTTGTAAGTACTTTGCTGTTAACACAGGCCACCTGGAGGAAAATTACTGATGGCAACAAAAAAGAACGGAATCGCAGAAGAGAAGGACCCGGTTTTTTCAAACAGCCCCAATTCTTTGAAAAATGCCGCAGAAAAAAAACTTGCAGGTTCCCTTTCTATCAACCAGGATCTGAAAGAACAAACTTCCGAGAAACTTATCCATGATCTTCAGGTACACCAGATCGAACTTGAAATGCAGGCGGATGAACTACGGAGGACTCAACTCTCTCTTGCGAATTCCCGTGACCAGTACCTTGACCTGTATGAATTCGCTCCAATTGGCTATCTCACGCTCACTGACAAAGCACTGATCTCACAGACAAACCTCACTTTTGCAATTCTCCTTGGTGTTGAACGGGTAAAACTGATCAAAGCACGATTCAGAACATGGATTGCTCCTGAAGATCTTGAAACATGGGACAGGTATTTTACGAATCTGTTACAGTCTGAAAATAAACTTACAACTTCCCTTATGCTTAAACGGGTTGACAGAACCACGTTTCCTGTTCGGTTAGAAAGTATCCGGTTCACTGACAGCAACGGACAACATTTTATCCGGGTGGCGATCAGCGAAATTTCTGATATCAGGAACGCAGAAAAAAAACTAAAGACGAGCGGGGATCAGATCCGGCTACAGGCACGAATGCTTGATGCGGTCGGTGATGCGATAATCGCAGTCAACACTGATCACAAGATCATATTCTGGAACGACGCAGCGACCAAGTTATATGGCTGGAAACCAGAAGAGGTCCTCGGAAAAAACACGATGGATGTTACTGTTCCGGAATTATCAAAAGAAAATGCACAAAAGATTCTTGTCAAACTCGATAAGGGAGAGAGATGGTCCGGAGAATACAGGGTTCGTCACCGGGACGGTCACGAATTTCCCGTTTATGTAATCGATTCCCCTGTTTTAGATGATAACGGAAATATCATCGCTATTATTGGCGCAAGCCACGATATCAGCGAACAAAAGGTTGCCGAAGAAGAATTACGAAAGAATGAACGGATCTATTTGCGGGCTCAGGAGTTACTGGAGGCCGTAACGCAAGGTACCGATGTTATTATCGCTACACAGGATTTGAACTTTTGTTATACATTTTTTAACAAATCATACAAGGATGAAATAAAACGACTCACCGGAAAGAACCTCACCATAGGTACCAGCATGGTTGAGTTGTTCGCAGAAATGCCAGAAGAACTGGATAAGACCCTGAAGGAATGGAGGAAGGTTCTGAACGGTGAGAATGTAAACCAGAGGATAGAATTCGGAGAACACAAGGACTCCCGCAGAATCTATCATGTGCTCCATACACCCCTCCGGGATGCAGAGGGTACAATTATTGGTGCCGGGGAAGTCGCGTTTGATATAACGCAACAGGTAAACGTTGAGGATAATTTTCGTGAAACAAAGGAATATCTTGACAACCTTTTTTCCTATGCCAACGCTCCCATCATTGTCTGGGATCCGAAATTCCGTATTACCCGGTTCAACCAGGCATTTGAACACCTCACCGGCAGAAGTGCAAAAGAAGTTATTGGACAGCATTTTCAAGTACTTTTACCTGATCAATACCAGTCCCCGGCTATGGATCTCATCAGGAAAACAATGGATGGAGAGAGATGGGATAGCGTGGAATTACCTATTCTTCATAAGGATGGAAGTATAAGGACCGTACTCTGGAACTCTGCAAATATTTTTGGACCTGACGGGATAACTATCGTATCAACTATTGCACAGGGGCAGGATATCACCCTCCGGAAAAAGATAGAGTCCGATTACAAACAGAGGGCGGAAGAATATGCAATAATGAACGAGAAACTCAATGAAGAGATCCGACAGCGAAATATCTCGGATACTATGCTTCACAAAACCGTGTCTCTTCTCAACGCATCATTTGAATCAACAGCTGATGGTTTATATGTGGTCGATCAGCAGGGATGTATTACCAGTTTTAACCAGAATTTTATGAATATGTGGTCTATCCCCAGGACTTTATTGGAATCCGGGGAAAATGCGAAGGTAATTCACCATGTCCTGCCGCAACTCAAAAACCGAAAAGAATTTTTAGCCAACATCAAAGATCTCGAGGACCATCCGGCACGCGAAAGCTTTGATATGATCGAGTTTAGTGATGGAAAAATCTTTGAACGTTATTCAAAACCCCAGAAACTCGGTGAAAGGATAGTTGGCAGAGTCTGGAGTTTCCGGGATATTACCGATCGAAAGCATGCAGAAGAAAAACTCGTTGCATCAGTCCTTGAAAAGGAAGTACTGCTTCGTGAGATTCACCACCGGGTCAAGAATAATCTCCAGTTGATATCCGGCCTCCTGGATATGACCCGGATGCGGACGTCAGATGCTGCAACAAACAGCATACTGACTGATATGATGCTCAAAATCCAGACAATGGCACAGATTCATACCCGGCTCTATGAAAGTAAACAATTTGGAAAGATCAGTATAACAAGCCAGTTCAGGGATCAGGTTTCAGCATTATCAAATATTTTCTCTCACAAGGGACACGAGATCAGTTGCGAAATTAATCCAGAAGACATATTTCTCCCGGTCGATCAGGCCCTGCCTTGTGCACTCGTAGTAAATGAAATTCTGTCAAATGCATATAAACATGCATTCAAAGGCCGAAGACAAGGGAAAATTGAGATTTTAGCATTACAGGTTGATGGGCAGATACAAATCACGGTCCGTGATGATGGAATCGGGTTACCCGATAATCTTGATATCTCCAATTCGAAGAGCCTGGGACTTAAACTTATCAGGACCCTTGTGCAGCACCAGTTGAAAGGATCACTTGCGTTAAAGAGCAAGAAGGGAACTGAAATTATTCTGAAATTTCCTCTTATGATAGCGGGGACTTAAATTATGTCAAAAATACTTGTAGTTGATGATGAAGCGATCATCACGATGCAGCTCGAAGAACGTTTAAGCGCAATGGGATATAGCGTTGCGGGTATGGCTGCGTCCGGTGAAGATGCTGTTGAAAAAGCGCGGAGTATCCGACCCGATCTTGTTCTGATGGATATTGTGATGCCCGGAAGGATGAATGGAATTGAAGCAGCAAAAATTATCACAACTGAAATGGATATTCCAGTTGTTTTTGTTACATCGTATGCTGATGATACCATTATTGAAAAAGCAAAAAGTGTCCGACCCTATGGGTATATAGTAAAACCCTTTAATGAACTTGAAATCAAAGCAGCCATTGAAGTAGCACTTTTCCGAAAAGCAACAGAACGGGATGAACAGAAATTAAGAAAACCAGCACAGGAAAAAATTTCACCGGGAACCGAAGACAGTACCCTGGCACAGGATGGACTTACTTATCTCGATCTACCGGAAATAAAAACTGTACTGTTAAATGATATCTTTAACGAGATTGTCCTCTTCCTCTATACAGATCAGGTTGCAAAAGAACCAATTTTTAAATTTGCATTGGAGGAGGGAATGAAAAAGGGAGGGCGCAATCTGTTTGCTTATTCTCAGTCCACTCTCCAGAAATATTTCCCAAAAGAGATCTCAAAAAAGGAACTTTTCACCCACCGGATAAAAAGAAAAGAAGTTCCTGCCCTGCTCCCCATTCTTGATAAATGCACTGAATCCCTCCTGTATCCGGGTACAACGGACTCACTGCAAATCCTGCTTGATTTTTCTGAAACCGAAGAATTCAATGATATTCTTGCGGTTCGTAATCTTCTTCTTTCTAAAAAGGAAAAAGGGATCCCTGTATCAGGAATCATCGCGCTTAATATCGGCAAAATTGATCATATCCTGATAAAAACTCTTGCCGAAGGTATTCCGAAGATCATCGTATCGACCGGGAAAGAAACAACGTTATCATTTGCCCATCATACATTTCCAGCGGAATCTGTCTCGGTTGTTCCCCAGTCAACAATTGATGATGTTATAAAAAAGTCACTCGAGCCGGTAGTTCTTTCTCTTTTGGACAAGCCGATTTCCGGATATGATATTGTTCATGAGATTCATAGCAGGTACAAAGTTCTCATTCCGCAGGCACGGGTTTATACTCTCCTTCATGATCTTGTTGATACCGGGGACCTAGAGATCAGGATTTCGGGGAAATCCAAATTATATTGCACTACAGAAATCGGAAAAAAACACATCAGCCAGAAACTCAGTGACTTCAAGCAGGTGTTTGAGCATATTTTAATTGGAGGAATTGGGACAAATCAGGATTTTCATGACAAAAAAACATGATATGAAAGTGGAGATCCAAATGATTGAAAAAAGGGTGATGGGGTATGAAAAAAAATAAAACGAACGCAAATGCCGGAACTACCGAATTTAAAAAAGTTCCCTCAGGGATCAAGGGTTTTGATGATATTACCGGAGGCGGACTTCCGAAAGGACGACCATCACTTGTCAGCGGTGGCCCGGGATGCGGAAAAACGCTCTTTGCCATGGAGTTCATCGTACGGGGGATCACCGATTACAGTGAGCCCGGTGTTTTCATCGCATTCGAGGAGAAGATCGACGATCTTAAGAAGAATTTTAAGTCGATGGGGTTTGATCTTGATGAACTTGTACACCAGAAAAAACTTGTTCTCGATCATATCACCATAGAACGAACTGAAATCGAAGAAACTGGGGAGTACGACCTTGAAGGCCTGTTTATCCGGCTCGGTTCGATGATCGATGAGATTGGCGCAAAAAGGATCGCCATCGACACATTAGAAGCCCTCTTCTCCGGCTTTACCAACGAAGCAATCCTGCGATCGGAGCTTCGCCGCCTTTTCCTCTGGCTCAAGGACCGGGGAGTGACTGCGGTCGTAACCGGTGAACGCGGGGAACGGACGATCACCAAGTATGGCCTTGAAGAGTATGTTGCTGACTGTGTCATCACCCTCGATCACCGGCTCATGAACCAGATCGCCACCCGTCGATTGCGCATCATCAAGTACCGCGGCAGCGTCCACGGTACTGACGAATATCCATTCCTTATCAGCAGCGATGGAATCTCTGTTCTTCCAATCACCTCAATGTCCCTCACCCACAAAGCATCGGAGGAACGGATCTCTTCAGGTATCCCCCGTCTCGACACTATGCTCGGGGGAAAAGGATTCTACCGCGGGTCATCCATCCTTGTATCCGGACAGGCAGGGACCGGCAAGACAAGCATTGCTGCAACGTTTATCCATGCCGCGTGCAAGCGCAATGAAAAATGTCTTTTCTTTATCTTCGAGGAATCAGAGAGCCAGCTCATGCGGAACATGAAGTCTATTGGGATAAACCTTGAACCCTGGGTAAAAAAAGGTCTCCTGAAATTCCACGCGGTTCGGCCTACGGCATATAGTCTTGAGATGCACCTCTCGGTGATGCTGAAGCTTATCGGCGAATTCAAGCCTAGTGTTGTCGCAGTCGATCCCATATCAAACCTCTACCCTATTGGCGACGATATCCAGGTTCGCTCGATGCTGATGCGCCTGATCGATTTTGCTAAGTCTCTCCATATCACCGGACTCTTTACCAATCTCTCAAACGATGAAAATTACGGAGTTTTTGCGATAGAACCAACCGAGATGCATGTATCTTCTCTCATGGACGCATGGCTAATTCTTAAGAATGTTGAAGGAAATGGTGAGCGGAACCGGGCATTCTCTATCATCAAGTCGCGAGGGATGGCTCATTCGAACCAGCTTCGTGAGTTTGTCCTGTCTGATAAGGGTATTCAGCTTCTCGATGTATACAAAGGCCGGGAGGGCGTTTTCTTTGGCTCTGCCCGGATGGCCCAGGAGAGTGGGGAAATCGATAACCGGTTACGCAAGAATGAGGAGATTGAACGGAAAAAACGTGAGATTGAGAGCAAGCGGAAGCTCATGGAAATCGAGATCGAGATGCTCCGGGAGAAGTATGCCCGCGAAGAAGTAGATATGAAAATCCTCATCGGACAGGATATATCCCGTGAGAGGACCGAAGCGAAAACCACAAAGGAGATCGCGACCCAGCGTCAGGTCGATCGGTGAACTGTATAATTACGGAGATGAAGATTTTGCCAATTACACCAAAGACCAATCGAAAGAAAAAGAGTGAAGAACCTGCAAGCGAAGCGTGGATCCTGCGGTTGTATGTTGCAGGTCAGACCCCCAATTCCCTGACGGCCTTTGATAATCTCAGGAAGATCTGTGAGGAGTACCTGGAGTGTCAGTACACCATTGAGGTCATAGACCTTTTGAAAAATCCTCAACTCGCAAAAGACCACCAGATCATTGCAGTCCCCACACTCATCCGCAATCTGCCGACCCCGGTCAAGAAAATCATTGGGAATCTTTCCAATACCGAGAAGGTTCTTGTGGGATTGGATCTGAGGATGGCGAGCAGATGAAGACTTCAGACCGGGTAGAAACAAGGCCGGAAAAGAAAGTGGCTAAGAAAAAAGATGGCAATGTTACAGCAGAATTCGAGCGTGCCTTAAAAAAATTAAAAACAGAGCACTACATGCTCCGTCTCTATATTGCCGGTAATAATTTCAGGTCGCAGACCGCTGTAGAAAATGTAAAGAAGATTTGTGAGGAGTACTTACCGGGCAGGTACGAACTCGAAGTGATCGATATCTACCAGGATCATTCAAAGAATGTAGTTGATCTTGTACTTGCTGCCCCCACCCTGATCAAGACACTTCCCCTCCCACTTAGAAGGGTTATCGGCGACATGACCCGTAAAGAGAAAGTGCTCATCGGACTTGACCTCATCCCCCAATAGTGACAGCTATCGTATGATAATGCACATTGCCAAAGGATTGACATGAAACGGGAAGACTTAGACCTTAAAAAAGAAGTAAAAAATCTGCGGGAAAAGGTCCACGATCTCGAAGAAACCCTCAATGCCATCCACTCCGGGGAAGTTGATGCAATCATCATTTCAAAGGATGATACACGGCAAATTTACACGCTCGATGGGGCTGATCTCCCCTACCGGTCTCTCGTTGAGAACATCCAGGAAGGTGCACTCACCCTCTCCCGGACAGGGATGATCCTCTATACAAACACCCGGTTTGCTGAAATGGTTGGATTACCTCCACAAAAGGTGTTTGGTACGTCCCTACTCGATCACCTCTGCCCGGAGCATCACAATGATATTGAAGAAGCGCTACGCGGGATTTTGAGGCGGACATCCCGGATCCATGTACGGATCCGGCAGGGGACAGGATCGCTTCCGGCTCTCATTTCCATGAGCCCGCTCTCTTCTGATGAGGATACGAAGATCAGTGTTATTGTCACCGATCGAAAAGACGATGAAGACTGTATCCGGATGCAGGCACGGATGCTCGATGCTGTCGGCGATGCTGTCATCACAGTTGACACTGGTCATAGGATTATCTTCTGGAATGAAGCCGCAACCAAAACGTACGGCTGGAAATCGGAAGAGATCCTTGGTCATAATATTGCAGAAGTTGTGATTCCGGAATTATCTGAAAAAGAGACACGGCAGATCTTATCACAGATCAATGCGAGAAAGTGCTGGTCGGGAGAATATCTGGTGCGTCACCGGGACGGCTACAAATTTCCCGTTCATGTAATCGAATCCCCCCTTTTGGATGACGATGGGAATCTCATCGCGATCATCAACGCAAGCCACGACATCAGTGATCAGAAGCGAGTAGATGAGAAACTTATTGCATCCATCCAGGAAAAAGATGTTCTGCTTCGCGAGATACACCACCGGGTCAAAAATAATCTCCAGTTGATGTCCGGCCTGCTGGATATGACAAGAACACGGACGGATGACGAACAGGCCCGCAGTATACTGACCGACATGATGCTCAAAATTCAGACCATGTCACAGATCCATAAAAGGCTGTACGAGAGTAAACTGTTTGGAAAAATCAGTTTAACCGGTCAGATACGGGACCAGGTAACCGGGTTGTCTGAAATCTTTTCCCATAAGGGACATGAAATCGTCTATGAAATTAATCCCGAGGAGATATTTCTTCCGGTAGACCAGGCCCTTCCCTGTGCTCTCGTAGTAAATGAAATTCTCTCAAATGCCTATAAACATGCATTTAAAGGACGGGAACATGGCACCATTGGAATTCTAATATTTCAGGAGAATGGCCAGATCAGAATCACGATCCGCGATGACGGAATCGGATTACCTGCCGATTTTGATATCAACCATTCCAATAGTCTTGGACTCAAACTGATCAGGACACTTGTGCAGCACCAGTTGAAGGGAACACTTACCTATACGAGTCAAAAAGGTACTGAAATCCATATGGAATTTCCGGTTATAACCGCAGGTGCATAACGGTATCAGGGATACCTGTTATCATTGAAGATATTACCTCGATGCAGCGGCATTAATGGGTAATTCCGGGCGGGACAGACTATCCGCAAATTTGAAAGCCACCGATGATGATTTGTCTATCCATATCTACAGAAATTGAGATGTTTTTTTTAAAACCGTTTTTTGATCCTGCCTATTCTTCCGGAATAGTAATTATTCTTATATGAACGAGAAAATCCAGATGAATCGATAACGGTACAAGGATTTTTTTCTTCACATTCCTTATAGTCTTTAATAAAAAAAAGGAGACGTCTGAATTCTTTTAAAAGATGATACCCAGAAAAGAATAGTGATTCATTACCAAAAAGATTATTTCTGTTTTCTCATGGCAATTACTAATAATCCGATCACTACGATGGACGAGGTCGATAATAATAGAACAGAACCCAGTGTTCGTGAGGAAAATCGATTTGTTGTCTTAATGATATCAGGCTGAGTAAAAACCGGTGCACGCATTTCGGAGGCTGTTGTCACCGGAATAGTAATTTCGCTCAAGGGGATGGATAGGGGAAAGGGTTCGGAAGTATCTCTCTGGTATGGTGTAATAGTCTTGTGTATCGTATCTGAACCATACTGATTCGATACGGCTAACCGGACATCATACCTTCCTTCAAACTGATACACATGGATCGGATTTTGCTCATTTGACATGGTACCATCACCAAATTCCCAAGTATAGGTCAAAGGGGGAGTACCGGTTGAATAATCCCGGAATGTTATCGCAGTAGGTACCGTGTTATCAGAATAGAAAGTGGCAAAAATGGCAACCGGTCGCTCAGCGGGAGTGATGAACTCATGTAACTCCCTTGTGTCCTCGGCAGATCCCAGGGGGATTATCAGGGTCATGAGCAGAATTATTATCCCGGTGTATACGCAATGATTTTTTGGTTTCATATTGTTTTACGAATGGATGATATTATTAACACGGGATATCATCATTTGGGGATTTTGCATTTCCTGTAACAACCTCATGAACCATTGTCCTTGCTGCTATAACTTACCTTATTGAGAACGTGATTTACCGGAAATTAAAAAATCATATGCATAATGGCTGATAAATGAAGTAAAAAAGTCACACCTCTTTTATATCCAGGGAACACTTCCGTAAATGAATATAACTCCTCTAAAAAAAGACGAACATTTACAGATAAATTTGTGAACTTTTTTTCTGTACACATGCACCAAAATTCCGATTTGATTCAGATTTTGCAACAACCGGTTACAATTATATATATTCTCGCAATATGCTGGGTCACTCTGATGTGGGTATAAAAAAATCATTTTATGTTATGATAATTTTTCAAAAACCATATCGGGGAAAGGAGTTAAAAAAATGACTGACAATCTAAAGGTTAAGGCAAGTAAAGCTGTTGATGATGCTCGCGTGGCTGCACATGCTGTATATGATGATGCAACGGTTGCCGCTCATAACACACTAAAAAATGCAGGAAAGGATGCACAGGACGTATCTGATGATATAAAAATCGGTGTGCATAAAGCCGTTTCTAATGCAAAAATCGCGGTACACGAAGCCGGATCACAATTGAAAAAGAAGTGATAGTGAAGTGAACAATGGCTGATTTAATTTATCTTGCGGTAATTTTCCTTGTCCTTGCTCTGGTTTTTTTTATACTGGGCATGAAGGGGATAGCAGGATTTACCATGGAAATCGCGAAATGGCTCGTAATTATCTTCGTTATAGTTGCCATAATTACGTTCATATTGTAGCGGGGGTTTCCGAAGAATAAAAACCAAATGGGATCTGGCGATGTCATACAGAATTTTTTGCATCTCCAGATACGCCCGTTTTTCTCTTAATCGATCTAAATCGATTTTAGAAACGATCAGACATTGAGGGAAATCTTAGAGTTACTAATAAAAAGTGTGAAATTATGGATCGTTTTAAGGTAAATGAAAACCAGCAATTACTGCTCCTTATCTGTGCGATTTATATTCTCTGCATTGTGGCATTCTGGCCGCTCATGACAGTGTTAATCTGGTCAACTGCCATTGCAACTGCACTTATGCCTTTTCATAAACGGCTTTCACGTATTGTAAAACCATCAGTATCCGTAATATTCATCACGGTCTGGGTTCTCCTCATAATCCTGCTCGTTTTATCGGTCTCGGCACTCATAGTGTATGGCAATATCGATCATATAGGGACCATGGTTGCTTCGATAGTACACGGTTTTAAAAATACCGGTGCTTCTGCCTATCTGCCAACATTCACCGAAGAACAGCTTTCCCACATGCCCGATACACTTGTCCAGTTACTGCTGCAGTCAATTCTATCTTTGACGAGTAATGTCATGCAGTCACTTATGTCAATCATAATTTTCTTTCTCTCACTATCGATGCTGCTGTATTATGGAGAACAGATATGGAACACCCTGATACGGACATTTTCTCCCCAAATCATTTCTCCCAGACTTTTTTCTGCTGCGGAAAAAATGGCAGAAATTTCCACCAACACGATCTATGCCCTTATTATTGTCCAGATTTCCGCAGCATTTATCGCATTTCTCCTGGCTCTGCCATTTTTCTTCTTCATAGGTGTAGGAGAACCATTCCTGTTTGCAATCCTGATAGGAATTGCCACGCTCATACCGCTCTTTGGCTCCCAGATTATGATCCTCTTTTTTGCACTTTATTTTTTGAGTCTCGGGGATATCAGGAATACAGTCATTACACTGTTTGTGGGGTATCCGCTCCTAAGTGTTTGGATTGATTTCTATTACCGGCCCGTGATGATGAGGCAACGAGTTGCAATTCCCCCGGTGATGATGATGATCGGCATATTAGCCGGTGTTCCGTTTATGGGGATTGTGGGTTTTATTATAGGCCCGGTACTTGTCGCACTTGCGGTAACCGGATATCAAATCCTCGCACAAGAAGCAGCCGAACCGGTGCTGGTATCTCACGGTAACTAATTTTTAAGATTGTCGGTACTTCTTTTTTGGCCCTGCTTCAAAAAAAGATTACGGGTCTTGTTAAAAACGTTTTTTGATTTTCATGGGGGAGTGAATGCTACTCGCAGGATTGTTAAGTGATGGACTTCTTCCCTGCACCGAATCGTCATTTCTCTAAAAAAAATGATACCTTTTCAGGCTTTCCCGGTACTGTCTTCAAGATCAACAATCCAGTTGGCAACCGCCCGAAGCACCGTGATGGTCTTTTCGGTCTTATGGAAGTGCCCACTCTGGGTAAAAATCCCGTCATTATCCTGCGAGATCATTTCGTTAATCACCCATACACCGAACGGATCTATCTTCATTAAAAGACCATAGGAAAAGCCCGGACAATTAACCGATAATTCACCGGATTCGTAATCGATGTTAAGTTTTAAATCGCGGTCTTCTTTCTGTATCATGTCCTTTAAAAACACGGATAAATCACGTGTTGTCAGGATAGTTTCAACATTTTCTGGACGTAACATAATTCAATCATCTCTTTAACCCAGGAATAGATTTCTATTCAAGGTCTTTTTTTTTAATCCCTAAAAAATTTGAATTTTTTTACTCCTGACCAATCGATGCCGTTCGTGACAGGAAAAATGTTTGCATGATGATCATACGAAAGGAAGTGCAATTCATATCAAATCGCAGCTGCCAGCGCCTGTCTCAAAGGAAGTAGAAGAGTTACAGTAGTATTCACTTCGAGGGCGGCACTCTGGGTTAAGATCTGCTGACGTCTCAACTCCGCTTTTGTAAGTTCCCGCATATCCCCACGACGCTGGATCTCATAGATATTACTCCGATCCCTTTCCGCTGCGATAAGATGACTATAGAACGAGAATGTATCTTGTGCAATCTTCCGGTCGAGCCTTGGAATGTCTCTCTGGTAGGCAAAAAACAGGCCGTTCTCCGGGTAGAATGGGGTGCCCTGGATGAAAATATTATTATCATTAGGATTTGCGAGGAATTCCCGGTCTGTAGCAATGAGATAATCCTGGAGCGACGAGACGTCGAAATAGAGTCCCTCGGCAATATCGCTCTTGTCCTTATTCACTGACGTATTCCAGAGATACATTGAATTTATAAGATACCCACTCGCACCAATGAGAACACCAAGAATAAGTATAATTATCTCAGTTTTAATTTTTCCATCCATCATATTCACGCTACTGCAGAATATCCTATCATTTTTGCCTCGTTTTCGTAGTCAGTACCAGGCATTTTTCATCAGCACATGAAGTTATCTCATCCATAAAACACCCGGATCTCCTTGTTTTCTCTCTCTATAAGCCGTAAATCCCATTCTTTATTCCCGATGACACTTTTTTGATGTGATAGAGATCATCGTGTAATCTCATCGGTTTAGTGACATTACTACAGCTCGACGGTATATTACGAGAATTTATATAAAAATCTTATTGATTGTTACAAAATTTTTCTATTCATATCCATCATTTTTTTTAAATGCAGATTTTTCTCAACCCCCTCCAAAGTTAGCGTAAATTTTAAGTTGGGGTAAAATGATGACGGTAAACTACGAATAGGGATCAAAAAATTAAACATTTTTTTTGAAACCCGCCTGAAAATATTTATAGGGAAAATTCCGGTATGTTTCATTTTTTGCAAAAACCGCTAAGCCTGATATATTTCCCCGGCTCCTACTGGTTTACTCTGATATGAACAAAATACTGAATTATCTTAGTATTATTCCTCCCAAACATCACGAAAACATCATATCAGGGAATGGAGTTGAAAAAAATGTATGAAAAAAATAAAGTCACACTCGGGAAAGGTGCAGATTATGTCAAATGAAACAGCAGAACGGATGGTAAATGCCGGTGTTGCCGGTGCTGATCATCTGAAGCTCCAGACAGCAGAAGCTTTAGAGGACGCTGCTCGCAAACTACGCAGAGCTGACGTGTCAGCAAAGGGTGAGGATGTCAAGCAAATCCTTCAGGATGTCGAAGACCGGGTAAACCAGTTCAAGGCAGATGTTGGTGCCGGGTATCATAGAATCGAAGCAGGTTACCAGCATGGCGTAGAACCGGTTGAGAACATCATCATCGATCATCCCATTCCCTCAGTCCTTATCGCAGCTGGATTAGGTGTCCTCATCGGCATGCTCCTCTTCAAAGGACGCGACTAACGAGGGATCAAATGGATATAGCTGCCGGTATGAAAGAACAGACGATAGAATCAGAGTTTGCAAGGACAATCAAGTACATAGATCTCTACATGCAGCAGAAGACAGATTTGTTTCTGCAGCATTATGTATTTGAACCTGTAGACTTTCTGCTCATGAAAATCATGTACCTGTCGGTTATTGTTACATTACTGGCAGCAGGAACTATAATTTTGGTAATTGGAGTGGTTTTTTTTATCGCTACGTTAGTTCCTCTCTGGGCAGCTCTGCTAATCACGGGAGTCTTTGTATTTGGAATGGGTGGATGTAGTGCGTACATGCTCTTATCGAACAAAATGATCTTAAATACCCCAATTGCCACGGAGATGGTAAAAAATGGAAAATCGTAGGTGTATTACAGAAGAAGATCTTCTCATTACTGAAGCGTTGATTGCTCAATCTTATGGTCAATTGAAACAGTCTGTTGTTCAGGTTCCATCCCGTGCGTACCGGTCATTAGGTCAGACGGCACGGGAACACCCCTATGCAACGGCGGGTACCGCAGTTGTTGCCGGGGTGGTCTTGTACGGGATTATCAAAAAGATGACATCACATACTTCTGTTCAGGAAACGCCGGTAAAAGAGCAAGTCCCTCATCAGAAGGATACATGCCGGCCGGATCCCATGCATGATATGCTGTTGATGCTTATTCCGCTGGTGACTCCGTATATCACGAGTTATATCCAAAAATACCTTGGCGAAATGCAATCCGGAAAACGCGATTAACGTGTATCTCCGGTGAAACATTTTTTTAATACTTGGAAACTGCCATTTTTTGGTTTGATATATCTGCAATGGTGATCATGGAGTTGTCTGACTACATTTACACAAATTGAATTTCTTTTTTTTTCAATCTTCCTTACCTTAATGAAAGGTAAGTGTACCCAAGAAATTTTCAGCAATTACTTGCTGAATCCATGAACTAGAATTACTTTAAAACATTTTATGACATGAACATCTCTTATCATTGTGCCGGCAAAGGTTTGGGAAATAGGCACACAGACCGTAGTATTTTATTTATTCCTCAGTGGATTGCACTAGGGGGTTCTATTTGATTCATATATCTGGTTTATCAAAATTAGGGAAGATCACTTTATCTAAATCACGGGAAATTTTTGGAATAATTGGAATATGAATAGGTTTTCAGTGTTTAAACCAGAAGTTGTAGACAT
>JBAZQT010000081.1:0-11678 GCA_041645055.1 Methanoregula sp. | reverse complement strand
CTTAAACGGTTCGGGTTCGGACAGCGAAAGATCGCTCCAGACCATTTCCTCGTTTTCAGCAATCAGCGGAGGTACGCGACAGCCGATTAAGAAATTGTCAAACTCTAAGCCAGCGGTTGCTGCCACCACACGATCCGCCCAAAGAGGCACATCATTAAAGAAATTCCCGCAGACCCAACAGGTAGCGCTGAATTTTTTATAGGGCACATTTGCAACGATCGCTTTTGCAATCCTCAATCCCCTTCCGCGTTCATCATTGCTCAGCCCGTGCGAGCGTTTGCCAAAGAACCGCCCGAGGCAGTGATCGCAGCAGTCGCCATATTCAAGGATCTTATCCACCTGTTCGTTTACGTCCATTGGCTTTTTCTCCTGTCCAGTTCGTTCTGCAGCACCGTCATCGTGTGATCGGCATGCAGGCAGTTTGGGCCCACGGAATAGCGCGGGCAGTCTTTAATGAGTAGTTCTTCTGCTTCGGTGAAGTTCAGGTGATCTGACAGCAGGAAGGCCTCGGGAAGGGTGCCTGCCTTACGGATATCCGCACCATGCTCATCCAGCACCGCAAAGGTATGCTCGGTCATGAGCCGTTCAAGACCTCCTTTGCGTATCCGGATACCATCAGCTGCTTCGCGGAACTCATTGCCGCATACCGTATCGAGCGCCTTTTTTATCAATGCACCGGCACTCCGTTCATCGGGTGAAAGCGAACGGATCGTTTCTCCGGAGAGCTTCACGGTTTTAGGCCCGGCCGGAGCACCGCAGAGAACGAGGTAACACTCCACATCCCTGCGTAGATCATGCGAGAGGAAGAACGATGCATTCACGCACCGGCAGAGCACATCCATCCGCCCGCCACCGCCCGGCAGATCATTTAACGAATAACCCCCGTCAGTACGGGCAATATGCCCGACAATAGCAAACACCGTCATAGCGTATGTCACTGCTGCCCGGAGAAACGTTTCATCAGGCGCTGCATATTGAACTTCCCGGCACCGGCCCCTGCACCACGCAGTCCTTTTAAGGTTCGCTGCATCGTCTTGAAGTACTTGAGCAGTTCACGGACATCATCAGGAGTTGCTCCTGCACCATGGGCAATCCGCGACATGCGGGAGCTGTTGATGAGCGTGGGCTCATCAAGCTCTTTGGGAGTCATCGAGTCCATGATGATCCGGTAACGTACCATTTTGGTACTCGTGACATCATAGACACCCTCAGGCAGCTCCATGTTGCCGAGCGGGAGCATGCCCATGATCTGTTTTAAGGGTCCCATCTTGTTGAGGGCCTCGAGCTGTTTGTACATATCGCGGAGGGTGAACTTGCCCTTCATCATCGCGTTGACATCGACATCTTCGGCGTTGATCGCTTCGGTGGCCTTCTCATAGAGTGCCTTTAGGTCACCCATGCCGAGCATCCGGGATATGAACCCGTCGGCATCAAACCGCTCGAGATCCTCGATCGTCTCACCGGCACCGATGAACGCAATACCGCTCTTGGTCTCGGCAACCGCCGACATGGCGCCACCACCTTTTGCGGTACCGTCCATCTTGGTGATGATGACGCCATCAATCCCAATCGCTTCGTGGAACCGCTTTGCCTGCTCACTAGCCTGCTGGCCGAGTGCTGCATCGATAACGAGCCAGCGGTGGGTAGCTTTTGTGAGGGTGTTGAGATTGATAATTTCCTGAATCAGGTCTGCTTCAAGGGCATGCCGGCCCTGGGTATCGACAATGATCAGTTCATGTTCCTTGAGTGCCGCGAGACCCTCGCGGGTAATCTTGAGAGCATCCTTTTCCAGGGGGTTTCCAAAGCAGGGAATATGGATCTTGGTACAGAGCGTATTGAGCTGGTCATAGGCACCCGGCCGGAACGTGTCGGCACAGATCACCGCGACTTTCATCCCTTTTTTCTGGAAGTAGCGGGCTAGTTTTGCCGTTGTTGTGGTCTTACCACTGCCCTGCAAACCTGCCATGAGGATTGTCTGGGGTTCAAGCCGGACCTCGGTTGACGCCCAGACGAGCCTGACCAGTTCCTGGTAGACAATCCTCAGTACGTGCTCACGCACGTTCGTGCCCTTGGGCAGTTGTTCATCGAGAGAACGGGTGCGGACTGCTTTGCTCAGCTCCATGACGAGCTTCACATTCACATCAGCAGATATGAGCGCCCGCTGGAGATCTTTTACCAGCTCATCGACTGCCGCTCGGTCGACTACCGTCTTTCCGGCAAGTTTCTTTAACGCATCTTTTAACGAAGAGGAGAGGTTATCGAGCATCAGGCACCATCCAGCAGTTCATCAACAACACCCGCAGGATCGAACGGGATGATATCATCATATCCCTGGCCAACCCCAAGGAACATGAGCGGTTTTCCAATGGTATGGGCGATAGAGATCGCAGCCCCGCCCCGGGAGTCCATGTCAGCCTTTGTAAGCACAATCGCATCGGCACCGACCGTCCGGTCAAACTCGGCGGCCCGGATTACCGCATCGTTACCCGCTACCGCTTCATCGACATAGACCACGAGATCGGGTTTCATGACGCGTTTGATCTTATCGAGCTGGTTCATCAGGTTTGACTTGTTATGGAACCGCCCGGCAGTATCGGCCAGCACGACATCAATTTTATGCGAAATCGCGTATTGCACGGTATCAAAGAGGACAGCAGACGGGTCAGCTCCTTCCTGGTGCTGGATGACCTTGATCCCGATCCGCTCAGCATGCACCGCGATCTGTTCGATTGCACCGGCCCGGTACGTATCCCCGGCCCCGATAACAACAGAAAAACCCTGTTTATGGAGATACGAGCCGATCTTTGCAACACTCGTAGTCTTGCCGGTCCCGTTCACACCGGTAAAAAGGATCTTGACCGGATGGGGGTGGGTGGTGATGTATTCCCTGAGGTCGAAACCCTTGCCCAGTACATCGAGGAGTGCCGTCTTTAATGCACTGACAACCATCCCATCAACCGATTCGCCAATCTTCCGGTGTTTCCCGACAAGGTTTTTCCGGACACTGGCGATGATTGCATCGGTGACGGGCAAAGCCACATCACTTTCAAGCAGGGTCATTTCCAGTTCAGAAAGTGCATCGGCAATATTCTTGTCCGATACGATAAATTCCCGTTCGAGAACAAGGACCTTGACTTTGTCAACAAAACTGGGAGCTATTGTTTTTGCCGGTCCTGTTAAAACGTCGGCGGGGAGGGGGGGGGTGACAACAGGCTCAGCGGCAGGGGGCGCAGCAACAGATCCTATGCTGCTGCTTAACCGGTTTCTCGCGGCCTGCAACCGCTCCCTGAGCCCCCCAAACATGAGAAAAGACTCCGTTATTCCTCGTCCTCAGGTTCGGCTACCGGCTGCTGGTACCCGAACTCAAGTCGTTTGTTGATCTCGTTCATCTGGCCACGCAGTTTGTCAAGTGTCTCGGATACTCTCTTCTGCGAGGCTTCCATCTCCATGATCCGCTCTTTTAAGAACTCAATGGCATCCTTATTGGAGCGTTCGACTACAACTTCTGCACCAATAGCGAGAAGGATCTTTTCGGGTTCGAGCACCTTTGCCCGCACGCTTGCGCCGCCGCCGATCTGGAGAAGGACGGTATTTTCTTCTGCTGCAACCATTGCTTCGAGTGCTTCAATGGCAGCAAATGCTTCCATCCTGCCATTTTCTAAAAGGTTTAACTGCTCGACAAAGATCTCGGCCTGCTGTCCGTAGTCCTTGAGGTATTGCTGGAGCATCATCAGTTCGCGCTGTTCTGCCTGTTGCGTATTAGTTGCCAAAATCTGCCACTCCTTATATTGTCTGATTTAAAATAATCCTGACTCCTGATATGTTTGTCCTCCGGTATCATAAATACATCATGGTGGGACTAAGGGATTACCGGCATATGCCAAATGGGACTATAGAACCGTGACCGATCGACAGGAAAAATTTATAGGGTCAGCACCGGTATTAGTCCCATGTAGGGAGGAAAGCATGCAGACCAAAATCGGCACGGTAACCCACTACTACCCGAAAATCGGGGTTGCAGCAGTTGTGTTAAAGGATCATCTCGCCCGGGGAGATCGCATCCACATCCACGGGCCCAACGAAGACTTTGACCAGTCTGTCACATCGATGGAACTGGAGCACATTCCTATCACGGAAGCGGATGCGGGACAGGACGTCGGTATAAAAGTGAGCCATCCGGTTCACGTTGGGGACGTGGTGTGCCGGGAGACCTGATAAATCCCGGCTGGTTTTTTTCTTTTTAGCAGGTTTTTCTTAAATACACTTTACCGCTTCTGCGCTACCATCTCAATCTCGACTTTAGCCCCTTTCGGCAGCCCCGCGACCTGCACGGTTGAACGGGCCGGATAACCGTCTTTGAAATACGATCCGTAGATTCCGTTGACGGCGTTCCAGTCGCTCATGTTCACGAGGTATATCCGTGTCTGGACAACATCGCCAAATCCAAGGCCGGATCCCTGTAAGACTGCATGGAGATTCTCCATTGCCCGGGTAGTCTGCTCTTCAGCAGTTGCGGAAAGATTACCGGTCGCAGGATCGATGCCAATCTGGCCTGACAGGTACACAAAGTCTCCTGATTGGACAGCCTGGCTGTATGGCCCGATGGGATTTGGTGCCCGCTCGGTAAAAACCACTGCTTTTACGGGATGAATGGATTGAGGAACAAGGAGCCCATAGAGTACGCAACCGGCCAGTAGTCCGCAGACAAACACCAGCACAAGAATTATTGTATTCTTATTATCAGCCACCGGTATCCCTTCCAAATGTCTCAGTAAAGGGAGTTGCGTGATTCCCCCATAAGGGTTCTGAAATGTCTTTTCATGCAATCAGGGGAGACAGGGGCGATGCTGTCTGTAAACCTGTGGGAGGCTCTCACCCATGTTGAGAACAAAAAATCAAAACGGTCCCTTTTTACGGATCAAAAAAATATCCTATATCAGAAATCCCGGCTTCGGTACATCCGGCATAGCACGAGCATCATGAAGAGCCCCCGGTTTTTTCTTATCAGTCTCATCTTTTTTTGTATGGCAGCAGGTTCTGCCTCTGCTGTCACGGGTACTGACTGGTTTTTAGGAAACCAGCAGGCAGGATTCCAGGCACGGGCAGATCACACATCGGTTGTCTTCAATGACAGGATGTGGATCATCGGGGGTACCAACAGTGCGACTATCCGAAACGATACATGGTCATCAGCCGATGGGGTGATCTGGACCCTGGTGAATGGATCTGCTGAGTTTCCGAAAAGGACAGATGCAGCATCCGTTGTCTTCAATAACCGGATGTGGGTCATTGGTGGATCGAGTGGTGCTGCCGGCCTGAATGATACATGGTCTTCTCCGGATGGGAATATCTGGACACTCACTAATGCCTCGGCTGAATTCCCGGCACGGAGCCTACATACCGCAACGGTGTATGACAACAAAATGTGGGTGATCGGTGGCTGGACTTCCGAATTCAAGAATGATACCTGGTCTTCTCCGGATGGGAACATCTGGACCCTTACGAATGCTTCGGTTGAATTTCCGGCCCGGAGCCGCCACACTACCGTAGTTTTTAATAATTTATTGTGGACTATCGGCGGTTTTGATGGAACATACCTAAATGATACATGGAAGTCTGGCGATGGAAATGTCTGGACGGTGATCAATGCATCCCCTGCGTTCCCCGGGAGATCGGATCATACAACCACGGTCTTTAATGGCAACATGTGGGTAACCGGGGGTCAGGATTCAGGCAAAAAGCGGAATGATACATGGTACTCCTCGGACGGGAATATCTGGATCCTTGCAAATGCATCACCGGCATTCCCCGCCCGGTATTCACATACTTCGGTTGTGCTCGGTAACAGGATGTGGGTCCTCGGGGGGTCAGACCCAGCAGGGAATTATTATAACGATACCTGGTACACTGACAGCCCTTCAACTCCAGTCGTGCCCATACAATTGGATTCCGGCTCAGGGGAAACAACAGTACAGAGTTCAGTGAAAGGGATTTCACACGCGGGCGAACCGGTTACCTTCACATTTGGTAAAGCGCTCTCTCCCACTAACCCCGTCAGGATAGAATCGGTCACAGTCATACCTGCACAATCGGTCACCGGGGAGATCCTGTGCCTGGTGAAGGATGCCTCCCGGGATAATCATCCCATGCCAACCGGGCTTAACGTGGCGGGTTTAGCCGAGATCGATATGGTCTGGATACGGGAGGATGCAATACGCGAGGGGACTGTGTCGTTCTCCATCGACAGGAACTGGCTTGAAGGAAATAAGATCACTCCTGCCAGCATCGTGATGCTCCGCTTTGCTGACGGGAAGTGGAACGAGCTGTCGACCACCTTTAACCGCGAGGACCAGGGACGGGATTATTTCACGGTAAGCCTGCCGGGTTTTTCCGTATTCGCTATTGCTGCGAAATCTTCTAATCAGACCCTTTCGCAAAGCAATCTTTCCCCAACTGCATCGCCAACGTTACTTACGGTGACGACCGGTACACCGGCAGCCCGTCTCACAACCGTCACATACGTTGTCCCGACACATCCACAACCTTCCCCAACAACCTTAGTCATACCCGCACCGGAAGGCCCGGTTCCCGACAGAGGTATTTCCTTTGATCTCATTCTTGTCACGGTAGCCGTAATCCTTATGGGGATTATCGGATTCCTCGTACGCCGGTGGTGGATACACCGGCAGAACCCGGCATTGTTCCGGAAATAAATGGCCTGATTTTAAAAAAGAGTGAAGTGAGGAGTCTTGCTGAGAAGAGGTTTGAGAAAAACCACAGATCTCCATCAAAACAATCAAGGTTACATATCCATTAACATCAGAAAAATTCCTCCCTCACGTCCTGCAAAAGGCCGGTCACCATCCAGGCTGAAGGCTTCATAGGATGAGAATCCGGCTTCATGAAACCCGCACTTTTCACAGGAGTGGCGGGAGGCCTGGTTGATGCAGTCAGCGATGACATGGGAAAATCCACGTTCCTGTGCATGAGCGAGCGCTTTTCTGGTCATGAGCTGTGCCAGGCCTTTTCCCCGGTACGACTGGCTGACACCGACATGCACTAAATGCAGCATCGATCCCGGTACGATCTTCTGGCGATTGATGTGCCGATCCTCAAGCTCCGTGATCATGGTAATCACTTCCCGGAATTCAGCAAGGATTTCGAACACCCATTCACCAACACTCTCAGGGGTATCAGCCATATCGTTACAGAAAATGAACCCGGCAAGATGGTGTGTGTCTTGATCCCGGACAACGAAGCTCAGGTTTTTTCCGGCAAGATACCGGGCATACTGTCGGGAGTAATTGAGAAACCAGACGGGATCCGGTTCCCGACCTTGCGGTACTGGCTCCTCGGCAAGGAAAACTTCGGTGTAGAGCCGGGCGCTTTCCTCCACATCGGATTCGGTAAGAGGGATACAGATCAGCGAGCCTGATGAGGGAGAGTCCGTAGTGGGGCCGGGATTGAGAACACCGTTGCCTTGAGGGGGCGCCTGATCTGTCATATACGACAGTGAGTTTTCCTTCTTTGCATATATGCCGATGGGATTTTACTACCAAGGTTCTGAAACGTGTTTTCGAACGAACGGGGGGATACCCTATCCCGAGGGATATTTTCCGGGAAGAGAGCGGAGCAGCCCAATAGAGTACAGCTTCCCAAGTGGCCGTATGCACCACCCCTAAAAATAAGAATCAATAATATCCGTATTTCTTGTGAGCCTGCTCGATCGGCAGGATCTCCTGGACAATAACTAACTTGGCCTCTTTATCGATCTCATAAAACGCGGTATAACTCCGGGAAATGTGAAGCCTGTAGATAACAATCCCGCCTCGCAAAACAAGTTTTTCTTTATCTCCCTGACTTCCCGGGAACGGATCCTCTTCAAGCCGCTTTAAGGCAGTTCGGATGATCCGGCGGGACTTATCCGGCAGGCGATTGATCTCATCCGATAATTCATGCCAGAGTATAAGGGAAAATGTCAATCCTTAATCTCCGACAGGGAAACGTAATCCTCTTTCTTCCGGCTGCTCCATTTCCTGACATCTTCTTCTAATCGCCGCTTCTTCCGGTCCTCAATCATCTCTGCCAGAAGATCCGTATAAGTCTGACCTGCTGATCGCATCTCAGCAAGATCTTTCCATACCGGTTCGGTTACCGGGATCCGCTTTACCGCAGACATGATCGTATTGTAAGCATTGTAAGTATGAATATTTTTGGCGGGAAGTTGCAAGACCCCGTCCTTCATGAAAATCTATTGTGGATCAATGGAGGGATCCCTACCCACCCCCCACTCCAAAATAAGAGCAGGGGACTCCCTACCCCCCTGTCCAAACCCGGACAGGCCCCCACCCCCTCGCATCCGGACAGGGTACCACCCCCCCAACCTGCACGGGCATGAGGTGGGCTTCGCGTGGACCTCCGACGTGAACGAACAGTTTCGATTTTCAGGAATGGAAAGATGGGGGGTGGGTGCCTGTCCAAACTAAGGGAGGGGGGTACCACTCTTTTCTTTGAGTGGGGGTACCCCACCCCCCTCTCCAAAAAGTAAGGGGGGGACCCCCTACCCCCCAGTCATGTGAAAGACAGGGCCCTCCCCCCCCTCCGGTTGCAGGGACACGGGCATGGCTTCGCATGATGTCACGACGGAAAGGGGATTTCCCGGGCGAGTAAAAAGGGAGGGGGGTGGGGGCCCCTATTTGCCCGGAGGGGTACCCACCCCCTCCCCCTCTCCAAAACATGAGAGGGGGTCCCCCTACCCTCCTGTCCGGACCGGGAGGGGGTACCTCCTACTTCCTCACTTTAAAATGGAAGAGGAGGTAGATCAAAATGGAAGGGACTCTTGAGAAGACGTGAATTTCGAGAAATAAGCAAAAGTTGAATCAAAGATGGCTTTTTGAAAGTTGATATGCGATAAAATATAAATTATCAAAAACGATGTGGATATTGAGGGATAAATATTAATGAAATACTTGAATGAATTTATTTTTTCATTTTTCTTTTCAATCATTTTATCGATCACTGTAATTTATTTTACAAATAACATCGTTGCAGGTATTGGGATATTTACAGCATTACTTGTGTCAAGTCAATTTTTATTAAATCGTTACGAGAATAGAATTGACGTTCAAATTGATGCAAAAATTAAAAAACAGGATACCAATTTTCAATTGTCAATTTCTATCATCAATAAAGGTGGAAAAACAATATATTTGAAATCCGGAGGAATAATTACTAACGATAGCCTAATATTTGATTTTGATGATAAAAAGAGAGAATCAAAAAAAATAACTCAAACAAACGATGTTGTTGAAAAGAAACCAAAACAAAAAGAACCTTGGGCAATAAATATACCGGAGTTAATACCTATAGATTTCTCGACTACATTCGTGATGCCACTTTTTCCTTTCACTTTAAATCCTGGACAATCTATGACAATTTCTAGGGATTTTGCTGATATTTTAGAGTTCCTCAAAGAAAAAGATCGACAAGGATCAAATTTGTTAGAATTTAAAGGATTTTTTAGGGATCAATTAAATCGTGAATACATTTCAGAATCTGTATATAATTTTAAAGAATTGTTTGATCTCGCCAAAATTGGATAATTCCATAGTTATCTAGGTACTATTTTTAAAGAATTTTTTAATGTAATTTTTTGAATTTCAATTTAGCGACCAAGAAAACGGGATTTTAATTTCCTTGGGATTTGAGATAAAACGGCTCTGAACGTTTTCTTGAATAGGAGAAATAATTAATCTAAGTCATTACCCAGCGAAGTTCTGACGCTCGATAAAACGAATTCGAATAAATGGGTGAAATCACATTAATCAGGTTAGATTGATGGGACAAAACCATCAAACTTCATATTGTGATGAACGCCGCCGCCCCCGACGGGGCGCCCCCGCGGCGGTTCAATCGGCATATAATTGAACGCAGGATTTTACGGATTCATTATATCTTGCCTTAATTTATATCATTATTACATCCGATGTCGCAAGAACCGATTATATCTCCCGATCATAAAATGAAGATAGTTTATGATTTTTTTGAGAGGAACAAAACAATTTTTACAATGATTGCAATATTCGGTGCGTTAGCGGGCTTTCTCTATAGTTTAAATAAACCAACAATTGATGAAAATTTAATAGATGGTATTTTGTTTTTAGTATTCCTCATGGGTTTATTGATGACATTAATTTTCTATGATGCAATGGTTACTTTGTTTCCTTTGATGAAACAAAAAGAAGAAAAATTTTTTACAACATTTCAAATTTTTTTTATTGTTATGTTTATAATCTTTTTTTTAATGTTTTTCCTTAGTTTAATAGGATATCTTTATTTAAATTACTCCGATTTGGTGATATGGCTTGCAATAGCGATTTTGTTATATTTTGTTCTTATTTTCGGGACTTGGTTTAATACATTCATTCGTGATAAAATTGGCACATCTAAAAGAGGACTGTTTTTTATAATTGTTTGGTACGCAATAATTTTATTCTTAATACTGATTTGGTTTTATTTTCTTGCTATTAGTCTGTTGCCACATTCATTGACTATTGCTGAATTAACAAAAAAATCTCAGATCGGATTTATTTTGACAATTTTTTTGACACAATCCCTTTCCAGCATTTTCTATTTTTCAGGTTATTTAATAAAACGAATTTTGGTCCCTGAAGAACCTGTGATGGTCGAAGAAGTAATTTAACCACAACAATTGCCTAAAAGAAACAGAGAAGAAAAGAAATTAAAAAAATTACTCGGCCTTAACGGCCTTGATAGCATCAATCTTGATGTACCTGCGTTTCAGGTTGTGCTTGCTGCCAATAACCGCTAAGGTGCGTTCCTGTGCCTGCTTTGCATTGGGGGCCGCGATAATTTTCGTGTATGGCGCCCAGTCTTCGCCCATTAAAAAGGTTCCTTTAACCTCAAACTTCTGATTTTCCATAATTATCACTCCAGAAATCCAAATACGTCTTCAATCCTGCCAAGCTCAAACCCGCTCGTCGCATTCCCGGCAAGGTAACCGTTCTCGTTAACCATAAGACCGGTACCGATAAGTCCGCTGCCCATGTTGATCGACCCGGTACCTACCGGGACTTTAGCAACATCTTCGATCTTCTTGATCTGGGCAGCAGTCGCCCTCGGGTGCACAATAACACCCTTGTTCGTGGCAACGCCCGCCATACCGACGGTCTTTACGCCACCAAGAACAAGAGGGAATACCTCAACTTCGAGGAACTCACCGATAGCTTTCGACACGCTTTCTGGCATGTCCGGGTGAACTGCGGCAAAGGTATCGTTTGCCATGATCACGTTGCCCGCGGCATTCATTGTGTCACTGAGCAAAAACACCTTGCGGTACTTTGCCAGCTTCTCGATCTCTTCATCCGTTGCCAGACCCGAGACGATAACGCCCCGGCTGTTACCGGCAACTAAAGAGCCGATGATCGTGCTTCCCTGGATCGTGGTCTCAATGACCTCGACTTTGAGAGCTTCCTTTACTGCATGCCTGAATTCCGGTGTGGATTCCGGCGGGATTATAGCGACATTTCCAACCACCCGGGCAAAAACCCCGATGTTCGGATCGCCTGCAAACGTGATCGTCCTTTCCATCTATGATTCCGGTGCAAGTTCAGCCTGAACCTGCCCGTCCTCCATTTTCATGGCGCGGATACGGATCT
>JBAZQT010000004.1:0-63540 GCA_041645055.1 Methanoregula sp. | reverse complement strand
TCAACCGAACATCATGCCCCCAGATAGTATTTGCAAGAATCACCAGTTTGATCGCCGCATCGATGCCTTTGACATCATAGGTCGGATCCGCTTCAGCGTACCCCATTTCACGGGCTTCCATCAGGGCCTGCTCATAGGTAAGACCTTCTGCGGCCATCCGTGTGAGAATATAATTGCAGGTTCCGTTGAGTACACCATAGAGTGCGAGGATCTCGTTACCGGCAAGTCCGTGCTCCAGGGTATGCATGATCGGAATTGCACCGGCAACCGTCGCCTCATACCTGAGGGCTACGTGGTTTTTAAGTGCCAGTGTACGGAGCTCTTTGTTCGCCAGTGCGATAGGACCCTTATTTGAAGTGACGACATGCTTTTTCCGGATGAGGGCAGTCTTTATATAGCCGATTGCAGGCTCGCCGGATATAGCATTTGTTGGAGTGACTTCGACCAGTGCATCATAATCTGCTTTTTTGATAATATCGATAGTCGGAAGATTTGGATCGCCACAATATCCGTGCTTTTTCTTGTTGGCAAGAAGTGCAGGAATGTCAAGTCCATCAGGATCCATTGCCCCGCTTTTTGAATCGGCGAGTCCTGTTATGGATAAACCGAGATCTTTTTTGGTGATCATTTCGGCCACGCCGCGTCCTACAGAACCAAGACCAATCAATGCGATCTTCATGCAATCTCCTCAAGCGGCTCAATCAAGAGCAGGGACTTCTGTTGCGATACCCGGCGCAATATGGCAAGTGCTGCTTCCATATCCTCTTTTGTTACTGATTTGATCGTGAGACGTGAAGATGAGCGATCTTTTACCGCAGGCATGCTCATGGCAAGCTCACTCACTTCAGCAAATCCGGTGGAATCTATCTGATCAACTGTATCGGAAAGATCTGTATGCATCAGATGCCCGATAAGGATGACCGTTCGTTTATAGAGCAGGCGTTGTTCACCAATACGCTGGATATGAACACCCTGTTCCTTAAGAAGGACAACAAGTTTTTCAAGCCGACCCTCAGGTAGTTCGAGCACAATCTGGACATCAAGAGTGCCGTGATCCGAATCCGGTTCACGCTGGTGTATCACCGCGATAATATTTCCACCGACATCGGATATGGGCTTTAAAGCTGCGACCAGTTGGCCCGGCGAATCTTTCATCTCAAGTTTCATGGAGACCTGCACAAAACCACCTGACCAGTAGTAGCACGGCAATTTAGATAAGTCTTTTATTTTGATTGCCGGTATCTAAAAAATGCATGAATCAAGTACATTACAGTTTTAAGAGAGAGATAACGAACGAAAATAATCAGAGTTTCCGTAATTTGCTATCAACTTTTTCAAAGAAATTCCGACCGACATCAACAAACTTTGCAGGGTACTTAGCAGGTTTTACTTCAAGGGTCATGGAAGTTCCCAGTTCAATGGTCTGCTGACCGTCAAGGACAAGATTTGCTGGTTTTGAGCTCTCTAGTCTTACTTCAAGACGCCGGTTGCTGCTGATGATGTGGGGACGTGACGAGAGGAGGTAGGGGGCAAGTGGCACAAGGATAAAACCCTGTATCCTGGGATCTACAATAGGCCCTCCAGCGCTCATGGCGTAGGCTGTAGATCCGGTTGGAGTACTGATAAGAAGTCCATCCGCACGGAACTGTTCAGTAGTTATTCCATCAACAAGGATCGAAAATCGTAGCATCTTTGCCGGACGTGTCGTTACTATCAACGCCTCATTGAGAGCGGTTCCCAGATTGATGCCATCTTTTAAGAGCGTGATCCGCATTCTTTCTTCGATAGAAAATCCCCGGGGAAGAGTTCTCACAAAATCGATTGCTTCGGATGGATCGAGGTCTGCTAAAAAACCCACTTCCCCTCGGTTGATACCGATCACCGGGACTGGACGCTGCATCTGCTGAATCGTGCGGAGGATCGTACCATCTCCGCCAACAACTACAACCACATCAGCAGTAGAGTCAACTAGCGGTTGCCCGGTCTCGTTAAGAATTGCCGCGGTATCATCATCGAAAGATATATCTATCCCTTCTTGTTCCAGTACTTCCTTGACCTTCCGGGAAAAGGTAATTGCATCCGGATTATCGATCCTTGAAACAAGTAACAGACGCATAAGGAATCACCGCAGATATTCAATCACTTTGTGGTGCACTGCCCCATTAGTTGCAACAATGCATCGCCCGATGGTCACTTCATCCGGGAACCGTATGACGCCCCCATCTAAATTAGATACTTTCCCCCCGGCTTCGGTACAGATCAGCATACCTGCTGCGGCGTCAGTAACACGGAGAGTGTCACGAAGGTCGATAAAACCATCAATTCTCCCGCAACCGACATAACAGAGTTCAAGGGCTGACGCTCCCAACAGGCGCCAGCGGCGTATCTTTTGTCCCAGTTGCATCACGCGCGTTGGATCAAATTTCCGCCCGTAGACACTCATCGCGCATTCATCCAGATTATGGGTTGTCGATACACGAATCGGCTTATTATTACACAGGGCAAATTGTCCTCGTATGGCAGTAAAAGTTTCACCGCTGGCAAGATTGCGTACGAATGCCTGTTGTGTTTCTCCATCTTCAGCGTAAGCAATGGAGAGCGCATAAAATGGGATCCCGGCAACTGCGTTAAAAGTACCATCAACGGGATCAAGAAAAATAGTCCCTCGTTCTCCCTTGAACTTAACTTTTCCAGCCTCCTCACTGATAAGAAGTCTGCATAAGGGATTCTCTTCTAAAAATTGTAAAATGCAGTCTTCTGCTACCTTATCGATCTTCTTTGTAGGTGTGAGATCTGCACCCATTCTGACGGTGATACCACCTTCTGGAGTGCCAACCAGATCACGGATACTTTCTTCCACCAGATCTGCCATCTGATTGCATGCTGAAAGAAACTCCATGACCAGAACACCAGATTTCTACGCTGTATTTATGTAATGCTATGGAGATAAATTAATACCGCGATTGAAAAATTCAAAATGGGATGTGAATAAAATGAAAGAACAGACAGAAATCGGAAAGATCAAGGAAGGACGTTATATTGTTATCGAAGAAGAACCCTGCAGGGTGTTAAGCATTGCAACATCCAAACCCGGTAAACATGGTGCTGCAAAAGCCCGTATTGATGCAATGGGTCTTTTTGATGGTGTCAAACGTTCCATTGTATCACCAGTATCGGCAAAGACATATGTCCCGGTTGTTGAGCGGAAGAGCGGGCAGGTTCTTTCCATTGCCGGAACAACAGCACAACTCATGGATATGAAAGAATTCACTAACTTTGAAATTCCTATTCCAGAGGATAAGATTGGAACCATCGAAGTCGGAAAAGAGTATATCTATATGGAATCCATGGGAAAGAAAAAATTCGATTGAATCCTTTTTTATCTACAATTTTTAATCAACCTGTTGAAACTCTTTAAAGACAAACACTTTTAAATCACTGAATGATGCAAAGAAGCAATTATAGCAAGGCATACTTCAGGATTTCAAAAATCTTTTTTGCAGGATTTTCTCAAATAGTGCTATAATTCGATTGTTATGACAACACTGCTATAGCGACATATAATATAAACTAATCATCCGATCAGTATTTTCCGATATATTGTGTCGGGACTTTTATATCAAGACTATAGGATTGGATGGATTCTGCTTTGATAATGAAATAATAGCTTCTCTGGCCTTCGTAAAACTTCTCAGTCCAGGGGCGGGGATCAACATATACTGTACCTGCTTCAACAGTGGCTTTTTGATGAGGTGCTAATGTTTTCGAAGGATCCACAGTTTTTGGCTTCCCAAGCCATAAGTTGAGATCTATACCTCCCGGGGGTGAAATTGTCCTGACGATTCTATTGGGATCGCTGGCATCCATTACCTGTATAGTAAATTCAGGAGTTACACCGGAATAGGAACCTTGTATACCACTGTATGAGAATCCTTCCCCTTTTGTCTGAGTAACAACAATTTTTGTAGGTTGTAACGCAGGAACCGGTTCAATAGTATATACAAGTTGCCAGGATGGGAATGGTATATTGATAGTCTGCGTTGTTCCGCTATATTTTCCTACAATCTTTGCATAACTCGTCATGTTCGTGTTGAGCGGAGTATTATCAATTCTTGTGCCTTGAGGGAGTGATTGATTAAATGTAACCCCATAGGTAGATGGATCAACAAACTGAACCCCTTTTACCGAAGCATCCCACGTGGGAACCGGAGTTGGCGTAGGCAAAGTGGTGATAGGGATGATTACCGTAATAACCGGAGTTATTACATTTACCGGAGTTGTAACGATTGTTGGCGGGGGGGTTGTAGCGACAGGGATGCCGGTATTTACCGGTTTGCCGGTTATAGCCGGTTTTAATACTAAAGCTATGATGAGGATGATACAAAGAGCACCCACTATATACATCGTATCCTTTTTATCCATCGCTGAACAGTATGTAATTGATTTTTACCAGATAAATATTCGTCCAGTATTTCAAAATTTATTTAAAGAACTGGATTGAATACCGTTCGAGTGTGTAATGAGAAACAGAGTATCTGATTTTAGCAATATCATATTCATTTTTTCAAAAAAATCACAATATGCGGGATTTTGGATTGCGAAAAATGGCCTAAATATAAATACTATGACATCATCTTAACAAATATGGATATTGTTTACTCAGTATCCGCTCGTAAACAAAGGTGAATTTATGTCTTCGTTCAAACGCAATGATGAAGGGTTCACTGGCCTTGAGGCAGCAATTGTGCTTATCGCATTTGTCGTTGTCGCGGCCGTGTTCTCATACGTGGTACTCGGTGCCGGGTTCTTCACAACCCAGAAGGCACAGGAGACCGTCTACCAGGGTGTAGCACAGGCGACTTCCAACATCCAGATGATAGGACAAGTATACGGATTGACTGCATCTGCAGAAGCCACTTCAATTAATCAGATACAATTCACTGTTGGTCTTGCTCCGGGATCACCGACACTTGATCTGTCGTTGATGAAAATAGTCTTCTCTACCGCAACTGCGAATCCGACAATTTACACATACAATTCGGCCACAACGCCTACTGGAACGTACTTTGCGGCTATGCGAGACGGTTCAACACAGACAGCTTCACTGGCTGCACAGCAACAAGTTCGGATAGCTTTCCTGGTATCTCCTGTGGTGCCAAAGAACACAGTGATGAATTTTGAAATTCGCCCCTCAGTCGGAGCTTCATTACCGTTCTCAAAGACATCACCACCGGCAATTACAGCAACGAATGTACTCTACTAATCTCCCTTTTTTTTCTTGAATTCAATTACCGGAATGACTTTCTTATGGTTTTTATTGAAATGGTTTAATGTCTTTTAAACGACCGTTCCTTACATCAGAGGGTTGTTGTATTATCGCAGAAAACATCTAAATGCGGTTCTTCATTCTCGCGGTAACTGATTTGAATATCATGTCCGGTAAAATCCCGTGTTTGTACATCGTTTAAATCAAAGAAGAACCGATAATTTATAACCTATTAAAGCCCTTTTTCAAGCAGGGATCTTGTAGTAATTCGTATATACTTTAAAACGAAGGTGAGATCACGATTCAGCAAAAAAATAATGACGATGCATTCACCGGTCTTGAAGCTGCAATTGTGCTTATTGCATTTGTTGTCGTCGCGGCCGTGTTCTCATATGTGGTACTTGGTGCCGGTTTCTACACAACAGGGAAGGCACAAGAAGCCGTTTATACAGCGATTCAACAAGGTACTTCAAACATCCAGATGGCCGGAATGGTATATGGACTAACGGGATCTGATACAGCCACCCAAATTAATCAGATCCAATTTTCGGTTATTCTTGCACCAGGAGCAACCACCATGGATCTGTCGGTAATGAAGCTTGTCTTCTCCACGCCTTCTTCGTATCCGGTAATTTACACATACGATGCGGCTACTGAGCCCACGGGAACGAAATTTTCTGCACTACGAGATGGTGTTACCCCGACAGCTTCATTGGGACAACAACAACAGGTTCGGATAGCTTTCATGATAGACCCTGCTGTGCCGAAGAATACTATGATGAATTTCGAAATACGCCCCCCGGTCGGTGCTGCTTTACCCTTCACAAAAGTAACACCACCTGAAGTTACACGTGTGAATGTACTCTACTGATTTCCTTTTTTTTAATGACTTCGATTAACGGAATAATTTTTTACACATTTTTAAGATTATTTATTAACAGACATGATACAGTCGGTAGATAATCGTTATCAGATTCTTTAAAGTAGATGGGATCCATTTGAATGCCCTGTCCGAATAGTTCCCTTTTTTTGTGCGGGAAAACGATGAAATGTATATCACAAACATTGTTGTCCTTTACCAGTCAACCGGATTTTCTCAGGAAAAGTCCTCTTACCTAATATAGTGAGGACAATTTCCCCGGAAAGGTATTTTCTTTTGCATTTCTTTCTATCAAATTGGTTAAAGAAAAAGTGGAGAGTGAACAAGAAAATTGACCAATCATTTTTCCGGGAGTGTCCATTTGAAGAAAAATGTGGCGCTTGTCATAAGTATGCAGATTGGGTTTTGGCCGATACGCACTTTTACTCCTGAATTCTGCCGTCAAGAGTTTACTGGGTTCTTGGAAAACGCTCGAATTCGGACATTTAAGAGCAAGATTCCAATAACTGGGTGATGATCTATTTGGAGTTCATTTGGGACTCCGTTTGCCAAAAACCGGTATCAATTTATGAATTTAGTGCCAAAATTAGCGAATTTAGTTACATAATTTTGAGAATATCGAATATTTAAAGGTTTTACGGCAAAATAACAGATAACTATCGTTTAAAATCATCCCTAATAGCACCTATTGTGAGGCATCCGGCTTAAAATATCGGTCAATATCACAGGTTCAAAGAAAAAACATATTCATTTATCATGTCCGTTATCAGAGTTTTTGGTTGATGTGTTGATGAAATATTCAGGTTTTTTTGCCGGGAACAAACACTATTTGTCCGCAACAGATAACACATAAAAATTATTTTAATCTGATGGAGAGGAGGAGTTCTCTTAAATCCTACAAAAATTTCTCATTCTCCACTATAAAGGAGGCAGAGTTGAAACATGGAATATCGTATTGAAACCGTTCTCGACAAGAGGAATCCACAAGGGATACCCATTAAACTTGATTATCACCCCAAAAATAAATACAAGCACTAACTGGAATGTAAAAACAGTAATGAGGAGGAGTACAAGGGAGTCTGGGAGGGCCTGATATAAAAACCGGTTCCCTTTCTTGTAAAGATGGTAGATGAACATCAGTCCCAGACATAGTATCAGCACACAAAGGATAATAAAAACAAAAAATTTGAAATATCCTGCATTCACACTTCCGAAGGGATGAACGACAATCATTAAGAGAAATAATAGGGGAACGATAATGATCGCTCTCTTAATCCCGGATATCACCATATCTTTTGGTATTTTTAAAAGCGGGGTTTTTGAGAGTACCATGATACTGAGGATTCCACAGGGTAGGTATGCAGGAGAAAGATATCGCATATCCGGAACAACCCCTGGACTGATATTCATCATATATAACTTGGGAAGATAACTGAACACAGCTGCTAGTATCATAAGTATAAGAAAGAGAAAAATTTCTCTCTGGCTCTTTATCCCTGCCCATATTTTCTTATTCCATAGAATAAACGCAACCAGTGCGAGAAGAATTATGGGACACATGATCAAAAATCCGATATTCCCATTTTTTGGGAACATCAGTATGCCCGAAAAACCCTGGATAATATTATCAAATGAAAATCCCCGGAACATTGCATGCGTGATCATATCTCCGGCTCTCGACAATGTCGCAAACAGACTCATCCCTTCAGTCGGAGCAGATAATGCTTCCTGCGCAAGAACCTGTTGAAGAGGAGGCGACACTTTAGATACAGTACCGACATCTGTCATTGGCCGAGGGAGATCGAATGCGGGGATAAGCCAGTTATGAGTGGTTAAAAGATTATTAATAAAAAAGGGAATCCCCCCGATAAACATTCCTGCCATCGGAATGCAGGATTTGAGAGATCGGATGATAGAATTCTCTTTTTTTATAACCTGCGACAACAGGGGCACGCAAAAGAACAATCCGGTAAAGATCGTAACAAAGAACCCCACTTCTGGCCGGACCCAGATCAGGAGCCCTGAACAAATGAACGAGATAGTCGCATCCCTCCTTCGTCCATACGTGAGATAAAGGACAAAAAAGTAGATGACAAACGCAAAGACTGCCGCTGTCAGCATGTGATCCTTTGCCGTCCCTGCCCAGAATATATACGAGGAGCAGGCGATTGTCGCACAAACACCAAAGAGTGACATCCAGAGATCTTTAAAGATCAATTTACATGTCTCAAAAACAACTGCAACGGTCAACGCAAAAAAGATATGACTTGTGAGAATCAGTGCTGCCACTTCGAATGGGGCATCGACGGCAGAGTAGACAAATTGCCTGTACATCAGAATGTTGAACATGAATAAGAAGAGTGCAAGCAATAGGACCGGAAACAGAAGTCTTATACCCCGAATTTTTGAATATGCAGGATAGTATGCTTCGATAAGTAAAGCGATAAGGATGAGACATAAGGACCAGATCATGATCACAAATAACCGGAAATTATTCTCAAAGAGCCCTAACATTTTTACTATGGGTAACGCAGATAACGGGAGCGCAAGGGAATACATCAGCACATTTTGCCGGGAAGTAAAATACGAGGAAACAATTCCTTTATCGGTAATACCATACTTCCCTTCATTGATAGTTACCTGATGACCGATGTTTAGCTGGTGGAGCTGGTTGGCCGTAATCCACTCATCATTCATATACAGAGCGGGATTAGTTATTGTGATGATGAAAAATAATGAGATGAGAAAAATAATGATGGTTAATGCATATCTCTGAAAAAAGACAGCAGGATCAAAAACACTTGCATGAGGAGTATTCGGGGAAGATGTGACACTGCCGTTCTGTTGTGTTTCCATTACTGTTGCCCGTTTACCAGATGAGGATGTCCGTATATTATCAATCCGGTTATCCGAAGTCATTGAGAATTACTTTTATAATGAAACTATTTACGATTACTCATCGGGTCGGGGTTTTAAAAAAATCTATATCAAAAAACTGATTTTTTGAAAAGCTATACGTATTGTTCACATATTTTATTACAGGTTGAAAAACAATAATAAATATATCCGACTCTTTTTCTCCTCCGCACTTTACAGAAATGCGAGTATGTTAATATTCTACAAAAATGAGAACCGTGTCTCTAACAGAGAATTTAAACCAGAAAGAAATACTGGAAGGTACGTAACGGGAGTGGGAGAGAGAGAAAGATCATATAGTTTTTGAGCACTTTTAATGATGATTCAGATAAGATTCATCCAGATAATTTCATTTAAATTCTGCAAAAAAGAGTAACTGGTTTTATCGACAAAAACCGGAACCAAATCATCAGTCGTATATTTTATATTCCAAATCATTGCCCATACCCAGAAACCAGAGTACTTTTATTAGTCTAAAAAAGAGAGAACATTTGTGTATCGTGATCATACGATTGCTGTAGTTGTTCCTTCTTACAACGAAGAGTTACTAATCCAGGATACCCTTTTATCTGTACCTGCATTCGTTGACAAAATTTACGCAGTCAATGACGCTTCAACAGATAAAACCCGGGAAATTATAGAGACTCTTTCTAAAAAAGACACCAGAATAATTCCTATTAACCATATGACAAATTGTGGTGTCGGTGCAGCGATTGTTTCCGGATATAAACAAGCGATGATTGACAATCAGCAAATTATTGTTGTAATGGCTGGAGATAACCAGATGGATCCGGAAGTGATGCCGACGCTTATTTCCCCCATCATCCAGAACAAGGCGGACTATACAAAAGGCAACCGTCTCCTCAGCCCGGAATACCGGAAAGGGATGAGCCAGTGGCGTTTTATTGGTAATGCCCTGCTCACCATCATGACAAAATTCTCTTCGGGCTATTGGAAACTGATGGACCCACAAAACGGATATACCGCGATATCACGACGAACGCTTGAACGATTGAACCTTGACCGGGTTTATCCCAGATATGGATACTGTAATGATCTTCTTGTCAAACTGAACGTATTCGGGTTCCGGGTCATGGATATTGAAATGCCCGCCCGGTATGGCAGGGAGACTTCAAAAATCCGCTATGTAAATTATATCGTGAACGTATCCTGGCTCCTCTTCAGGGATTTCTTTTACCGGCTCAGGCAAAAATATGTTGTATTAAGCTTTCATCCACTGGTAATTTTTTACCTCTTCGGATTAGCTATGACGCTTGTCGGTTTTCTTGCAGGATTGTTCACATTCTATTATGTATTTATCCAAGGGGGGCCGTTGTTCGTTCGGGGAGTGCTTTCACTTCTTTTGTTTGCGATTGGTTTGCAGTTTTTATCCTTTGCACTTCTGTTCGATATACAGGAAAGCCGGGACATTTCACTTGCGGATTGGAGTGAATTGTGAGCACGGGATTCATAATAACGAGTTGTTATTTTTTCCCAGTTGCCGGTTCTAGTATGTGAATTTACATGAAAATCGCCATAATCACCAGCTCGTTTCCAAGGCATCAAGGGGATTACCAGGGAAATTTCATCTATCATCAGGCACGTGGGCAGGTTGAACGGGGAAATGAAGTGCATGTGATTTGCCCGCATATTTCTGGATTGCCATTTCATGAGACTATGGATGGCATCATAGTTCACAGGTTCCCGTATTTTTACCCGTACCGCTTCCAGTGCTTGTCATCCAACACCGGTATGTATACAGCACTCCGCCAATCATTTCTTACGGGGCTCCAGCTCCCGTTATTCATGATCAGCGAGTTTTGGCGTTCGTGGCGGGTCATCCACCGTTACCAGATCGATATCATCCATTCGCATTGGTTTGTTCCCTCTGGACTTGTTGGAGCAGTAATTGCATTCATCGAAAAAAAACCCCACGTTCTCACCTCCCATGTACTTGATGCAAACCTATTTGGGAAATACCGGTTATTTATCCCGATCCTGTCTGCGATCATTGCATCGGCAGATCTCATCACGACCAACAGTAGATACACAAAACAACAGATTGAAGTGCTTGTTCCACTTCAGTGTCCCTGCAGAGTAATCCCCATGGGAGTATGCCCGTTAAAGAATCCTCCATCAGAGAAAAGTTCCTATAAGCATAACATACTTTTTGTCGGTCGTCTTGTTGAATGGAAGGGAATTGACACGTTGATCAGATCAATGACCGTTGTCAGGAAAGCAATCCCCGATTCGGAACTCAATATCGTTGGAGAGGGGCTGCTCCGCGAGCCATTGCAGCGTCTTGTGAAGGACACTGGCCTTACTGATACTATCTGTTTCTGCGGCAGATTGAGTGACGAGGATTTGGCAAAACACTATGATTCCGCATCTATCCTGGTTCTCCCCTCCCGATCATTTCAGGGACTGGTCATGGAAGGTCTTGGGGTTGTTCTCCTCGAAGCGATGTCTCACGGAGTGCCGGTTATTGGCAGTAATATAGGGGGAATACCGGATATCATTGATGATGGAAGGAATGGTTTTTTATTTCAGAGTGAAGATGAGAAAAATCTTGCTGAAAAAATCATAATACTGTTATCCGATACAGTGCTGGCAGAGCGGTTCAGAGAATTGGGATATGACACTGTACGGACACGGTTTTCATGGGAGGATATATCCCGGCAGTTTTCGGAAGCTTACGAACTGGTGCTTGAGGGATATAATAGGAAAGGGAAATCATGAAGATCGCGATACGACAGGTTCGTGGAGGATCCGGTATCGATGTCTGGGCAGAGAATCTCTGCCAGGGTATCAGGAAAGGTGGTCACTACTGTAACCTGGATCTCTGTTCCAGCATTTACCAATTCATCCCACCGCTTACAAAACTCCAAAAAAATAATCCGTATTCTGATATCATTCACAGCAATTCCTGGAACGGTTTTGCTTTCAAAAATGAGCAGCCGCTCGTAATTACGGAACATCACGTAATCCATGATCCCGCATTCAACTCCTACCGGACACTGTCTCAGAAAATCTTTCATCGATGGGTTTACCGTTGCGAGAAAAAATCATTTGATGTAGCTGACGTGGTTACATGTGATTGCGAGTATACTAAAAAGAAACTGGAGGAAGTGTTTGGATATTACGGGTCACGGGTTGTGTATGCCGGTATTGATAACACCCTGTTCAAACCCGCAGATGTGAAAAGATCTGCATGGAACCTCCCTGAAAACAAGATCATTATATTTTTCGCGGGTAACCTGTCAAAACGAAAAGGAGCGGATTTACTCCCTGCAATTATGAAACAACTGGGAGATAAGTATCTCCTGCTGATCGCATCCGGCCAGCAAGCGGGATCCCTCATTGGATGTAAAAACATTCTGAACTTGGGACGATTGAATATAGACCAACTAGTGGAAGTGTATAACCTATGCGATATTTTTCTCACTGCATCTCGTCTTGAAGGATTTGGACTATCAGTTGCAGAGGCAATGGCTTGCGGGAAGCCGGTTGTGGCAACGAACTGCTCTTCCCTTCCGGAACTGATTATTAACGGGAATGGGGGATTGTTATGCGAGATGGACAATATAATAGATTTTGCCGATAAAATATCAATGCTGGCATCAGATGAAAATATGCGACAAAAAATGGGCTTTTTTAACCGGAAAAGAATTGCGGAGAAATTTACTGTTGAAAGGATGACAGATGAATATTTCAAAGTGTACCAGTCGCTCATTCAATAACGATATTCTTTTAGTTTTTTTCTTCACTGATCTCATCGTATACTTCTTGTGTTTGTTGTGCACATTTTTCCCATGAGAACATTTTAGTGCGGGATAATCCGTACCTGATATTTTCTTTACGTTGGTTATCATCAGATAACAATAGATACATCATGTCCGCAAGTCCACAAACATCGGTCGGGTGTACCATATTTCCTCTTTCACCAACAATTTCCGGAAGTGATGACGTATTTGATGTAATAACCGGGACTCCACATTGCATCGCTTCCAATGGCGGGAGCCCAAATCCTTCGTAAAACGATGGATATACAAAGAGTTCTGCTGCATTATAAAGAGCCGGGAGATCTTCACGGGGGACATAGTACAAAAATATTACATCTTTGGTAAGATCGAGATCTGCAAGAGTGGAAAATATTTCGGCATACTTCCAACCCATCTGTCCAACAATTACCAGTTTTAAACCCGAAATTTTTTTCTTGCAGATTGAGAATGCTTTTAAAAGAGTTGGGATATTCTTCCTTGGTTCAAGGGTTCCGACAAATAGCACAAACGGGAAATTGAGCTGGTATTTTGTTTTCACTGATTCAACGATCTGAAAATCCAGTTGTTTATACTTTCCTGATGCACCAAGAGGAATTACAGAAATTTTTTGTTCATCAACATGATAATATTTAATTATATCATTTTTTGTGTTATTTGAGTCTGCAATGATTCTATCTGAATCGTGGATTAATTTTGGATAGAACAATCTTGATGAAATAACCCGAGGGAGCAAATCCCATTCCGGAAATATGACTGGTATCAGATCATGAATCGTGCTCACATAGCATTTTCCTGGTTTTGTCAGGAGCGGGAATGGCGCCGGGTTGTGAACAATATCAAAATCGGAGAAGATTTTTTTCTGAAGAGATATTATCCGGCCCCACAATATTGAGTGATACCTTATTTTCGGGTAGTATGGGATTATTATAGGTAAATTATCAAAAGTTTGAGCTTGTGCAATATCGTATCCGATTATTGTTATTGCATTATTTTTATTTTCGTTTAATTGACCAGTAAGATTGAATAGGTAATTTCCGATGCCGGAAGGGAACTTTCCTGTATTGCCGGTTATCATCCCGATTTTCATTGACTGAATATATATCGTCAAACCCTATTATACCATATCGAAAACTTGCAGAGGCATGTTTTTTTAACAGTTTTTTATTAACCAAAAACATCAATGGGTTCGAAAATTTTGTCTCAATGGAAGAATCTGAAATACTTTCGACGATCTGATATAGTTCGGGTTTCAGATTCCCTCAAAATTTTGGAGTATTAATGTCCTTTCGTTTTCACTTATTCTCTCAATTGGATTAACTGGAAGATTAGTTGGGATATCATTCCTTATGATATGCTAGTGCAACCAAGAACATTTAACTTCTGTCTTTCCACATGCCGATGCATGGAATAAAGAGGATAGGAATATTTTAGATATCCACTCAATAATCTTATACTTCTTTACCACCTATACAGAATTTGCACATGCGAAATACAAAATATTTCATTACCGGCGGGGCAGGATTTATTGGGAGCAACCTTGTCGACAGATTGCTTTCAAAAGGAAACGATGTTACGGTCTATGATAATTTTTCCACGGGGATTCCGGAATATCTTGAAAACGCAAAAAAAAATACCAAATTCCGGTTGATCAAAGGAGATCTTCTCGATCCGGAGATATTAAATCGGGTGATGTCCGGTTGTGATTTTGTCTTCCACCTTGCAGCTAATGCGGATGTTCGTTTTGGCACAGAGCATCCTGCAAAAGATCTCCATCAGAATACCATCGCAACGTTTAATGTTCTCGAAGCGATGCGGAAAAATTCCATTGATAAGATTGCATTTTCTTCAACAGGTTCAGTCTATGGGGAGACAAAAATAATTCCTACTCCGGAAAATGCCCCGTTCCCACTCCAGACTTCATTTTATGGGGCATCGAAACTTGCTGGGGAAGGATTAATTGAAGCATATTGCGAAGGCTTTGGGTTCCATGCATGGATATTCCGTTTCGTCTCAATCCTTGGGGAACGTTATCCGCATGGTCATATTTTTGATTTCTATAAACAGCTCCGTACTCATCCTGACCATCTGGATGTTCTCGGGAACGGGCACCAGAAAAAATCATATCTCTATGTGCAGGATTGCATTGATGCAATATTTACTGCACTAGAAAAATCCCAAGACCCGGTAAACATATTCAATCTGGGTACAGACGAGTACTGCGAAGTAAACGATTCAATACATTTGATATGCAGACATCTTGGACTTGATCCGATAATTCATTATTCGGGGGGGGAGCGGGGTTGGATTGGCGATAATCCGTTCATTTTCCTTGACAGCTCAAAGATTCGTTCTCTTGGATGGAAACCAAAATATTCCATTAATGAAGGAATTATCAAAACATTGGATTTTCTTCGGAATAATCAGTGGGTGCTTGACCAACGATGAATTCTTCTCGTCATCTTGTTGTGATAACCGGTGCGACACGAGGCCTTGGAAGACTTGTTGCTGAAAAATTCTGGCTGGCAGGAGACGATCTGGTTCTCATAGCACGACATGAACCAGAATTAAAAAAAATCGCTGACGATCTCTTAATAAGCCGTCAGCGGGATCAACAGATTCATTTTTTTGCCGCCGATCTCTCAAACCTGATACAAATCCCCACTCTCATTGATACAATTCAAAGAATCGCCGGAAATCCGGATATTCTCATCAATAATGCTGCGATCCAGGGACCGATCGGTCCTCTTCATGTAAATAATTGGACTGATTGGCAGGATTGCCTTAATGTATGCCTCCTTGCCCCAGTACAGTTCTGTCGGGGATTTCTTCCATCAATGATTGCAAAAAGATATGGCAGGATTGTGAATATATCAGGAGGTGGCGCAACAGCTCCAAGACCCAATTTTTCAAGTTACGCTACTGCAAAATGCGGTATTGTTCGGTTTTCCGAGACACTTGCTCAGGAAGTTTCCCCATATGGAATAACTGTCAATTGTGTCGCCCCGGGTCCCATGAAAAGTCGACTCACTGAAACAATTCTGGATGCTGGAATTGAATATGCTGGCAGTTCAGAAATCAAGAATGCCCAACGCACAGACAACGAAAATCCACACTCGGAGAAACGGGCGGCCGATCTAGTGCACTTTCTTACAACCGACATTTGTAATGAGATCAATGGAAAACTCATCAGTGCACTTTGGGATCCGTGGGAAAAACTGCCGGATATTGCACAGGATATAAGGAGCAATGATGTGTATACACTTCGGCGCATCCTCCCAAAAGAGCGAAATTTAATGTTTGAGTGATCATCATGCAGGTTGGAATAGTGGGATGCGGTTTGATCGGACAGAAACGTGCGGAGTCGTTACCTTCCGGCTATCTTCGGGCGGTAGCAGATGTCTCCAAAGAACGAGCAGTACAGCTTGCAGGAAAATATCCGGATGTTGCTCATTACACCGAATGGCAGGATATAATACGCCGGAATGATCTCGATCTCATTATTGTCTCCACGACAAACAACTGGCTCGCACCCATCACACTCGCAGCGGTGAATGCCGGAAAACACGTTCTTGTTGAGAAACCAGCTGCACGGCATTTCTCCGAACTGGACCCTGTGATCGAAGCTGCGGAGAAGCACAATGTCAGGGTTTTGGTAGGGTATAACCTGCGGTGTCATCCATCATTCTTGAAAGCACGGGAGATTATCAATGGCGGGAGTCTGGGAAATCTCTTATATATACGCGGCCGATATGGGCATGGAGGTCGTCTCGGATATGAAAAAGAGTGGCGTGCAGATCCTGCGATCTCTGGAGGGGGGGGACTTCTTGATCAGGGGGTTCATCTTATCGATCTATCCCGGTGGTTCTTAGGAGAGTTTACCCAGATCCAAGGTAATATCCACACATATTATTGGAAAATGCCTGTTGAAGATAACGGGTTTATGTATCTGAAAAATGCAGCGGGACAGGTAGCATGGCTTCAGGTCAGTTGTACCGAATGGAAGAATTTGTTCTCGTATGAGATCTTCTGTGAAAAAGGAAAGTTACAGATTGATGGGATTGGGGGAAGTTATGGGACCGAACGGTTAACCCTCTATCAGATGCTTCCCCGGATGGGACCCCCGGAAACAACCATATGGGAATATCCCTTCCCCGATTTTTCATGGAAGACTGAATTTGAAGAGTTTGAACATGCAATTCACACAAATGTGTCCCCATCACCAAATCTCTACGATGCACGCGAAGCATTAAAGATTGTCTCAAAAATTTATGGTGACTCAATATGATTATTACACGAAGTCCACTTCGCATCTCACTGGGCGGGGGAGGTACCGATCTCCCCTCATATTACCGCCAGCATGAGGGGTTCCTTATCGCAGCGGCAATTGACAAATATGTCTATATTACCCTGCATGATACTTTCCAGAAAGAAATTATTATTAAATATTCTAATACGGAACGTGTTCAGCATCCTGAACAAATCCAGCATCCTATTATTCGGGAGTCCTTAAAACTCCTGAATATCCGTTCCGAAAATTTTGAACTTGCGAGTCTTGCAGATATTCCGGCAGGGACGGGCCTTGGATCGTCTAGTAGTTTTACCTGTGCACTCCTGAAAGCATTACATACATATAATAAAACGTTTATCAAACCAGATGACCTTGCTGAAGAGGCATGCCATATTGAAATTGATTTATTAAAAGAACCTATTGGAAAACAGGATCAGTACATTTCCGCATTTGGAGGAATCAACTGTTTCACATTCTGTAAAAATGACCAGGTGAAGACAAAAGAGCTTAATATTTCCAAAGATACCCAATATAATCTTGAGGATCATCTCCTGCTCTTCTTTACCGGCTACTCCCGGTCTGCATCAAATGTTCTCAAGGAACAGGATGAGAAAAGTAAGAACAATGATGCTTCAATGATCGATAATCTGAATTTTGTCAAAGAGCTGGGATATCAGAGCAAAGTGGCATTCGAACGTGGGGATCTTGAAGAGTTTGCCAATATTATGAACATCCACTGGGAGCACAAGAAGCAGCGTTCAAATGCCATGAGCAACGACCGGATCAACACTTGGTATAATATCGCCATGAAGAATGGTGCACTGGGTGGAAAACTCATAGGTGCCGGGAGCGGTGGATTTTTAATGTTTTACGCTGAGGACAACAAAAAACTTCGCAAGGCCATGGCCCGTGAAGGACTCAAGGAAGTACGGTTCCGTTTTGATTTTGACGGAAGTAAAGTGGTGACGACATCGTAATGCTGCCGGTTGTCATTCTTGCCGGAGGTCTGGCTAAACGCCTGTACCCAGTAACCCGGACAATTCCAAAAGCGTTGATCACGGTTGCCGGTCGACCATTTATAGATCACCAGCTGGCGCTCCTTAAAGAGAAAGGTGTGAAACAAGTCGTTCTGTGTATTGGCAATCTTGGTTCACATATAGAGGAATTTATTGAAGATGGGTCGCGATGGGGGATTGAGGTTCAATACTCATACGATGGCGATGTCATTCTGGGTACCGGGGGTGCAATCAAAAAAGCAATCGGGATACTTCCGGATACATTCATGATCATGTACGGGGATTCCTATCTCGATATCGATTTTGATCTGGTCGTGCAACGCTTTTTCGCGGCTAATTTCCCGGTCCTCATGACTGTATTCCAAAACCAGAACGAAATGGATGTAAGTAACATTATCATGAAGGATGGCAGGATTGTAAAATATAATAAGAATAAGCATGACCCTGCCATGAACTATATCGATTATGGCCTTATTGTGGTTCGAAAGGAGATTTTTGATTCATATCCATCACAGGAACCGTTTGATCTCTCACTTGTTCTCTCGCAATCCGTTGATGCCGGACGGGTTTTACCCTATGAAATTAAACAACGCTTTTACGAAATTGGATCGGTTCAGGGGATTAGGGAAACCGAGGACTATATCAGGAATCGCACAGTATTCTCATAATAATGGTGAATCTCGTGAAAGAAAACGAATACATTTCTGCATTTTTTGATGATGCCATTACGATCATTAACAAAATTGATCGTACGCAAATCCAGAAAATGATCCAAATCCTTCTCGACATCCGAAAGGATAACGGACGATTGTTTATTCTGGGAGTTGGTGGAGGAGCCGGGCATGCGTCCCATGCGGTGAATGATTTTAGGAAGATTGCCGGTATCGAATCCTATACACCAACCGACAATGTCTCCGAGCTTACAGCCCGAACTAACGATGATGGTTGGGAGACGGTGTTTGAGAGCTGGCTCAAGGGGAGCCGGCTTACTGCAAAGGATTGCATCTTTGTTTTTTCGGTTGGGGGAGGGAATGCCGAGAAGAAGGTAAGTGTGAACCTCGTTAATGCTCTGCGATTTGCAAAAGAGATCGGTGCCAAAGTGATTGGTGTTGTCGGGCGCGACGGAGGGTACACGGGAAAAGTCGCAGATGCCTGTGTGATTATCCCCACAATAAACGAGAAGACTGTAACACCGCAGACTGAGGCGTTCCAGGCCATGATCTGGCACATCATAGTCTCAAGTCCTGCAATGCAAAAGTATGAGATGAAATGGGAAAGTACGAAGTAGTTTGATGAAGAAAGCTGTGTTTCTGGACCGTGACGGTGTGCTCAATGAGATGGTGCTGAATCCAGCATCCGGGGAGTACGAACCGCCGCATTCCCCGGAAGATCTTACCATTCATCCAGAAGTGATTGAATCTTTACGAACACTTCAGGATGCCGGTTTTGAACTTTTTCTTGTTTCAAACCAACCGGATTATGCAAAAGGTAAAACATCGCTTGAAAATATTCAAGCGGTACATACAAGATTTCATCATATTTTAACTTCGACGGGGATTCATTTTCGGGAATATTATTACTGTTACCACCACCCGAATGGAATTGTACCTGAATATTCTTTTTCCTGCGAATGCCGGAAACCCAAACCGTGGTTCCTTTTAAAAGCAGCCCATGATTATGGTATCGATCTCGGAAATTCATGGATGATCGGTGACCGGGACACTGATATCGAATGCGGGAAAGCGGCGGGAACAAAGACGATATTGATTGAAGATCCGAATTCGATCGGATCACGAGGGTTAAGTAACCCGAATTTTACGATTAAAAGTATTAAACAGATGATAAGAATTATTAAAAGAAACGGGACAAGAAGCACTTTTTCCCTAAATGATCCTGCAAATAGATAAGGCAATTAAATATTCGAGTGACTTATGACAGAAATTAAATGTAAGATTTGCGCATCAACATGTCATTTTATCTGTGCTAAACATGGGAAATTATTTCATGAATTTTGTTACAATTTATATCACTGTCCCCATTGTGATTTTTATTTTGTTTCAAATCCCAACCGGAATTTCGATAAAATCTATGATAAAAAATATTATTGTGGCGAAGGAGCAGATCCATTAATCGATTATATATTTGAAATCGAAAATCCCGATACAACGATTAGAATTTTTGAATATGAGGGCATTTTGGAAATAATTCAAAATGTTGTTGGTAAAAATGAAAAAATTGAATGGTTGGATCTTGGCTGTGGAACGGGTGGATTAATTAGATATGTCCAAAATCATTCAAATTTTTCTATTAAAGGTTATGATTCGGGATGTGGAGCAACGCTAGCTAAGGAACGTGGCATAGATATCTTATCTGAAAAGGAATTCCTCAATTCAAACCAGAAATTCAATGTAATTACCGCAATTGAAACATTAGAACATGTAGATAATCCCAAAGAGTTTTTGCAAATCGTGGAAAAATGTCTGAAACCCGGGGGGATTTTTTTCTTTACAACCGGGAATGCCGAACCATTTTTTAAAAATATTTGTAAATGGAATTATTTCATACCGGATATTCATATCAGTTTGTTTTGTGAAAAATCTATAGAGAGATTACATGAGATAGTTGGATTGGATTACGTCCATTTATCTGAAAAAGAAAAATCTGGTTGGGTTGCTATTTACAAGTATAAAATATTAAAAAATCTCAAAATTAAAAAAACTAATTTTATATTCAAATTTATTCCATGGAGACTTGTATTCTGTTTTTTTGACGCAAAACTTAAACTGAGCTGGGGTATCGGAATAAAAAGAAGATAGATATATGGTCTTATGAAATAATTAAAAAGGTGACTTTATGACTGTAATTCCGGGATTTAAAATTAAAATCTTTGCCGATGGAGCCGATCTGAACGGTATGGTTGAAGAGTACAAGAAAGGGATCGTAAGCGGTTTTACTACGAACCCGACCCTGATGAAAAAAGCGGGGGTCAAGAGTTACGAGGAATTTGCAAAGGCTGCACTCAAAGCAATTCCGGATCTTTCGATTTCATTTGAAGTATTTTCTGATGATCTTCCCGGAATGGAGCGGGAAGCCCGGAAGATCGGAAGCTGGGGAAAGAATGTCTACATCAAGATCCCGATTACCAATACAAAGGGGGAAAGCACTGCACCGCTCGTAAAAAAACTGTCTCATGATGGCCTGAAATTGAACGTCACCGCTATTCTGACCATCGACCAAGTGAAATCCGTTGCAAAGGTAATTTCTCCCAATACCCCGAGCATCATCTCTGTATTTGCGGGCCGTATTGCTGATACGGGTGTTGATCCCATGCCAGTCATGAAAAAGTCGATAAAAATTCTCAAATCAAATCCAAAGGCCGAGCTGCTCTGGGCCAGCACACGGGAGTTATTGAACCTTATCCAAGCTGAATCCTGCGGATGTCATATCATCACTATCCCGAATGATATCCTGAAGAAGATACCCCTCGTAGGGAAGGATTTAAATCAATTGTCACTTGAGACTGTGCAGATGTTTTTCACTGATGCGCAGAGTGCGGGATATAAAATTTGATTGAACACTTTAATAATTTATATTTCGAGACAATTTTTATTCCATACCAGATATCAGTTTAAAGTTTTTAATGGAGTAATCTTATGGAACAAATGAGTAATGCAACATCATATAGGAAAAAAGACCCAAAAATCACTGCAATTGTTTTTACATTAGACGAAGAACAAAATTTGCCCTATGTCATTCCAAAAATCCCCTCATGGGTTGATGAGGTCCTCATGATTGATGGTAACTCATCTGATAATACAGTACGGGTGGCAAGAGAATTGTATCCAGATATCAGAATTTTATTCCAGCCTGGGCGGGGTAAAGGAGATGCCATGAAGTATGGATTTGAAATGGCTACCGGCGACATTATTGTAACGCTTGATGCTGATGGCGCTACTGATCCTCAAGAAATGTTACATTTTATTGAGCCATTAAAAAATGGATATGATTTTGTCAAAGGGACACGTCTCCTCGAAAATAGTGATTGGCACGGAAGATGGCATCGCTGGTTTGTAAATAAATTATTTGTTATTATGACAAATTTATTATACGGTACAAAATTTTCCGATCTCTGTGCCGGATATAATGCTTTTTGGAAAGAGCCGGTAATAAAAATAAAATTTACTGAAAATGGTTATGAGAACGAACCTCTTCTTTATTTAAGATGTCTAAAAGCCGGGCTTAAAATTACCGAAGTATCGTTTAGAGATAACGGTAGATATCACGGGCAGACCAAGGAAGTCGCATTAAGACAGGGATGGATCGCATTAAAAACCATAATTCGAGAACGATTTATCAATTAATTTACTCACATATTTTTTCCTTCAGGATTATCCGTATTCAGCGCTTTACCTTGAGTTTGTGAGAACCTATCAGCTCACCAAGTCATTTCCTTACGTGCAAAGAGCAATAATTAAATCCTATTCAATTTGGCCCTTCCCTAAAATCACCTTAATTAAATATCTTTATCCTATAAGTGGTACGTTTGAAAATGACATACTATAAACAATTGGATACAAATACTACAAAACCTGATTAACTGGAATTTATTATTGCAGGGTGTTGCTTAAGGATTCCATAGAATACCACGAATGAACTTGAATGATAACCTTATTCATTTAAGCGATAGTTAAATAAAACTGTAAAAATATTCTCTATAACTGGTGAATAATGAATAAATGGCCGAAACAGATTGAAAATCTTACCGAGGAACAACAAAAAATAAGGGAAGATTGGATGACCTATTGGCATACAATACTACCGAATAAGTATTCGTTTATTGAAAAGTTTAACCAAGGTTTTCCATTGCGAGAGCCTTTTAAAAACGGCATTAATACACTGGAAATTGGTGCCGGGCTCGGTGAACACATTAAATATGAAAATATTGAAAATCAGAATTATTACGCATTAGAGCTTCGCGAAGAGATGGCCGAACATATCAGAAAAAAATTTCCGCTCGTCTCGGTCATTACCGGGGATTGCCAGAAAAGGATCGATGCACCTGACTCTTTTTTTGACAGAGTTCTGGCAATTCACGTCCTTGAGCACCTTCCTGATCTTCCCTCCGCTTTGAAAGAGATTCACCGGGTAATAAAAAAGTCCGCAGGGAAATTCCTTGTTGTTATACCTTGTGAAGGTGCATTTGTGTATAATATTTCCCGGGATATGACGTCCCGAAAAATTTTTGAGGACCGATATAACACAGATTATAATTGGTTGATCCGTGCCGAACATGTCAATAAGCCCTGTGAAATCATTCCGGAATTAAAGGAATTATTTACGGTCTCCGAAGCGTCTTATTTCCCGTTTAAAATACCCAGTGTTCAACTTAATATCTGCATAGGACTAATATTAACAGCGAAATAGGCTGAATATGAGGATGGTTATGATTTTCAATAAAATGTCCTCAAACACGAAAAAATTTTTATTATTATTACTTATAACGATTGGAATATTTGCATTGTTATTTTCTCGGATCGATTTCTTCTCGATTATCCATATTCTTTTGAACATTAATTTATTGACGCTGGTAATAGCATTTCTTTTTACATTTGTTTTAACTTTAATAATGTCAAAACGATGGCAGATCCTTCTCCATGCATCATGTATTGATATTTCTTTCAAGGAATCTTTTGAAATTATTATTGGAACCTATCCCTTCGCAGCAATTATGCCCTCTATGAGCAGTGATCTGGTCCGGGCTATCCCGTTAAAGGATCGATATCGGCTTAGTAAAGTGATTGGATCCTGTATCAGTGAAAAAACATTTGATTTTCTCATCTTATTATTGATTTTATTTATTGGGATGTCATTGACAAATAACTGGAATTATCTAAATATTCTGGTTATATCACTTTTATTGATAATTATATTCATTTTTTTTATCAGGAAACGATTTACATTACCAGTCAGTGAAAGATGGAACGAGCGTCTTTCGAATATATTCGATTCCTTGCGTATCGTGATAAAGGATAAATACACGGTCCTTATTGTAATTTTCTATACATTATCCATCTGGATATTATCCGTATTTCAGGTTATCCTGTTTTTTTATGCCGTAAATGTCAGTGTGCCATTAACCGTGATTTGTGCATTCATCCCGCTGGCAATTTTTATTGGCCTGATTCCGGTATCGCTTGGAGGTGCAGGAACGCGTGACGCAGCAATTATTCTACTCTTTGCTCAATATGGAACTACAAGTCAGCTTCTTGCAGTTGGAATCCTATTTTCATTCTTTCGCTGTTGGCTCCCTGCAATAATCGGATTACCATTTATGGAAAAAATGGGTATAACAAAGGTATTAAAAAAACCGGACTATTGACAATCAAGACATTCTCTTAAAAATCCTATTTTTATATATTTTAAAAAGATAGAAAGAAAAAATTCCGCTTTTGATCATACCTTTTTCCGGAGTATTACCCTTAAATCTCCGCCATTGAGGAATGGTACCACCCACGAATCCATAAATGATGTTATTACCAGCACTTTTTTGAGAACAGGAAACATTTCAGACAGTCTTTTCCTGAAATGAAAGAAATCAGACCACATAATTTGAGTTGTATGAACTGAGACTATCTCAAAGTCTGATGCTTCTGCTAAAAGTTTTATTGTAGATTCATCGAAATAGTAGTTATGTACTGCGGGATGAATCGATGGCCATTTAATCTTCAGAATTTTAAAAAATATGCTACCAATATCGGGTGTGGAAATAATCGCATATCCTCCGGGTTTTAAGAGAACTTTGACTTTTTTCATGACCTCAATTGGCGACAAAGTATGTTCCAGTAACTCAAAAAACGAAATGTAATCGTACTTTCCGGGCTCTTCTAATTCCTCAAAGGGAATCATGTATATTGTAAAATTGTGTTTCCGGGCTTCATTCGCAGCCTGTTTATTCAGTTCAACACCCGTTAAAGAAAAATTATTCTTATCAAGGAACATCTTTAAAAAAAAACCGTAACTACAGCCGATATCCATTAATTTATATTTGGTTTTAGGATCGGATCTGGAAATAATGAACATATAAGCAAATCTGTACATTTTTTGAATTCCGTGCTCAAGAGCGGAATAATTAAAAAATCCTCCTCCAAAATCCACTTTTTCATCATTAACGAAATATTCATCTGAATAAATTACATCGAAATCTGTTCTTTGGAAATCATTAAAAAATAGACCACATTTTGTACATTGTACGAGATTTTGTTCCGGATTTAATTTGCACACTACTTCCCATCCCTGATCTTTTGAATGACATAAAATGCATTCTTCAACTTTTTTCAGCATATTTTCTCCATTTTTTAATACCCAGAATAATGTGCTATTGAGTTAAGCCATAAATAATTAAATTTGAAGGCAATCCAAAAACTCTGATTTTATTTAATTTTACGGATGTATTTTCTGGAAATAATTGCGTAAAATCTTTTAAACAGAGAAGGTTTAGATTGTCTTCAGATGACCAGAATGCATATCGCGTATTTGCCAGGAGTTTTCTGAAAATTTTTTTTGGCATGAAATGAATAACAGGAAGACCTGTATGAGTCTCAAATGGAAACCATCTGTTTGGAGTGACAATAAAAAACCGTTTCGAGACCCGGCAGATCTCATGGATAAAAAACCGTTGTGCCTGTGAATTTCCCGCATGCTCAACGACAGCATTACTGAATGCAATGTCAAATTGTTTATCTTTAAACGGGAGCGGTTTATTAGAGAATACCTGATGATATTTCAAACCCGGATATTCTTCTTCAAGATAGGAACCATCTTCAGTACCGACACAAGTAATTTTTTCCGGGAATGGATATAACCGCTCGAAAAAATTTGATGAATCTAATGTTTTCTCAGACGTCACTCCAACATCTAATATGTAATCATTTTCTGTGGGTTGCATCTCGCTTATAAAATAATTAAAAATTTTCTTCCGGGCATATAATCCGATTTGGGCTGCATAAGGGATATTAATCGAATTTTGATAATATGATGAAAAATTCTCTTCGGCACTCATCTGTTATCGCCCATAGATTTTTAATTCATATATTGCCCACCAGTTGGGGTTATCCTGAGGTAGATTAATCTTAACATATTTTGCAGTAAGTGGTGGGAAGTATATATCAGACAATCCGGAAGTAAACCCGGTGTATGTTGCATAATCCTCCTTTTCCCATTTAATGTTGTCTTTTGAATAGTATATTGCTACCAGTGCGGGGGTCCCAGTAGGGATTGGTGTTGAATCCAAAACAATACGGTTGATGAGATAATTTCTATCCAACGCGATGGATATGTTCATGCCTTTTTTTTGGGACCCCCCCGAATCCCATCTCGTTGCTGGATTGTTATCTACCAGTAACGGAATTAAATCTTGATTATCACTGGCCGTGATTTTTATCGGGCCCTGATTTATGGGAAGCTGAGAAAAATTAAAAAAAACTGTGAACGTAAATACGATTACTGCAAGGAATGTTATGTACAGTAAAAAAAGTTTCAAAAAATTTTGACTTTCATTTTTTTGATCCTCCAATTTTGAGAATTCGTCTATTACCGTCATTGCTGATATTATTAAAATCGGGAAAATCATTTTTACATAATGATATCCAACTGCAAATTTAAGGGCAGTTGGAGATATCCCAACATGGGCAAGATATACAAGACACCAACCTGACAGTACAGTTAGAAAAAGCAATCCCTGTTTTCTCTTGAGGTCTGTTTTCAGCAACAGAAATAGACCTAATGGAACAAAAACAAATAAAAAGAAGAATTTCAAGAATGGAGTCGACAGAACATTAGTTTCTCCCCCAAAGGAAAATGAATTCAAAAAAAAGCCAAAGACATTATATGGCATCGAAATTACATCAAAAAACTTGGCATTTGTAGCTGTAATGGCGTAATTACCTAATATTTTTCCACTAAATATAAAATTTATGAAAACGGTTAATGCAATAATCACCGATGCCACAGGAATTCCTATTATTCTGGAAATTGAAATTTTTCTTTCAGTAAGAATCGGATATCCAATATAGAATCCATACGCAAATAAAACCGGGATTACATCACCGATTCTTGCAGCGAACGCTAATCCGATACATAATCCGGCCAGAATGTTCTCCGTCTGCCCGTATTTTTCATGAACAGTTATGTAGAGAATATAGATCAAACATACTGCAGATATCGTCGTTGACCACGGTGTAACAAATGACTGGACTGCAACCATCCCAACAAGAATACCCGATATCATGGAGGTAGTGTTATTGAAAAATTTTGTACAAATTTTATATGAAAGCCAAGTGAAAATCACAAAGCCGACAAAATCAATCAGGAGAAATGGGTCTCCAGAATATATTATAGATCCGAGAAATCCAAAAAAGGGATAACCAATAGGATAAGCAAAATGCCCAAGATTACCATGTGCAATCGCAATTGCTATATCATAATATTGACTTTGATCGTACCATGTTTGGTAATATCCTAATTGATAAATTACACTGGGCCGACTAATATCGACCCAGTACATATAACAAAACAATACAATGGAAAAGAGAATAATAAACAAATCTGCAGAAGAGAATTTTTCACAAATTTTCCGATAAAACGGTGACTGGATTTGGAAATGAGATCCGCTTTTCGGATTTATTTGCATGCTTGACTATTGGGTATAATTGATATTATTATCATCGGTTGATGAGACAAAAAAATGTAAAAAGTTTAAGAGATTGTGTTGGATTCTGTATCAAAACGATCTAATTCAATATCAAATCCAAAAAGACTCCCGAAGAATCTTTCTCACTGACAGTGTATTACCATTTCATCACTATGAGGTAATAGATGAATTTCTCATTTGAAGGATTATGATATTTGATTAATATTCCCTTTGCAAAGGACCAAAAATCCACCGAATCGATATGGATTTATCTTAATGATCTCATTATTTAAGTTATGAAAATTGTTTTTTATTCTCCAGGCAAATCATTTTCACAAAATCTGGGGGTTGGTTACCTCGTTTCATATTTACGACAAAAAAAAGTTGAATGTAATATTGAATATATTGACAATATTTCAGACCCGAATTTAGGTTTTTCCAAAATAATAAAATCAAATCCATCAATAGTCGCTATTTCTTCAACCAGCAGGGATTTTTATCATTTATACGACCTTTCAACTCTGATAAAAGATTATAATGAAAATATTATCATTCTTTTAGGAGGGGCTCATATTACTGCCTGCCCTAATACCCTCCCCCCAAGTGTAGATCTTGGATTTATTGGTGAATCAGAATTATCTTTTTATGAAGTAATTCGATTAATTGCGGACAAAAAATTCAACGTTCATGAAATTAGTAATATCAAAGGATTGGTTTTTCATAGGAAAAACAACGAGTTAATCTTAACAGAACCGAATGAATTAATTATGGATATCGATCAACTGCCTGCTCCTGCACGGGATATCTATCCAGGGAATAATTTATGCCAAAAAGAGGTAGCGCAATTGATCACTTCACGGGGTTGTCCATATCATTGTTCATATTGCCAGGCGACCAGACTCCATCGTAAATATCGGTTTCATTCTGCAGAATACCTCCTGAATGAAATAAAACAACTATACCTAAAGTATCGAAAAACACTTTTTCAGATAAATGATGATCTTTTTATCGTCAATAGAAAACGACTCCAAAGACTTATCGATCTTCTTGAACAAGAAAAATTGTTAGGGAAAATTCAATTTGTTGCAAATGGTCGCGCAAATTTAATAGATGATGATTTGATCGTCTTATTAAAAAGATTAAATGTGATCCATATCGGAATGGGATTAGAGTCAATGTCACAAAAAATGCTGCCTCTTTTAAAAGATGGCGTTACTGTCGAAGATAACAAAAATGCTGTGGAATTGCTTCATAAAAATGGCATCGGGATCGGAGCATACTTCATTATTGGCTCACCCTCAGAAACAATTGAAGATATCGAAGAGACTTACCAATATTTAAGAGTAAATCGAAATAAATTCCAGGCCGTTGTTGTTTCAATAAGTACACCACTCCCTATGACCCCCCTGTGGGATGTCTGCGTTGAAGAAAATAAAATCAATCCGGATTACTGCGTTTTTAATTACGATGAAGTTCAGATGGCATCACACGAATGTGATAAAAATATCTATGTAGGGGATATCCCATATGCCGATTTTGTTAAAATATACCAGATATTCTTTGAATTATCACAAAATCCAAACGCATCAGTGCCTCAAAGTTTAAAAATTTTACCGGACCAGATTAAGAAAAATTTTATCACTCCATTTGATGCGATTGAGCAGGTCCGTGGAAATTACGCATCTGAAAAATGGCCAGCAAATGTCAATATTTTCTGGACTTGTTCCATCACTCCATTAGAAGCATATTTACGTACAATCGGCGGTGAGAATAGAATAAAAATTTCTTTTTTCTCGGGTTTGATCCATAACAAAATCAAGATCGTTCTGGAAAACGTAGAGGATAATAAAGTGCTATTAACTCGTACAATTTATTGTAAAAAAGAACTCTGGATTGAAAAAGAATTTAGTATTAAAAAAATAAATCCGTCTTCCATTTTAAAACTAACAATACATACAAATGGGATATGTTTGAATGATTATGGCATATCAGAAGAACGAAGAAATTTGGGAATAGCAATAAAAGAAATTCGGTTAATATCAAAAGAGAATGCCGGGATTATTGGCATTTAAACGTAATTTTTTGATAAGGAAACAAATTATTTAATTGCATTTTTCAAGAGGCAAGTTGTTCAGGATTTAATTATTTTTTTTAATAATTTCTGGTATTTCTTCTCTATTAATTCCCAAGAATAATTAGTGTGTATAAAGTTGAATCCGTTCATCCCTAATGTATTTCGCAATCCATTATTATTCAACAATAGATTTAATGATTCTTTAAACACTAGGTAATTTTCATACCACAAACCTGCATTACTTCTTTGGCATTGTCCCTTCAATACATCACAGGTTCCGTTTACCAGAACGGGTCGATTACATTGCCATGCTTCAAACAGAACAATGGATAAACTTTCAAACGGTGAAGGCATAACAAGTAATTTTGATGCCGTTATACAGTTATACTTGTCATTTTCGGATACAAAACCTAACGGAATAATATCCGGGTGTTTGGGCACTTTCATTACAGGTTTCCCTAATAGAACAAGTTTTAGTGAACCCGGGTACTCCATTTTGTAGCGTATAAAAAAATCGAATAGTTCTTTGCAACCTTTTGATTCATCAATACGACCAACATACACAATAAAATTTTCCAACCCATATTTCTGTTTAAAGGCAGATAGGTCAATGGTATCGGGACAATCGATACCCGTTCCAATTATATCATGAGGAATGCATTCATTATTAAATTTTAAATTTACAAATTTTTTCTCTTCAGGTGTGCTATAAATCAAGGCTTGGGGAAGTGAAAATAATGATTTAAATATTGATAAATAAATCGGGGGTTCATCATGAGCAGTAGGCACCAGTATTGCTTTATCTTTAACTAATGGCAAACCAAAAAATGTTGTGCAGTAGAGATAGGTAAAAAAAACAAAGAAATCAAAATTATTTGCATTGTTTTGGATGAATTCCAATAATTTTGTAGAGTATGGACCTTGTAGTCTCATCCATTGTATTTCGTCATCTGAGGTATGCTGTTGTTGAAAAATTCTTTGGGAAAATTGATTGAATTTTTGGTTATCTCGTGGATAATCTACTGGAAATCTATGTACAGTGACATTGTTTAATGATGAAACACCCTCAGGATATTCATTTTTCCAGGTAACATAATCAATCGCACAGGTGGTAATTATTTCAATGGTAAAATGTTTTGATAAGTGCTCAGCAATTTGTCTGCAAAGAAGTTCAGCTCCGCCGTTTACTTCCAGTCCATATCGCTGGACAACAAAAGCCAGTTTCATTAAATTAACCCGATTTCATGAATAGCAATTCCCAGTTCCCTGCTATCTGCATTAATACCCATCACTTGTGGTATCCACGACTTTTTTATACAAAATTCAATTGATAATGAATCCATAGAAATTTCAGGCAATTTCTGACAGATAGTTTCCCATCCAGTATTCGCAATAAAATTTAATTCTGTAATTAGGGTCATATTTTGTGAGATTCTCAATGAAAATTCAAAATCATCATGTCCTGAAAAAAACTTGAGATACATTGAATTATTAACTTTTTTAGGTTTTAAAAAACATTTCGCATTCTTTTTTGTCCACCTGATATAGCCGATTTCGTTCCATGTTTCGATGGTGTTCCATCCATTGTCAATGTGAATATTACAATTTTTTCCAACAACAATATAGTCATCCGTAATTATGGGGCTGGGTATTCCGCGATACAAATATTCTGGAAAATACCAATTAAAATCAGGTTTCTTTTTTGTTTTTAAAAGTAGATAATCCCCCAATTGAAAAAATTCTATTATCTTTGAAAAAAATTTATTAAATCCGGTTTTATCCTTTACATATAATGTTTTTTTATTGATTATTGAAAAACCCGTTTTTTCGAGAATATCCTGAAGTTCATACATAGAATATTCACGATTATGTCTACCATAGATTCCATAACTGGAATACGGATCATAGATTGATATTTTTTTGTCAAATAAAAATTTTTTAAGATTTAGATATCGAAAAATATTTGGTGTAGATATGATTAAAATTCCATCGTCTTTTAAAACTCTATGACAGTTGTAAAGCGAATATATTGGATTTTCCGTTAAATGTTCAATTACTTCACCATAAATTATGACATCGAAACTGTTGTCCGGAAATGGAAGGAGTTCTTTCTCAATATTTATATTTTGAAAATTGAACGTATAGTTTTCCCGATATTTTTTATTTTCAATCGTTTGAGATGAAAGGTTACAGGTTTCACCAAAGTAGTTTATAAGTGAGCAATTATAATCAGTGTATTTTTTGATCAGGACCGTTAAAAAATAGGGATTTGCTCCAATCTCTAATAAAGTCCCATTTTTTTTATCAGGTATTAATTTAAATGTATATACAATTCGATTAAATGCTTCAGCTAGATACCCGAGTAATTCATTTTTTGCTTCCGGTGTAACAATACTGTTTGATAAATAATCTCTTACCAATTTCAAATTATCCATTTTCAAGACCTGGTCACATCGATTAAATGGTTAATAATCTGTCGAACCTTTTTCTTACTGTTTTCAAACATAAAATCGTTGAGTCTGTCTTTTTGCAGTTCAATTATTTTCATTTTTAAGTTGTTATCTTCAGTGATGACATTTATAAGTTCGGCAATTTCATCATACCGTTTTTCCTTTACGATAATTCCTGAATTCCCCAGTGTATGGGTCACAGCAGTCGAGTTATACGCAACAATGGGAATATTAAAATACATACTTTCAACCAATGGAACGCAAAACCCTTCATGCTCGCTCATGCAAAGGAAAATATCAGCAATTTTATAATAGCTGATTAAATCTTCAAAGGGAACAGATCCGGTAAAAAATACGTCTGATAATTGTAATTTTTTCACGATATCTTGAAGTTGATTGATATATCTTTCACATCCATTAAATCCTCCTACAAGAAAAAGTCTTGATTTCGGATTGATGGATTTATAATAATAAAAAATCTTGAGTATATCATCTTGTTTTTTATTTGGTGAGATCCTTCCTACAAATAAAAAGTTTACATAATCGTCAGTGAATTTCTGAATAAGCGAATCATTAAATCTATGATATATATTAAAATCGATCAATATTGGCAGTACATCGGTCCGGGAAAATCCCATTTTTTCAAGTTCCTGTCGATTATACTCAGAATCGCCAATGGCCAGCTCGACAGAATTGATTAATGAGGGCAGGGACTCCCGTCCATGCTTTAACAGTTTATACAATACCTCATTGATCCCTATAAAATATTCAGGAGGAGTTATATTATGATAAATTAAAATTTTTTTATCAGGTAAAGTCTTAAAAAATTCTGTAATATCCGACCCAATAGAATAATGATAAATCAGAATATTATCTTTGTGCGAAAATTCTTTATATTTTTCAATATTAAACGCCATTGTTACTGGATGGATATTCTCTGCAAAAATATGGGAGGTATATCCCCATTGCCGAAAAAGGGATTGCATCAACCGGGCTTCATTTCCAATTGCGTCACCGGGACTTAATGTAGGGAGTATTTGGTGGATTTGCATGATCAATCAGTTCTATAGGGCAGATTTTTGATATTCAGCAATTCTTTCTTATAATTGTCAACAATTTTCTCCCAACTAAAGTTATTCAGCACAAATTGTTTTCCGGATTGCCCCATTTTTTTTCTGATTGAGAAATGATCTAAAAGAAATTGTACCGATTCTTTAAATTCATAATAATAAGTGAAATAAAGGCCTCCATTACATTTTACACAGAAATCCCGTGTGACTGCACAATTCCCATGCACCAAAACGGGCGTTTCACAGAGCCATGACTCCATGATTACAATTGAGAAACTCTCATTTACTGAGGGCTGGCATAAAATAGTTGCCGCCGCATATGCATCATATTTGTCCTGACGGGATACAAAACCCAAATCGATAATGTCGCTTTTGCATTCTGCGGGAATTCGGATGTTGCCACTGCCAATAATTACTAATTTAAGATCAGAGAGAGTATCCTGTTTAAACCGCATAAAAAAATCCAGAAGCAAGGGAACATTTTTCCCGGATTCTTTTCTTCCCGCATAAAGGATAAATGGACTAAAAATTTTATATTTTTTCCGGAATCTTTCCGGATTGAACGTAAAGGCAGTATCAATTCCCTCACCCAAAACAATTTGTCTGTGTGAAGGCTGATAAAGGCGATTTGCCAGATCTTTTTCAGGATCTGAATGAAATATTAATGCAGCAACCTGCCTGAATACTTTTTTATAAATGGAAAGATATGCATAACTCTCATCGTGAAGACATGGAATGATAATTGATTTTTCCGGATGGATTTGTGATCCATAATATGTTGTCCCGAACATGTAAGGTATAAACAGAAAAAAATCATAATCCGACCCATGTTCACGAATATAACTATACAGATTATCGCTGTTGATCATATCACGGATAAAAATCTCCTCTTCTTGTAATGAAATTTTTTGATTCTGCATGAGTTTGTAATTTATAGAATCAAAAAGTGCGGTATCCCGTTTTCTCACGGAAAATCTGCGGACGGGAATATGATTTACCTCATACAGACCTTCTTTGTAATAATCAGTATTCCAGTCACTCAAAAATTCTTTTACACAGGTTGTTAAAATTTCAATTTCCATTCCAGCAATCTGAAGATTTTCCGCAGTTGCTCTGCATTCAGTTTCTGCACCCCCGGGAATGTTTTCTCCGTACCATGGAATGACAAATGCAATTTTCATAAACGGGTATCCGTAAATATTTAAATAATGCTGAAATTTTTAATCATCTACATTCGAAAAACCGTTTTGAATTCTTTCAAAACGGTCACTTCTTCCCAACAACCGCATAATCCTGAGCGCCAAAAAGGACTGCATTCAGCATCTCGATATTATGGTTATACACATCAACAATCTTACTTTCAGTTGCATTCATATCGGCAGTTCCCTCAATCTTTTTCAATCTAGCCTCATCAGAAACCGGTGAGAAAAATTTCTTTTCGCATTCACGGAATCCCGATGCAGTGAAAAGGTACTGCAATGTCTCTGGATGTACGGGCCGCTTATGAGTCATATCAATGTAGAAGTTGACAAACGATACAAAAGATAAAGGGTTAACGGTTTCAACAACCATATAATAACCAAATTTTATTTTCTGGTGACAGAGTGCAAGCAACCGGATTAGATAATCCGGCTCCAGATGCTCCACCACCTGGTCGATAAAGATCCCATCAAGACTTTTATCTTCAAGGGTTTCAATATAGGCAATTGCATCCGACTGCTCTACCTCTAACTGGCGGGAACGGCAGTATGCCACCATATCTGGATCACTATCTACACCAATACAGCCAATATCATGGTTCTTGAGAATCTCAAGGAATTCACCCCTGCCGCAGCCAATGTCAAGGACACGGGAACATTTTTCAAAGTATGGAAGGAAGGCCAGCTGACGTTGTTTGATATCTACCCGTGAACCCCTGAATCGCTCTTCGAATAGAAAATAATTTGTATGCTCTTTTGAAGAGGATTCATTTTTTTGTGTCAGTCCTTTTTGAATACGTTCTTCAAGTAAATGAGCGAGCCATGCCTTGGCATGGATATCCTTATCCATCTGGGTGAAGAGTTTTGGGATTGCACATTCAATTGTTGAATTCAATTCATTTTTTGCTGAAGAGATACAATCTGTAAGTTTTTTATCAGATTCATGTTTGTACGAGGAAAAGGCCATTTCCAGATCCTGTTGGTGCTGGTTCAGTTCGTCGCATCTTTGTGAGGTTTGGGTAATAATCCTGACTGTACTTGCATTGAATTGCGTCTGGCAGGAGATCATTGGATCAACATACCGGCGCACTTCTCTATGAACCAGTCGGCGTCCTTTAATGAGAAATTTGCCGATAAAAGAGGGATATGAGCTGATAATGAAACTGTGACTGTTAATAAAATAACTGTTATTGTGTATATCCCAATTGGAATTGATATATGAAAGATCATCATTAATTGTATTGCCCGATTCACGTGCAAGTGAATTCTCTGAAGAGACTGCAATTACAGAATTTGGATCAGGGGGCAACTCTCCTGCTGCCTGTTTCTTCCGGATATTCTCCCGGATCTTTGCCATGATCTCTTCGACATTGATCTCGTCATTATGGAGTTCTATAGTATTGTCGTCCATTGTTCTATCCAAATAATAAGTTGTTCCTTTTTGAATACTTACTGGAATTTTTTCGTTTTTTTCAAGTAATAGGCATACAAGTCCAGCGGCAGCAATTGCATTATTGTCTTTATATAATATATTTGTTAACTCAGATTTATCACATTTATGCCAACCTTCATCATATTTGAAGAAATCAATATCAACAATTTTAAAAAGAGTGGAACATAACAATTTGTTTAGTCGATTCTCATCGTAATGAATAAACCATCCATAATTGAAAAATTTTCCAAATGGAACAGTTAATACAACTTTTCCCTTATTTTTTGTGATGCGATAGATTTCTTTTATGGCATCAAGATCGCCATTGTCAAAACCCTCAGTAAAATTGGCTTTATAGATCGAATTATCCAGACCTATATGTTCAATAGTTGATATACAAAAGACAAAATCAAAAAAATTATCTTGGAAATCTGTATTTCGGATATCCCCAACATGGGAAATAATTCCCTCAATTTCGTTCTTTGAAATATCAAGTCCGTGAAGGTTTGGTATTTTTAAAGATAGAAGTGATTTAATATACCGTTCCTCAGCATTTGCAGATCCGATATCAAGAACAGTCTGTTCATTTGAATATTTTGACAATGCCCATGGTATTTCGATACACCGTTCTGAATCCCCAATGCCAATTTTTTCTTCTTCGGTTTTGAGATCCATTTAATTAATCTCCGTACTGAATTTATTTTTTAACAGATTCTTCCATATCATTTAATACAAAAAACGGTTGTTGGTTTCAGGTTAAAAACCCCCGAATATAATATTGATTGTGAATTTGAAAGAACCTTAATTATTTCTACATCGTGACATAAGAGTAGATATTCTTCAAAAGATCCAAAATTAAAACCTCTATTTGCAACACCCACTGAAAAAGTGTATGTTCCCGCGTATAATGGAAAATTCATTATCCATTCAATTTTTGCAATTTGACCCTTGGATAATTTCTCTGTTTTCTGATTCATACAATATGTATTTGTTTCAAAAACCGAAAGCCCCAGATTATTCCTAATTATCAAACCAAAATGAGGTTCATCAAGATCCTTGAGGACTTTGATTTCATAAACAATCTTAATTACTTTTTCGCTTTCAATATACGAAATCTCCTGTCCTTCTTCATTATATATTTTAAAAAAAACCAGTTCCACTTCACCAGTAGAGATACTTGAATTATTCACTTTCTTATCATTCTCATTTTTCTGAACTATAACGGGAACGTCCCCTTGATGTGATTTCTTCAAGATCATATTCTGGTAAAAATCGATCACATCCTTTGACTTCCCAGAATCGATCATTCTTCCATGATCAAGCATAATCGCTGAATCGCAAAGTGTCTTTATCGCGTTAGTGTCATGCGACACAAACACAATCGACCCGCCAGCAGCCCGGAATTCCTGTATTTTCCTCATGCACTTTTGCTGGAAATATGCATCCCCTACTGCCAGTGCCTCATCAACAAGGAAACATTTCGGATCTGCATGAATGGCAATGGAGAATGCGAGCCTCATCGTCATACCGGATGAATAGGTCTTGATAGGTTCATAAATGAACTCACCCAGTTCAGAGAAATCGACAATTGTCTGTTTCATCCGGTCTATCTCATCCCGATTCATCCCGATGAGTGTCCCGTTCATATAAATATTTTCTAAACCAGTCATTTCAGCGTTAAAACCAGTCCCAAGCTCCAGCAATCCAGTGACTTTCCCGTCAATCTGGATAGAACCGCTGTCTGGAATCAGAATACCAGAAAGGATCTTCAAAAGTGTGGATTTCCCGGCACCGTTTTGCCCAATGATTCCGAGGGTCTGACCAGCGCTAATGTTAAAGGAGATGTTGTCGAGCGCCATAAAATCTGTATGATATTGCTTCCTGAAGACGATCTCTTTGAGCCGATCGGCAGGTGTGCGATAGAGTTTGAACTTCTTTGAGATCCCTTCGACTTTTATCATATATGTGTGCATTGTGGTTGAATCGCAGGTGCATTAAAAATATCGAAGCAATAGCATGTACCTCAGCATCATCGAGAATTCCCTTCAAACAGGGAGTAATTTTATAGCAGAATGGGAATCCCTGATGAGATCCCATATTGTTGACAGTTCCGGTATGGGAATAAAAAACGATAACGTTAAAATCATTCTTGAAAGTTTTTAGTGGAACATATTGATTTTAACATCTGTGATTTGGATCTGGTTTTTTCGGCCCTTAAGGGATTCCTCGCACTTTCTTGTTAGAACTGATGATATATCTTTATAGTATTTCTTCGGAAAAAATTGTTCCGTAAAACCTCAAAGACAAGAAATTATTAAAACAACGAAATTCTCAACATTTTTGCGATACAAAAATGAAGAAAACCGGAAAATCAATATATTCAACGGACGCCGCATACCGTTAAATAACTGTAGAGTGCCTCTGGATATTAGAATTATTCAGAGTTTTTTTTAATATTGTTTGCTCTCTTTTTTTTTGAAAAATTGTTTTAATTGATACCACTTTGATTTTATAATATAGAGAATCGCTATAGCAAGTGCAGCAAAAGCTTGCCATATAAGTGTCAAAGTGCCGGCATCCCAATATGCACTTGCTGGTAGAACAATGAAAAAAGATGCAGTAATTATCACTAATAAAATTTTACTTTTTGCATTCATTGAATAGGATTGTACCTTTTTCTAAATTATAATTATTTGTTGGAAAAACTATTGTGGATTGCATTTTTATTTAAAAAAATCTTGATTTTCCGACATTGCATGTGGGCAAGTAAAATTAAAGCAGCCCACTCTAGATGACAATCACTATCTATTAACTTGGACCCGGAATAATTCCCGAATTCTATCATGCTAACAACCTGAACTAATCCATCTTAAAAGAAACATGAAGAAACACATTGAATATATAAATTTCACAATTGGATCAACAATGTTCTGCGGTCCCACGGATAATTATAGATCAACAAAAAACCGGGATCAAAGAAAAAGGGTCTGATACGAGCAGGAACATCCTTTGTCATTGTCGTAGGAATATTGAAAATTGTTCATGATGAATCACCAGATAGGGTGTGTTTGACACTCCAAAAACAAAGATACCCTCTCCATTGATCGATGGTTTTTTTACTGAATAGGGTATTCTTCACAACTTCCTGATGCATCACTGTTATCAGTTCGTTTCATATTGTTAGTGGAAGTATACTCATCACACATTCAAGAAGTATCTGAATCAATAAGGCATCAAATATATCGCTGCCACTCAAAGACATCCTTAAACTAACAAAAAAGAACTGTTTTTTCATTGATTATGAGCGGAGAATCAGGAAGAATAGATCTATCGATAAAATTCTTCAACGGCAGAAAATAATAAAACATCACATGAGTCTCGATTACTCTGAAACTGCCATTGTTTTCAGGTATCATTTGCCACCAGAGAGAGTCTTACCCTATTCGCAAAATTGGATATATATGTAAAAATAATTCGGAATTTAGCAAAACGATGATAAGTGTAAACCTTTTTAAGAAATTTGAATCTCCTCAATTGCAATCCCAAGCAAACGACTATCTTTACTAATTCCAGCAGCTCGTGGTGACTCGGCATTAGGCATTTCAAATGTAATCATAAAGTTTGGACTTTCGCGGATTACTTCGAACGGAATGCGAGTCTCCAATTGTTCCTGTCGGGTAAACTTCCAATCTGCAATGGGATGATTGTTTATCGATACGTAAACGGGTTGATTTCTCATGCTTCCATTTCCTAAAAAGGGTGTGGCTTTTATTGTAAGTTTCAAATCTTGACTTGCATTCGACATTTGAAAACCCAATATAGACTCGTGCCCATCTGTCCAGGTAAAACTCTCTTCTGGTTCACTAAACCCGGAAATGATATACTGTTGTCCAGACCCATTTTTGGCAAAAAGGATGGTTTTTCCTTGAGGATAATTGTTAAATTGGGATATTCGCAATGTTTTTACTGCAATTCCTAATATTCTTGGATCCTCACTAATTTGAATTGTGGAGGGTGATGTTGCTTTAGGAATAATAAAAGAAATGCTTGTCTGTTTCTTATTATCGAAATATTCCTTAGGGATAACTGATACTTTTCTCTCAATTCCTCTGAAAACCCATTCCGTAAGATAATAATTGTTGACATAGACCGATACCGGTTGACTACTGACGTTTCCATTTCCGAGAAATGGAAAACCATCTACATCCAGAATTACATCGCTACTGACATTATCTAAAGTAAATCCGATTGAGGCAAAATTTCCGGCAGTCCATGTGAAGTCTGGCTCCGGATTACTCCACCCAAAAATCGTAAAATTACCTGAAGAACCTCTATTAGAAAATAGTAGAGGAGTCCCAAACGAATAAGAATTATTGATATAATTCACGCCTTTTTTTGTATATATGCTTCCGGAAGTTCGCCATGATTGGTAATCCCAGCTATGGCCTGTAATCAAATATTCTTTTATTGGAGGAAAAAATTCAGTGCTGAAAAGGTTAGGATACCATTCATATTCGTAATATCGCCGCGTGCGATTATCTGATGATGGATTTGATAACATTGTAACCCCAGAATAGGTATTGTTTTTTAAACCGATCTCATCAATAATTGTAATCGGAATGTCAGATAACGAGACAGGGGTTTCTGAGATTTTTAGTGGACCGGTTTTGTCAAATGGTTTTATTAAAATTAGCGGTATCCCAGCACCCATTTTAGCATTAATTTTTTCAATATCTGCCTTCTTTCCGGATATTGTCTGATTTGAGGATAAACCAGCACCATGATCTCCAATAACAATAATCATACTCTGGTTATATGCGTTCGATTGCTTTAACTGGAAAACGAGGTCTTTTAAAATGATCAACGAACCTGTTGATTGAGTGATGTATCCCTCACGTGTATTCGGTAATTCTGTAAGTTGAAGACTTTCATTTAGCTGATATGGGGGATGCGGGGTCTCTAAATGATACAATTTAAAAATTTTTGTCGTATTAGTGAAAGTAGCGTTATGAATCAGATTATTATTGAATTGTATTATACTATTTTTATTCAAAAAAGCATCTGGGGAAAAAAACACGTGGTCATAAATAAAAATTTTCCCAAAATGAGGAGATACTCGGAATGCTACAAGCGCATATAACGGAAAAATTGTTTTATCAAATGATTCAATCCGCTCCACATTCGATGCTATTTCCGGATGAGGATAAAGAGGTAGAAATGTTAAAGTTTCACTATCATAAAAACCTGCGTAATAACCCTCATTTTTTAGTAATTTGGATATATATTTTGGATATGCTTTATCTTGTAAATAGTCCTTAAATGGTTGTTCGTTGAGATAATACTCTCCGGACAATAACGCAGGAACTGCTGCACGTGTAAACGGATAATTTCCAACAGCATTTCGATAATAGATAAAACCGTCGAAGTCTGACAAAGAAGTGCGGTTGTCAAATATTATTTCATTAAAGGCATCGGATTGAAAGGTATCGAAAATTACAATAATTACATTTTGTTGTGAAGAAAACTGAAATTGCTTTTCATCAGAGAAGAAATATCCTTTGTAAATTGGTTCAGATGGCGGATTAATAAAAAATGGAAAAATTACAATAATTTGGGTTATCAGTAAGGCAATAAATAGGATAGGGATATTTTTAATTAATTCTTTTCGTCTGAAATAACATACGAAAATGATTGAGAGATAGATGATTAGTTCCAATAATCCAAAAATAGTAAAATTTTCCCATACTTTTGGAGCGCCATTAAATGAGCCATAATCCCAAACAAAAAGCGTACTCTGGATCCAAACGAGAATCCCTATAATAATTAATAATATTAATATTGTTGATATCAAACGAGGGGGAATTAACCATAATGTAATAAATATAAAAGTAAATGCAATTGCACTAGTAATGATCAATAATAAAAAAATGTCTGAGTATGAGAATGGAAAATCGAGTTGATTATTAAAATAAAGAATGGTTGGAAGAAAGAAAAATAAAGTGAATGAAAGGTATATTGATATAATTAAATTGTTTATAAAATAATCTTTTTTTTTATACATCATATTAAAAAAATCCTTGACAGAAAATTTCATCGCAGCAGACACCAGAATCTCAGTTTAAATTAATAGATAATGATCTCCTTAATTAAAAAATCAGACACCCCTATTCCAAAATATATCCATACTTCCTGATGAATCTCTTTAATAGCAGATTAATCAAAAAAATATCAGTTCGGCTCAATCTCTCCCGCCACTCTTCGTTAACAAACCGGGCATCCGGGGTCGTTGATCTGATTTTAAAATTCGACTCACATGTGCCATCACGGTGCGTCCCATCCCACGGATGACCAAAAACCGTTGCAGAATCCAGTGCGGAGTTATCCGGAACAGATAAAAATTCACAGATTTTTCTCCGTATTGAAGCATAGTCCCTGTGCAGATCCTCGTGTCTTACCGGGAACTGCTCATAGGGAACAAACTGGTAATAGCAGGAGTTTGCCCTGAGTCGCGTGTAAAAAATAAAATGAAGGAGCTGGTCTTTCACCACACTTTTCCTGCAGGACCAGAATGCCGATCTTGGATCCCTTGTTGTTAGTATCACTTTAACATTAGTGGGAAAATCCCGAATTAATTTTTCATACCTGAAAAAGTGCTGGTGATAAATAATCCATTTGATATGAGACACATCTTTTCCTGCCGCGTGAGCTGCCGCATAGTGGAGGGCGATGAATATGTTCTTTCTTGAATAGCCATATTTATTTAAATATTCGACAAACGGCTCTTTCCATTGCTCGTACGAGAATGGAATACAGTCAAGTGAATATTCGTCGGGAATTTCCTTCTGCCACTGGGAAAACACATATTTTGCAATAACCTCCGGTTTTTCCGATGAGAAATGTTCCCGGTTATCAATATCCGGGAAATATTGGGAAAAACCGACTATCAATTCCGGGTGGCCATCAAGAAGGGGAACAAGAAAATGACTGCTAGAGCGGGGTATGAGTGATTCAATAACACAGATCTGGATTTTGTCCGGGGAAAAAAAGTCGACCGACATGATTTTTATCTTATCAATTATTCAGTTGATACGATGATAAACACGATCATTTGGAAAAACAATGCCGAATCAGGCAAAGATCCTCATACGAATACTGGCTTTCACGTTCAGGATGCCACATGACCGCTGCAACTCTGGTTTTCGGTACCAAAAGACCCTCGATAATACCATCCGGAGATTCTGCGAAAGGAATGATTTTTCCTGGCAGATCCATTTTTGACACTCCGAATTTATGGAATGAGTTGACCTCACGTTTTTCCGGAGTAATTGCACTGGAGATCAGTTTATCCAAAGTGACAACATGCCGTTTTCCCGAATGTTTTTCGGTACAACCAACCAGTTCCCCGCCAAAAAAGGCATTGATAATCTGAAGACCTCTGCATACACCAAAAAGTGGGAAGTTATATTTGATGGCATAGTCAAGTAAGGCAAATTCAGTTACATCACGGTCAGGTTCAGTTCCGAGATCATTCCCTCCGGTTAAGATAAATCCATTGATGCCGAGATTTCGAATGTATGGAATGATCTCTTTACCACTGTTTGGAAGAAGAATCCATTCGGCTCCGGGCAATGCCGAATGTAAAAACGAGTACCAGTCCTGTGAAATTGCATCACGTTTTTCATGAGTCTCATTATCAGTTATAATCCGTGTTGAGAGGCCAATTCGGAGCACGTTCAATTCCCCCGGAATATGAGCGGGCGGATTGTTTTTTTATCACAATCAAGTTCTGCCCCACCGAAGTCTAGGATTCGTTCAAATAATTGTTCACCACAACCGATTGCCGCCGGAATCCCATATTCCGCACACCGTATTGTCATATGAGAATTAATTCCACCGTATTGGGTAATGAGACCTTTAATCTCCTGGGTAAATATCCAGTCATAGCCCGGATCCGCAGACAAGATACAGACGATTTTATTCCGGAGCTCAGTTTTTTTATCAAAGCCTGAGTCAAGGAGATAGACCGGCCCTGATATTAAACCGGAACCACAAAAATTCGGTAATGACTTCAACAAGGGGACGATGTACAGATCCCCAACGTCCCGTATGAGATGTCCAAGTCGTAACCGTCGGGCAAGATCGAACTCGATTTTCCCTTCCGCAACTTTCTGTTTCAGCAATTCTTTCAATGCTGCGGGAGTTGTGGACGGCAGAGACAGAATATCCTCAATATCGAGATGGGCGAGATCATAGGCGCCCAAGTCCAAATGTTTCCCCCATATCTTAAGTAGTTCCAGTACATCAGAAATATTTCTTGAAAAAATAAATTTTGCATATTCCCTACCGGAAATTGCAGTTCTTGTATATTGCAGAAGATCCAGAGAAGTGATTCTTGAAAATTGATTTAACAGTAGTAGCTTGTTTAACCGTGTTTCCTCATCAGCAGTAAGATGGAAAGTTCCTTTCTGAATGTCAATGTGAGGGATGTTGCCTGCCTGATCGAAGATTTCCCTCCGATCGGCGTATCTCAGCGAAAGGATATCATATGTTCCTGGACGTAAATGGCCATACCGGCTAAGGAAAATCTCTTTTTTTTGGGATCCACTCAATACTTTCCTGTAATCCTCTGCAAAATCAGCCGTTATAAGGGGAACGCTCTGTTTGAACTCATTAAATCTTTCAGAAGATATTGCCCCACACTGAATCGCTGACTGGAAGAGCGATTCAGCAATAAATGCATGGCGGGCAATTACTGCAAAAGGAATTGTACCACTATTAATACATTCATTTAACAGGTCTCTAATATATCCGAGAACATTTTCCGTAGTTTCATCACAATTTACAATCTTCCGTCTCTGCTGGAGTATGTCCAGATCCCTGACACAAGATAGGGCTTGTCCGAGTGTACCTTCATTTGACAGATTCAGACAATTAATTGTCAGGTTACGAAGTCTCATCTCATAATCTGACAGTACCTCTTCAGAAAGTGCGTCACAATATCTTTCGTGAATTTTTTTGCGAAATGAAAAATCATAGCATGTTGTAACGATCGCAAACTCTACCTTGTCATGGAGGGCTGGATATTTCTCAAGACGATCCAGCCAGAGATCTACCAATTTCTCTCCAGTTTTGTCATCAAGATCACTTGGCAGGAACGAGTTGAAACTATTCCGAATGTCTATATATGGGTGACCTGCAAGAATTATCATGAGATCTTCAGATGAAAGGTCCCGATATCCCATCATGTTTCTTGCTGTTGCCCAGACATTTCTTGTGATGAGGTGCCGGTATAATGAATATGCGAGCCGGGCTGGGGTTTTTCCAATCATCTCAGCGGGATTCCAATCCGGCATAATGCCGTAAATTGTCCTCTTTCCAAGCACCCGATGGTCCCGAGCAGACCCGGCCTTTACAAAATCTGAAATGGCTGATAGTTGTGCATCAAATAAACCAGAGTTGATCTGATCATCATTTCTCTGAAGCGTTATCGGACGGACCTGGAAAACATAAGGCTGGTGATCATTATCCACCGCAAATTCGATGTCAAGCGATTCGTTTTTAAAAAAATGTTCAAGTTCCTTTGCCATAAGGAGGATACGCAGCAGTCTGGGAGATTTAACAAAATCCAGAGGAGTTGACCTGAGAACATACACCGTCTTATTTATCGCTGTACCACTGGTAACGCCATCAGTTTTACCGGACGTGTCATCATAATTTATAACATAATATTGTGCACCATCAGGATAGTTACAGGTCATCATGACACCACATGCCTGTACAGAAGTGAGCATCGGCTGGACCAGTACCTGATTTTCAGGATTGCTGGGAAACGAAGAGATGACTCGGTTTATACTATCTGCAAGAAAATCTGAGTCTGTCCTTCTAATCCCAAGGCAGCTTGTATATTTCCCGGCATTGGAGGAACTTATGCTATCCTCACCGATCGCACTACTCCGGACGATTAATAAATCTTCCTTGAAATATGTCTGAATTTTTGATATGATATTCTCCGGGGCATCGTTCCATTCCTTGGCAGTAAAGAATATCAGATCCAGCACTCTGGCGGTTTTTAGTTTTCCGCGGATCCTTGCCAGATTCTCCGCTTTTGTTTGAAAATTACCGGCGATAATCATGATTCCTAACAGAAGTTTTTATCAAGAGACAGAATTGCGATATGCTTGAGTATTGGATGTATGACATAATACATCGTTTCGTTTTCTGTCGGGTCAATCGGATCTGGTAATTTCCCGGATACATAATAGTCCTGTAATACCCGAACGAGCAGATCTGCCCGTATATAACTGTCGTAATAATGATCGATCTCGATTTCTGGTCTGGGGATGGGATAGCGTTCTCTTGCAAGGATCGGCCCTCCATCAAGGTCGGATGACAAGAGTATCGCAGAAGCAGAACAGCACCTGTTCTTCAAAATGGAATAGTAAAGGGTAGTACTCCCTTTTTCTTCGGGGAGCCATCCTGCATGGACATGAAGAAATGGTGCAACCGCAAGGAGTGTTTTTCCAACTATCTGTGAACCATACCCGGCATAAATTACCAAAGCTGGTTTTAATCTTGTCAGGGCATCGAAAATTTCAGGACAGTTTACGGAATTCTGCGTTATATGAGTATACGGACACCCGGAATTTTTACATTCATCTATCAGCGATAGTGAAAGGTTGATTCTCGGATCATCGACAATCCTTTTGATTTTTCCGATATCTTTCCCAGCTACGTAAGAATCCTCGATGCCGAAAAGGATCACATGGCAGGGTAACATCCCACACTCCCGCATAAGCTGGAAATACACAAGTGCCCGTGATGAAAAACCCGCCAGAAGAACAACATCGGGCAGTTTCATAGTTCAATCTCACGCTCCTTAAGGAGACCCAGTATGATCTCCCGCTCTCTTTTTGCAAGAAAAGACCCGGCTAGTTTTTGCGGGTCTGTAAAATTTTCATAATCGGATGATAAGATGTCAATGATCTTCAAGAGTGAATTCAGATATGGGATATAACCCGTTTTGGTGAATAAGACTTCAATTATGATACCAAATTTCAGGTACAGATCCCGATCTAAATACGAAGAGCCGGATAATAGCCGCATATCGGGGGAATAATTGTTAAAAACATACTTGGTGATCTCAAACCGTTTTAGAACAAGATCAATTTTTTTTTGATTTTCGCTGTCCAATTCTCCTGAAGATAATTGCCAGTAAACAGTATCGAAAAAAATGTGGGTATGGATTTCCATCAAATCTTGTGGAGATTCCTGCTGAGGACTAAAAAGTAGTTCAGGAGAATAATTTTTCGGGGGCACTTCAAACTTGTCCCGGTCATGCAACCATTGATGAAAAAAATCTTTACCTGAATATTCTGAATAAAAGTAAGTCTCCGGCTGATCGAACAGGTTTCTATGTGTATACCTGTACGCAGAACTCATGCCGTTGTGACCCCGGCTTTTTCCAGAATTTTCTGGGCAATATTCGAATGGTTTAATGCACTGGAACTATTATCAACCACAATATCCGGGTTTTTGGGTTCGGGAAACGGGATATCTACCCCAACAACGTTCTTTGTTGTACCGGCAATTGCGGGAGCATAGAGGTTTTTATTATCTCTTTTCTGCAGAATCTCAAAAGGTACATGAACATATATTTCAAAATATGAGGAATAAGTTCTCCGGTTTTCCGCAAGAATATCATCAAATATCGCAAGGATACAACAGACAACATTTATCCCCTGGATATCAAGCCAGCGGCAGATCTCATGAATCCGCCGGGCATTTTCACGCCTGCTCTCAAGAGAATATGCAGATATGTCCTGATCCTGTCGAAAAATTCTCCGGACCTCATCCCCGTCAAGAAAAATTGTTGCAGGATCCTTTTTTTTCCAGATCTGATAAACCTTTTTTCCGAGGGTTGTTTTACCGGCACCAGACATACCGACGAGCCAGATAATCATACAATATTAAATAATGACCATCCCAGAGGTAAAATCTTTTGTGATTAAATGAACAGAGAATCGAGAGATTTTTCTTTTAAAAGAAGAGTATACACATCGATATCGTGAGGATTATCAAATTCAAGCCATGGTTCACAGACGGCAATTGCATGAACACGTATACCTTCCCGGATCAATAATCGCAGAAGGGTTGTCATATCCATTTTTCTGATTATTTCAGGTTCCAGTGTATTTAGAAATCTAGTAATCTTATTAAAGCCCATCGGAGTTATTTTTATTAATCCCATATATTGACCTTGGATCTTTTGGGGGATCTTGGTCTTATTGCCGATTTCAGTCACAAATCCGGACTCATCAACCTGAAAAGTCTCCGCGTCAAGGAGCGGGTCCTTAAATCGTTTCGACCATAGTTGCATCCAGTTGACATCATATGTTATCGCTATATCATTCGTATCTACTATAAGACGAGAGATAATTACAGAAGGGTACAAAATATCGGAATAACATATAATGCAGGTCTCTTTTTGCAGCCATTCCCGTGTGCATAACATGGAACAGAGCATATTTGTGGAATTCCATTCATTATTCACAAAATAATTCAAATCCTCAAATTTCAGCGCTTTTGCACAATATCCAGTAACTATGCCGATTTGTGATATACCTGCAGATTTAAGATTTTTTATCTGCCACTCAAGCAGTGTCTTTCCAGCAAAAGAAATGAGACATTTTGGTTTATCCTCTGTCGCCTCCTCCATTCTGGACCCTCTCCCAGCAGCAAGAATTATCGCTTTCATGATAACTACAAAGTTGAGTTGTATCTTATCCTTTAATTTCTCTTCACTTAATTTGAGTTTGTTATGACTTCTTTTGGGTATATCTTTTTTATGGATGCATTCTGTATTAACTAGGAGTTGATATTTAAAAAACCTGATAGAAATTCACGAAGCAGAAAATTAAAGAAAATCGAGAACGTCATCTGCTGTATTGAGATTTAAATAAAATCCCGGATATCTTTCTCAAGTTTTTTGAATATTATATAATCCACAACAATCAAGACTAGACTCACTACGAGAACAAGAGCGAGATAATAAAACGACGGCGATTTCTGGTAAATAAATATGTTGTGAAACGAAGATATAATCGCAAGCATCGGGTTCCACATCAGGAACGGTTTGGCGAAGGCGGGGAGAATATCAAAAACATATACAATCGGTGTGAACCAGAACCAAACCATGAAACCAATAGTAACAACTTCCTTGAGATCGCGTAAAAAGACCACAAACATTGCAAGAAAAAATCCAAGTGCGTAAGCTAATACCTGCTGGATAACGTAAATGAGTGGGATGAACACAATATATCCCGACAGGGGGACTTTTGTTATAAGAAGAATCACAAAGAAGATCGCAAGCGTGATTACAAAGGTAACACTTTCCGAGATCACAATAAACAGTGGAAGAGTGGGAAGATCAACATGGATTTTTCCAATAATATTCTTTTTATCCAGAAAAACAGTGGATGCACGAGTTACGGTATTAGTAAATGCCGTCCAAGGTACCAGACCCGATATAAGGTATACCCCATAACCCCAGATGGAGGTATCTCCCGGAAGCCGTGCACCCATCAGGTTGCCAAAAATGATTATATAAATCACGATATTGATTAAGGGGTAGATAAAAGACCACATAAACCCAAGTGCCGAACCAGAATACCGCTCCGTAAAATCGCGTTTTGCAAGTTCAAAAATCAGATTGAAGTTCACGTTGTATCACTGCCGGATAAATTTGTTTCCATTCGATAATTTTGATAAGAACCTTTGACATTGCAGTGTTTGGTGATTACTCGAAACAAGTTATCTTTCAATAACTAACTCTCATAAGTTCATCTACTATTAGCCTTCGATTAATTTACTTATAGCAGGGTGCAATTAAGTAATCACTGTTTTGTAATCGGCATTTACCGATAAGATGGAAGATAATTTCTATGAATACAGGAATACAACTTAACCACATATAGATATTGCCGTTATTAATACGTTTAAAAAAGAATCCCCGATTAAATTATCGTTTGTGTACCATGAAATCAATACTTATCACCGGAATCAGTGGTTTTGTCGGGGGGCATATTTCCCGATACTTCGTGAATACAAAACCGGATTATGTAATTCATGGATTGAGCAGATCAAAACCTGCATGGGATTTTATCGAGAACCGCAATACTGTCATGGATACAATTACTTTTCATCAAAGTGATTTACTCGATGCAAAAAAAATTAATGTGATAATCAACGAAATCCAACCTGATTATATTCTTCACCTGGCATCGTTTAGTTCCGTTTCTCAAAGCTGGAGAGAACCTCTGGCATCTTTTCTCAATAATACTAATGCATTCCTAAATATTGTTGAAGCCGTGAGGATCCATGGTCTTAAAACTAAGATTTTATCGGTCGGTTCTTCAGAAGAATATGGTATTGTTAAAGAAAGCGATCTTCCCCTTACCGAAAAAAAACATGTCGCCCCAGCGAATCCATATGCCGTCGCACGAGTATCCGAAGAACATCTTGCACAGATTTATGCAAAGGGATATCATCTCAATATTTGTTGTACGCGTTCCTTCAATCATATCGGACCTGGACAGAGCGATCAGTTTGTGGTGAGCTCCATTGCTAAACAATTTGCAGAAATTGCAATTCAGCACAAAAAACCGATTATTAAAATCGGGGCTGGATCGATTATCCGGGATTTTATTGATATTGATGATGTTATCCGGGCATATGATACTATACTCGAAAAAGGGGTCACCGGAGAAGTATACAATGTATGCAGTGGCGAAGGACATTCCATACTCAATATTGTAAATTCCCTTTCGGAATTTGCCCACGTTCCTGTTGTTGTAGAACAGAATCTCGATCTTCTCCGCCCCATCGACAATCCGGTACTTATTGGAAGTTATGATAAACTTCATAATACTACTGGCTGGAAACCCAATTGTCCTATTGAAAAAAGTCTTGAAAAGATACAAAACTACTGGCTCAACAAATAATCCTAGACTTTTTCAAGTGTAATCAGTAAAGAAATAATCATGTTTGTCGTCAGAAGAAAAACCTGAAAATATTTAAAAACGACTATGAGTGCTTTTGTCACTGATCAGACATTTGAAAAAGGTTAACAAAACATAATCTGAAAATCCGTTCTGAATTCTTTTCATGTTTGCATATGGTGGCAAGATTCAGGGCCGTTTTTTGCTGAATCCGTAAATCCTCTAAAAACCGATTCTAACTCAAAAATCCCGAGAATACCACCAATATTACCATAATTCTCCGACATGATCGCGAACAAGGGCAACCAAGGGGATTTGCAGGCAGTTTCTCTCAAAAAATCGCGTTAATATTATCTGTCGAAAAAAGTGACAATAGGAAACCCGCTATTTCAACAGATTTTATTCTCTTTAAAACGCTTATTTTTTGAAAATATGCGATTTAAATGATATTTTTGAGAAGTTGAAACCAAACCATATGAACCAGAAAATGGGTGCGCTGGGTAGACAATCCGAGCCCATTTAAGGCTCCAAAAAGATCATCTTTTCTGACATCAGGTTTTACTATTGAGAATAACGGTATATTGGGGATTCTTTAGATCCCTGCAGAATTGCTTTGTTTTATCGGTGCCTAGGCAAAGATAAAAAAAAGATCTTGTTGCGTGATTAACAAAAATTACCCTAGAATTTCTCATCAAGACACAACAAAAATTTTGTGGAGTTATTATCTATCGCTTCAACACTTTTTTTTAACCGATAACACAAGTAGACTTTTTATTCTGGATTTCTCCCAATGAAAGAGTTAATGTGGCTGATATCTACGAATTTTGAGGGAATCCTGTAAAGAATTGTTCTGCACTAGATTTTTTACCCATATTTGGAATTGAGCTTAAATTAATGGGATCAAACTTTATCGCAACATAACATTCATTTTTAGGGTTGAATCAATATTAAAAGTCCCCAAAAAGTCCAGCGAAAAAAATTGAAGGGGGGTCTTAAATAATTTATACAAATCCAAATGCAATAAAAAATGAACGATCACTCTAGCTAATCCAAAATACTTGGCATAAAATTCCCAAAATCAGACACCAATCCCGATATACCCCGCTTTATAGGTAAGAATGTTTATTAATAACTAATGTAATATATCGCATAGATATACTATGGCGGTAAACCAGTCGCAGGTAGACCATATCATCACTGCCGCATCAGAGGATGACCCGGAGGTCAAGCTCCAGAACCTCGAACGGGAAGTCGATCTGATAAAAACTTCCATTAAACGTCTCCTTATGGACATCCGTGAACGGATGAATGAACTCGAAAATCCATTCACCCTTACTGCAATAGCTGCTGGAACACCAGGTCAGACATCATCTTCAGATGCAGATGATGCAAAACAGTCAGCCCTCGAAGCACGAGAAGCCGCCCTTGATGCTCGTGAATCGCAGATTGACGCTACTGCTAAATCGAAAAATGAGACAGAAAAATTAAAGGATGAACATCCAAAAGAATCTGATAAGGCTCCCTCTCCAATGACGCAACAGGATACCGAACGAAAGATACTGGATGAGCAGATGCTTGCTGCCTTAAGAAATCAGATCAATGTTCCACAACTTCCCTCAAGTTTGTCTGCAAAAACAGCGATGCCTATGGCAGCTCCGATAAACGAGAAACTTCGTCTCCAGAAAGTGTATAAACTCTTCAAGTGGACAACCCAGGCAGTAAAAAAGTTCGGACATGACCGTCTCGAAATCATACTGGGATCCTACCAGGCAATGGGATATATCACCAAAGATTCCTGTGATGAAATCCGGGAGATCTCACGCCTTATGCCAGCAAATCTTGGCGAGGAACACGAAGTGGGCCCTGATGAATTCGTTGCTGAGCTCTACGCATTGAACCGTATACTATCCCCAACAGATACTTCTCTTGATCGGGATATGATCGAAGTAATGATGGAGCAGCGCCAACAGGATCTACCGGTAAAGGAAAAATCCAGCGATGCAAAAATGAATATTTCAACGGTCTCATTGAGACAACGGACTTCCCCATCAAAAAACAAAGAGAATGATGAGGATTGGATGAACCTTCCGGACAGGATCTGATAAATGTCTGCAGAGACAATCACCACCGCGATTTTTCTGATTACCGCAGTAGTTGCAACGGCAGTACTTGTTAATGCAATATACCCTGTCATTTATACTACTGCGGGAACATTCCAGTCGTCCACACATGACGCAGACACAAGACTCCGTACGGATTTTAAGATTGTTGCAACTTTTGCGACTCCTGCCGTTACCCCCGGTATTGCCGATATATACCTAAAAAATATTGGAAGCCAGCGAATATCACTCGGAGAAATCAGCACAGCAGAGGTTTTTTGCGGATCTAGTGTTGGCAATCGGCTCACATATCAAGCAACTTACAGTGATCCACCAGCTGTAGGAAAATGGACTGCAGAAATCCTCCCTGCCGATAACACAAATCCCACTTTCTGGGATAATAGTGAGACACTTCATGTCAAAGTAAATACTTTAGGTACGGTGGGTGTTATCTCATCGGGGGATAAAGTTGATTTCCAGTTTATCCTTCCAAACGGCATTTGGCGCTCGACTGAATTTACGGCGAGCTGATTAGTCATGGCGGTTGCTGAAATTATTGGAGCAGCGATCGGAGTGATGTTGCTAGTTATTGTGGCATACGTACTTGTCGGGAGTGTGCTCACATCTGCGGAGGTTGTAACAAACGCACAAAAAGATATTACTTTACAACAGGAAATCCGGTTGAGAACGGATTTTAAAATCATGAATCCTGTATACGGTGTCGATACCTCAACGAATACAGTTAGATTCAATATCACTATGAACAATATAGGATCTGAAGTAATCCGTGATTTTTCACACATGGATATTTTTGTCTATAATGCCAGCGGATCAATAGATTATCAATACTTAACACCTAACAACGATTGTAATACACATGAGACATGGTGTTACAGTATTTCTGGCAATGGGATACAAAATCAGTTGGATCCAGACAAAACGATGGTAATAAATGCAACATTTACATTATGGGATCCTTCTTACAATTCTATTCGAGTAGTAACAGGCAATGGAGTATATGATTCAACAACAATATGATATTAATAAAGGGAGGTGATCTTCATGGCGAACATTTCCGATCTGATGGGTGGCGAAGACCGGAGAATTCTTTCAACAGGCAACAGTGAACTGGATAAAAAGATCGCTGATGGTCTCCCGCTTGAATCACTGACCTTGATTGAAGGGGAAAATGATACCGGAAAGAGTGTATTGACCCAGCAGATCATCTGGGGCGCAATGAAGCAGGGATTTTCTGTTGACCTTTTTACTACAGAAAGTACGACCAAGAGTTTTTTGAAACAGATGGAGTCTATGAGCCTCGATATATCAGAATATTTTGCCTGGGGATATATCAAAGTCTTTCCTCTCCACGTTGTCGGATTTGAGTGGAAAAAAGAAGACATGGTCGGGATCCTCGCACATCTGATATCACATATCAAAGAAAGCAAAGCACAGGTAATTGTCATTGATTCACTTACTTTATTTACTGAATACGCAGAGACTGACTCTATCCTCACCTTCTTTACAAACTGTAAATCACTTGTTGATCATGGAAAAACCATCCTCGTAACACTTCATACTTATGCGTTCGAAGAAGATACTCTTGTGCGGATAAGATCAATTTCTGATGCTCACCTGAATATGAAAAAAGCCCTTGTCGGGGATAAATTCGTCATGGTGATGGAAGTGAACAAGGTTCGCGGTGCAAGAAAAACAACCGGAAACCTTGTCAGTTTTGAAGTCCATCCGGGTTATGGAATGAAAGTCATCCCCATGAGCTTTGCGAGGGTCTGATATGGGCACCCTGACGGTTGCAGTAAATCTTCCGTACAAACCTGAAGTGGTTGATTCAGATGTTGATTTTTATAATGATATCGAATCAAGCCCGCTTTATAAAATGCTCCCGGCTAACGCCAAAGAGTATGTAAAAGCGAGTCCACACCTGCTTGAATATCTTCATACATTCCCGGTAAACACATATGGGATCCCGCTTTTTTTATCAGAATTAAAAAAAGATCTCCGCAAGATGGAAAGTCCCAATATCATCTACCCGGTCAATGAGACTACTTTTATCCACATCCTTCCCGATCCAGATGATGTAAGAAATTATTACATCCCTATTGAACCGTCGTTCCTACACAACGTGAACCTGATGATGCCGGTAATCGAAATCAAACTTGTCGATATGATTGACGGTCTTGAAGAAGATCCTATAAGCGACAAGGAGCGATCAGAAGTCATTAAAAAGATGCTGGCTCTTGTTACAGTAATCATACCAAAAGGTGTGGCACTTTCCCAGTTCACCGGTAGCGATGTCAAACAGCAGGGTATGAAATCTAAAATTACAACTTTCTTAAATACGGACTTTACTGCAAAGGACAAAATGAAAAAAGTCAAAAAGAAGCACCAGGTACCTCAAACCCCTGATGGAAAAGTTATCCTCACCATCGAACAATACCGGGCAATTGAATACCTGCTCATAAGGGATAAAATCGATATGGGTGTGCTCAAACCTTTCCTTTCTGACTCATATATCGAAGATATTTCTTGTGATGGTGTCGGACCGATCTTCATTGAGCACAAGATTTTCAAAGGTCTCAAATCCGTCATTGAATTCACAGTATCAAGTGAGCTTGATGAATTTGTGGTCAAGATGGCAGAAAAGATCAAGCGCCCAATCACATACCGTAGTCCTATTGTTGATGCCACACTGCCAGATGGTTCCCGTATCAATATTGTGTACGGAACTGCCATCAGTCGCCACGGGAGCAACTTTTCCATCCGTAAAGTGAATGATGTCCCCCTCTCCATTCTTAATATCATTGAAAGTAATGGTCTTGACTACCTGTCAGCTGCGTATCTCTGGATCTGTGCGGAGTATGGAATGTCACTATTCGTCAGCGGGGAAACGGCAAGCGGGAAAACAACACTTTTAAATGCAATTACGGGATTCATACCCCCAGAGAATAAGATCATCACTATAGAAGATACACCGGAACTCAACGTGCCACACAGGAACTGGATCAGGGAAGTGGCACTTGCAAAAGGTAAAGGATCGGGAGGTGGAACGGGCGGAGAAGTGACCATGTTCGATTTGCTCAAGGCCGCCCTGCGTCAGCGCCCTAACCAGATCCTCGTTGGTGAGATTCGTGGAGAAGAGGGAGCCGTGGCATTTGGTGCAATGCAGACCGGTCACCCTGTGATGAGTACCTTCCACGCAGCATCTGTGGAGAAACTTATCCAGCGTCTCTGTGGTGATCCGATCAATATTCCCCGGACGTATGTTGATAACTTAAACCTCGTTGTCATCCAGAGTGCCGTCAAGCGCCCGGACGGTTCACTGGTGCGAAGGATGATCAGTTGTAATGAACTTGTGGGGTTCAATCCTGAAACTCAAGGGTTTACATTCGTAGAAATGTTCAGCTGGGAACCCGTTTCAGATACATTTACCTGGAGCGGGAAAGGCAGCTCTTTCCTGCTCGAAAATAAGATTGCCACTATGCTGGGTATCCCCGACAGCAGAAAGGCAGAAATCTACCTTGAAGTAGAAAAACGTGCAAAAATTCTTGAGCGTTTGCATAAGGCCGGATACACCAAGTTCTGGGATCTATTCCACATGATGACCAAGATCAAGAAACAGGGACTCCTGCAGATTGGTTCCTGATATGGCTGATCCTTCAAAAGACAATAAAGATGCTAAGGCAAAAAGAGTAATCCCTTTCGCATCAACTGTTGAAGACCTGAAAATTAAATTCAATCAGCTTACCGAAGCCAAAAAGATGGGAGCAGACCTGCTCTTTATGATAACCTACATGGCATCACTTGGTCTTGCCAATGCCACCCGCCCTGAAATTTTTACCTTTGCTGCCAACAGAAAGGAGTACATATCTGCAATATATATCGAAAAAGTTGATACTTTCGCAAAGAAATGGGGGTTTAGTTATGCTGAGTCGTTAAGCATCGTAGCCGAACGCGTAAATAATACCATTCTCAAGAGTATGCTCAACCGGTATTCAAATGCTATTGAATCCGGTGTCCCCGACGAGGATTTCTTGAATAACGAACTTTCAACCGTGCGAGCCGTGTACCGGAGCCAGGTGGAGCAAGGACTCGAGATGCTCAAGAAATGGGGTGACGCCTATATTGCCATGCTCCTCTCAGGAACGGTCATAGCAGTGGTCATGATGATCTCGATTGCTATCTATGCTCCATCAGGAATTCAGAGCACATTAAATGTCGCTTATGGAATTATTTTCGCCATTTCTCTCGCTGGTAATGTGCTCATGTATACATCGGTTCCGGATGATCCAAAAACCCATGGTCTGATGACCCGTGCATCGAAAGAACAGGATACTATCCATGCAATGGAAAGGATCATAGTACCACTCACCATCATCGCTGTTGTCATTCTTGTGCTGCTCGGCATTCACGCAGGTTTAATTTTTCTTCTCGTAGGAATTCTCATGGCACCGCTTGGAATCATCGGTTTTATTGATGATGCCAATATTACTCTTCGGGATGCAGATTTTTCAACATTCATCAGCAGCCTCGGGGCTATCATGGGAGGGCAGGGCACTACAGCAGTAACAGCACTGGGAACCATTGACCGCAAATCACTCCCCGCTATAGAGAATCTTGTAGATTCTGTTTATTCTAAAATGAATCTGGGACTCGATAATAAACAGATCTGGGATAAATTCATTGGCGAGTCAGGAAGCAACCTGATTTACAAATATTTAAATATCTATCTGGATACCGTCACACTAGGGGGGCCGGCAGAACCAATAGGTAAGGTAGTGGGATCCTCAGTTCTTGAACAGACACTTCTGCGCGAGAAAAAAGACATGCACGCAAAAAGTTTTTTTGTGCTCCTTATTCCCATGCATATAGCAATGATTGGGATTTTTGTCGGACTCTACCAGATCATGGTTGTCCTGACCAGCTCCGTATCGAAAATGATGACGCAATTCCAGCAGTCATCGGTTACCGCATCTGGTGGGGCGGCAGGAGCAGTAAGCGGAGCCGGGGGTTCTGCTATGGGCGGGATGACCATGCTTACTAATTTTCCTGAAAAGGAGATGATGACCTTTGTCGTAATTATTTTAACCATCATCACTATATCCAATATCTTTGCTGCACGGATCGTAGGGGGAGGGGATCGGTATATGTATTATTTCTACACAGCAATATTCTGTACATGTACAGGATTCGTATTGCTCGTTGCCCCGTTTGCAGTGAGTTTATTCTTCAGCCCTGAAGCACTCCAGCATATGGGATCAGCAGTAAAATAAGAGATTTGCCATGAAAGAGAGTCTCCGCAGGCCAATACTATTTGCAGTTATTGTTATCACCGGATCTATCCTGATCCTTTTTGATATCCCACTCACCCTCCTGTTTCCAATTATTCTAATCGTTGGCTTTTTAATTCTCATAATTCTCGGTGCAATCACAGTTACAGAAATTAAAACCAAACTGAAAAATTTAAAACCGGCAAATTTAAAAAATTTTGGTATATTCAAAAAATTCAGTGGGATTAAATTCTCTAAAAAAACTACACCCGGGCAGAAAGATAAAACACAACCGGCAAAGGCAGAGACAAAACAACCCGTGAAAGGATCGGGTAAGAAATCGAGTATTGGTCTTCATCTTACTTCGTTTGTATCCTCTATCAAATCATTGGGAACAGTGCTAAAAGCACGCGGTAAGTCCGGAAAAAAGGTTGATGACATCAATAAGCAGCTTGACAGAACTGTCCGTGAAAAAATTGAGAAAAGTCCTACACTGGATAATACCGGGAATGCAGGAAAAAGCTCCGTTCAATTACCGTCAAGTGGTGCAGGAACCACTGCTGTTGGTCCGACAAAAGATCAGGATCCTTTCTTGTCCCTGTCTGAGGATGAATTTGATTCAGGTCTGTTAGATTCCCTCGATGAACTTGAATCCCCGGTATCAATGCCGGGAATTGATGATGGTTCTTCCAATGCATTTCCGGATACAGGTTCCCTTGAGATGAATGAACCCGACATCCCCTTACCCTCGCTCGATCTTGACGGAGAAGCAGGAAACATTCTCAGGGATAATGCCGAGGGACTTGAAGAGTTCAGTGGTCTTGAAGGCGGTGAAGATATTGATAGTGACTTTGCAGATCTCGAAAACCTGAGCCTGGATGATGTTGATATTGATGATGATATGGGAGAAATACCCCAACCATCCCCCGCACCCCCCTCTGAACCGGCTCCAGTAATCAATGTTACACCTCCTGAAACCGGTAAAGATCAGGTAAAAACAGACTGGATAAATTCTGATGCTCCGAAGGATGCAGTTCAAGAGGATCAGATCTCAACCCAATCTGAGATGGCAGCATTCTCCGGGGGAGCAGGAGCAAGTGATGCAGATCTATTAAGTTCACTTGCTTCTGAGGTAAAATCGGTCAAGAAAGAGAAAAACCTTGCCCTCCTTCGTGAATTAAAAGATTTTAAAGCCCCTGCCAGTGAGATTGAAAGCGAACTTTCCGACGTATATACAAGAATGAATGCTATGAAGGAGACCCAGAAAAAGAAATCTTCTCCCACCGAGGGAATAAAATAAGCCATAGCACTGCATATAAGAATATGGATATTTAATTCCAACAAAAAAGAAAAAAATTGAGGCCTCATGAAGGAAGTACCGGTAAAAATTGAATTCAACAAGGAATGGATCGTCACTAAACTAAGTGTTGGTGAAGATCGTATGGTTTTGCCGGCTCCAATAAATAAAGAGATTCTTTTTAAATCTGTATTAGATGTTTCCGAAAAGAAAAACATCCTTATTGTTACGGTAAAAACAGACGTTGAAACCGTCTATAAAATCCTTTCCGTTGAAAAAGTTCTCCAGTTTTTAAAAATACATATCCTTCCGGTCTGCAATGCCTACCGGCTGATGGCATATTTCATGTCCCCTGCCATTCGCGGAGGAGTAATGATTAAGGAAGCCCAATGGGAGAAAGGCAGTGTCGTAGTTGTCAAGAGCGGCATTTGGTTTGTCGGTGCAGTAAAACAGATCTGTGTTCCTCTCAGCGAAGTTGCAGCAATAGAGCTCACAAAACGGGATGTTCAGGGAAAGCCTACTGATGTTATAAGAATCGATTATCTCGATGCCGCCGAAGTGGTTTCAAGTCTTGTGCTCTGCCCGCTTTCAACCCTGCAGGTCCTCTTTAATTTCCTAAAAGATACTACAAAAAGCATGGATATGAAAGGAACCGAGTTGGACGGTATTGACCAGCAGGTTGCCATGCTCGTATATTCAGGAATGGACTCCCATGCTATAGAGAATATGTTAAACATCCCTCACAAACAACTAGACCAGATCTATGATAAAATATTATCATTGGGGATTGGAGAAGTTGTTATTATCAGACGAGAGATCCAGCTCACTCCCAAAGGGGTTCGTTATATTACCGATGCTACCAAATCGCAAACAAATTAATTTTTCTCCTATAGTTCATCAGTTAAAAAAATGCAAAGTCGATGAGTAAATCTTTCATAAAATTTTCTAAGTAGTGTTCATAAAAAACCGTGACACTTTTTTTTCAATCATGCTGGCTGGTTATATAGGTCAATTTCACAGATTCGATGAAAAAATTTGGGGGATTATCCTGACCGATATCAGAGGTTTAGAATCATGAATTGATGAAAAGGCCGAGTTCCCTAAAGTTAAGATCCATAAAAAATAATTTCTCAATTATATTACAAAAAACCAGAGATTATTCGTTCATAAAAATCAATTTTTTTACCGGTAAAACACACCTTTTTTTACCAATGATACATGAAATTTTCCCAATTTTCTTAATTTACCCTGTTTTTTCACCAATACTTCTATATGCAATCATCTCACTAACTGTAATTTGATCGTCAATGGGAAAGATTTTGATCGTGGATGATACGCTCTTCATGCGAACCCTTATAAAAAATATTCTGTTTACCGGTGGACATTCGATTGCCGGTGAAGCTGGGGATGGCGAAGAAGCGATAGCAAAATACCAGGAATTGAAACCAGATCTCGTCACTATGGATGTTGTGATGCCAAAAATGAACGGCATTGAGGCATTAAAGGGCATCAAGGCGATTGATCCTAATGCAAAGATTATTATGTGTACTGCTGTTGGCCAGGAACAAATGGTCAAACTCGCGATAAAAAGCGGAGCAAAAGGATATATCGTAAAACCGTTCCAGGCACCCAAGGTTCTTGAGGAAGTCAAAAACGTACTGGCGTCCTGATTATGATTAAGGTACTTATCGTAGATGATTCCGTATTCATGCGGACAATCATCAGGGATATGCTGACACAGGATAAATCCATAGAAATAGTGGGAACTGCAACAAATGGCGTTGAGGCATTAGAGAAGATCCAGAGTCTCTCTCCTGATTTAATAACTCTCGACATTGAAATGCCTGTGATGACCGGGATTGAAGTATTAAAAGAACTTCAGAAACAATCAAAACGCCCAAAAATCCTGATGTTGAGCACACTCACTTCAGAAGGTGCTGAACTTACTACTCAGGCAATACAGCTTGGTGCTGACGATTTCATGCTCAAGCCAAAGGATATTCCCCATGTGCGTGATATCAGTCAGGAACTTGTAGAAAAAGTCAAACATCTCATTTCCCTGCATCCAAAATCGGTGATTACCAGAAAAGAACCAGTTAGTACCAAACCCGCTGACAGAGTGGTCCTCATTGGATCATCTGCCGGGGGTCCACCCATGCTCGATACGCTTCTGGCTGAACTTCCTGCGGATCTTCCGGCAGGGATAATTGTCACTCAACATATGCCTCCTGGATTTACAAAACCCCTTGCAGAACGGTTTAACCGCATATCCCAAATTCCGGTCAAAGAAACAGAAACGGGTGATTCCATCCTGACCGGAACGATTCTTCTCTCAAAAGCCGGGTTTCATACCGTAATAAGCGGAGCATTATCAGGAAACAATAAAAAAACCGGGCGCATTATCCACACAAATTCCCCTCCACTCCATGGTGTAAAACCCGCTGTTGACAAAACATTTGAATCTGCAGTTACGGTATATGGAAAAAATATTGTATCCGTAACCCTGAGCGGTATGGGAAACGATGCTGGTGCAGGGGCTCTGGTGATAAAACAGGCCGGGGGTAAAAACCTTGTGTGTGATGAGAAAGACTGCCTGGTCTATGGCATGGCTCGATCTGTCATCAAGCATAATGCAGCAGACCAGATCCTGCCGCTAAAAAAGCTTGCAAAAGAGATTGAGAAGGCAGTACATGCTATGGAGGGCATAGATGTCTGAATTTGAAGCATACCGATCCCTGTTTGTTGCAGAATCCCGTGAAAATCACGAGAATCTGGTACGGAATATGTTGATTCTGGAAAAAGAGGGAAGCCAGACTGCTGTTGATGAGATATTCCGTTCGATTCACACCCTCAAAGGAGCATCGGCCTCCATGGGCTTTATGGAAATGGAAAGACTCTGCCATACTATGGAAGATGTATTCCAGATGGTACGCAGTGGGAGTGCGGTTGTTACCGCAGAACTCAACAACCTCCTCTTAGCGTGTTCTGATGTTATTGAGTTGATGATGGATGATGTGGAAGGTGGGGGAGATTCGTCATCGATCAATCCTGATGAACAGGTAAAAGCCTTGAAACAATGGCTTTCTAAAAATACCGGAAAGCCAATTGAGGAAGGCTCCAAACCCGCTGCCGCACAAAGTAAACTTTCCGTAGAAAAGATAACAGAAACAGTTGATGATACGGATCGCCCGCGTTATTCCATAACAATAAAAGTTGCTGATGACTGTGTCATGAAAGATATCCGGGCAATGCTTGCCATTGGAAATCTTGAATCCCTAGGAACCATCCTGTCATTCAATCCATCACGTGAGGCTATAGATGAAGGCAATTTCGATGGCACTCTGGTGCTGAAAATCGCCAGCGATGTGGGCGAAGATGCATTGAAAACCGCTGCAGCCGGAACAGATATAGCATCCGTAGAAATTGTACCTGTTGCAAAAGAAGAGCCTGCCCCTCCAACAGAAGTATCCAATAATGCAAAACCTGAAAAAGCCGATTCAAAACCGCAATCCGGAAGTGCAGATAAGACCCGGGAAATAAAGAACCTCAGGGTTGATATCACCCAGCTCGACCATATTATGAATCTCGTCGAGGATCTTGTCATTAATCGCGGCAGGCTCAAACAGATCGCCGAACAGAACAAAATCAAGGAGATGGATGAAGCCATCGGGATGGTAGAGCGTTCGGTATCGGATCTTCAGAACCTGATGATGAACATCCGCATGATTCCCTTAAATCATATCTTTAACCGCCTTCCAAGAGTTGTTCGGGATGTCGCCCAGTACGATGGAAAAGAAGT
>JBAZQT010000080.1:0-12414 GCA_041645055.1 Methanoregula sp. | reverse complement strand
CGGGGTTCAGTTTCATCCGGAAAAAAGTCATAAGCAAGGTATTCAGCTATTAAAAAATTTTATCAGGAACTGAGGATCATTCCATGCTCCAGAAAAGAATTATTCCCTGCCTTCTTTTAAAAGACGGGCTTCTTGTGAAAACAATCCAGTTCAATAATCCCCGCCACATCGGCGAACCAATCTATGCGATAAAAATTTTCAATGATTACGAAGTGGATGAACTGGTGATTGTCGACATCATGGCATCTCGACGGGATGCTTCCGGAGCCCCGTGCTCAAAGAACAGGATCCCATTCTCCCTGATTTCAAAAATCTCCGATGAGAGCTGTATGCCGATTACCTATGGCGGGGGCGTAAAATCCCTGATAGACGTAGACCAGTTGTTTAAATCGGGAGTCGAGAAGGTCTGCATCAATACCGGCGGGGTAACGAATCCGGATTTCATTCGACAGGCTTCGTCAGAATTCGGGAGTCAGAGTATTGTCGCCTCCATTGATGTGAAGGGAACAAACGATGGTTCGTATGAAGTTTATTCAAATGGCGGAGAAGTCCCCCTCGGTACTGGGCCAGTAAAATGCGCAATACGTATGGAGAGGGCGGGTGCAGGAGAGATCCTTCTCAACTCCATAGACCGCGATGGAACTATGACCGGTTACGATATTCCACTTATCAAGGAGGTATCGTCATCAGTCCAGATTCCGGTAATAGCACTGGGGGGTGCCGGAACAATGGAGGATTTTAGTTGTGCACTTCATGAGGGTGGGGCATCTGCAGCTGCAGCAGGAAGTATGTTTGTGTATTTTGGAAAGAAGAGAGCGGTGTTGATCAATTATCCCTCACATGAGGAGATTTTAAAAATACTTTGAAGAATTATGGGTTTATTTTTCCCTGAAAAAAATTCTTCAACTCTGGTGTGAATCGTTGAAAAAAAATTTCTAAATTGAATCACTCTTCAAAATTTTGCCATGAAACTGTAAATCCTGCATTCTGCAGATCTATCTCTCATGCATAACAATTCTTACAACCCAGCCCTAAGTTCCTAACAATTTTATCTACCTACTCGTTGACGTGTGAAATTTGCTAATGTATTGTACCATCGATATCAGCAGACACAACCGTAACTCCGACGACTTTCGTAAAGATCCATTTCAGGAAACGAATCTGAATAGGTTTCCTGATTTGGTTCGGAATAAACATTCCCCGTTCTTTCATGAGTATCCTGATCAGATATTCCAAGACAGTGTATCCCAGCAAGGGAGGTACCATAACCAAAAACTGTGCCTCTATCCTTTCCAGCTTTTTTAAGTACACTTCAGAAATCCAAAAACAACGGTCTTTCAGAAGCCGGAACATTCGTTCGACATGGCTTTGCTGTTTGTAGAAATCGTGTGTGTATTCCGGTGCGAGTGAACAATCATTAGTTGCAAGAATAAACCTGCCGAGTGTTTCTTTGTCGGCCCGGATCTACTCTTCATCTAATGTGCTTAAATTCTGGGAAGTCTGGTTCTAATTGACAACCTACATTTGAGATATAAAGATCGGTATCGTCATCCCAATTATAAATTCACAAAAACGATATTTGCATGAAAAAATGATCTGGTTGCCACGGAACCAGTTATTCCTGATTTAGTGTCTTATTTTTATTAAGGACGTTATTACCTTTTTAGGGATGTACGGACGAGTGAAATTGAGGATTTTTATAAGAGGATATAATATTACATAATGTAAAATTTTTCCATTTCTCCGATAGTTATTCAGTTTTAGTTCATATTGAATCTCGGCGCCCCAGTTCATCCATATATGATCGGGAATAGACGTCAGGTTTACTATTGGTGATCCGCCACATTCTGCGACTTCGTCAAGATAGCCTTCTGTATCTGGGATTAAATTGTTTTCTTTAACATACTCCCAGATAGGTGTTTCTGGAAATGGCAAAAGGTAATTGAGTGATGGATAGCCTGCATTTACATCAATTAAAAATTGAATAGTTTCATTGATGGTTTTTTGCGTTTCTCCAGGGGATCCAATTACAATCTGGACCGGACAGATTAATCCGCACTCTTTTGATAAACAGGTAATCTCCTTATTTTTTTGGGGGGATACTCCCTTTTTATATTCTTTAAGGATTGTTTCAGAACCTGACTCCTGCCCATATGCGATATAAACACAACCAGTGTCTTTCAGTCGCTGTAGCATTTCCTTATCTATCCGGTCAACACGTGCACCAAGAACCCGGTAATAGATATCAAGATTTTCCTGTTCTATTGCATCACAGAAATCCAAAACCCATTTTTTATCAAAATTGAATAACTCTTCAGCAAAATCAAATCCCCGAATTTTATATTGAGATTTTAAGAATTTTATATGTTTGACTACATAATCTACACTATGTTGTCTATAGCCTTTCATATGTCGGTAACAAAAGCTGCATTTATTTGTACAACCCCGAGAACTCATTATTGGCATAAGCAATCCATCAGATGATAGGATTTCATTTATATTTGCATAATTAAAATCGCTACTTACATCACTTTTAAAACAATTCATAACCTCAAGTAATGATATAAAATAATCTTCAAGTTTGACCAGATGATACGATGGAAATGGAATTGTGTCAAGATTCTCAATCTGCGGTGCAAGGGGGTTTTTTACTACTATATCTCCTTTCCTAAAGGAAATGCCATTGATATCTTCCAAAGGATTATTCTTTTCAAATTTTTCTAAAAATTGGGGAAAGGTAGTTTCAGTTTCACCATGAAAAACAAGATTTACCTTTGTTTTTGTCAATAGCAATTCATAGGTTGAGGATAGAGCACCCCCGGCAATCTGGAATATATTTGGGAAATTCTTATGGATATACTCAGATAATTTTTTTGTCCGTCCGTATGAGGATGCAACTCCACCAAAACCAATAATTTTTGGACGATATGATTCGATTATTTCAGTTATTTGAGAGTATTCCCCGTGATCAAATGCAACAAGTTCGGGGTCTCTGCTGTATGGATCAAAAATTTTTACGGAGTGCCCGCTCCGTTCAATGATCCCCCCGACATATAATAAACCCAGAGGTACCATCATGCCACCCCTACCTCGTCGGGAAGGAACATTTATTAAAAGAATTTCCATGCAATAAACTTGATTTTAAAAATTTATATGCATTCTCATCGAGTTTTTTAGCGTATTTGAATAGATGTTCAAATATCAGACTGCATAGTGTCTGTAGCTAAACTAGATGAAAGAGCAAATCGGGATAAGGACACTCTGCTCCTTTGAATTTCCCTGCGAACCGGATGACCGTACTGCTGCGGAGAAATGATGCTAAATCCAATCCTGATACCGGTCAGGATTTTTGAGAATATTCCGGCGACCCGAAAGAATGAGAAGCTTCGTTGCTTTTTTGGTTAGTGAGTTGATGAAACCTTCAAGTTAGCCGAAGCTAAAATTGATGGGAAACAGTTTAGGACATTACAGGAATAATTATTATACATCTCGACAATGCACATGGGTTTGTTGAACGAATAGTAAAGAGATCAAATTCAGATAATAAATCATTCATATTAACAATTCCAATAAAACCATGATTCCCCAATTTAACAAATAATCTCCATTATCTTTTGCTCATCGACACGAGAGAAAATTTGTTTAACATACATTTGAATCTCTTCAAATGATGGATATTCGCCATCTAGGATTTTGAGTGATTGAATTCGTATCTGCTGCGGGGAGCTCACTGAGGGTATGAGTTTAACATCTTCGAAAATATTCATATCAATGGAAAAATCTGATTTGATGTGAAGCAACGGGATACCCAGAGATGCTGCTTCAACCGAAGCGGTTGAATCACTATAAATCACAAGATTTGTTGTTTCAAATAAGGTGCTTATTGGTTTTGATGAGAAACAGAATATTTTCGGTAGATTTTCAGCAGGTTTGATCATACTTTCAGGGTTCATAACCGGGTGAGGTTTAAAAGTAATTGATAAACCCTTGGTGCCACTGAATGCATTCACACATTTAAAAATCATCTCCAGAGATCTATCTAAATCCCCAGATAATACTACGAGGATTTCGGATTTCCTTTCGGACTTTTGCCTTTTATTTATAATCTTCAAATTCCCGTATCGTAAGGATCCAATTATCTGAATATCAGTGTCTTCAAAACCGGATTCAAGAAGAATTTTCTTCACTTGAGGACCATTAACGAGAATAACATCTGGAATTGGAATCAAATTTTTTTCATGTAGAGATAGAGAATAGCACAAATACATTTTATCCACTCTTGTATGAGCGTATCCAACTATCTTTGTATGAGGTGAAGATTCACGAATTCCTTCAATTGTCATCTTTTCCCAGATGTGATTTTCAAAAGTGTAGATGAATGTTTTTACTGAAAATTGCCGTGCCATTCTTCGTGCAGCGAAATAATAGAGAGCACACTGTTCGGCCCGATTACTGTATCTATCCCTTGCATATTCTTCATTGAGCAGATCGGAAATTTCGTGTCCTAAAAAAAATATGTCGATTGTTTCCTCAGTTTTTCTTCTTTGTGCCAAGTGCCATGCACGTATAATATCAGAAAACTCCAAAAAATCTTCAAATAATATCCATTGAAAATTTAATTTGGACAATTTTTTTAAAGCTTCAAGATAGGAAATTGTGCCCAGTACATCAATCATATAGAACGAATTATTTTTGTTCTTTTCCAGTAATTGTCCGAGATTACCATAATATGCATCTGAAAAGGACCCATCAATTAAGAATGAACGTTGATCTGTCCAGGAATGTATGGCAATAACCGGTTTATTTGTGAGGATATTTTGTCCTGATATTTTCCGGATATGTAACACTCTCGCGTAAAAAATTCTTAAGAAGAAATAACGAAAAAACGATGCTTTATTATAAATAAATTTAAAATTCTCCCGAATTAATTGAGGAAATATCTTTGATAACGGTTCAACCTCGTATATTTCCAGGTCTGTGTGATTTTCAAAGTTTTTCCGGATAGTATGGATCAGTGCTGGTTCTTCACAAAAAACACAAATATTTCCGGGATATTTTTTTATTATCTGGTCCAGCATTTCAAGATAGCATAGCATCAGAAAGAGATCGGACTCATATGCATTTTTTTCAGATACAGAAGTGAGAATCCATGCATTTTTGTTCTCTTTCTGAGCAATGCTACCGACAAAATCGATATACGGGTTTCGTAACGTTCGTGCGGCATCCTGCAGGTTCTCCCCATTATCAATTTTTTTAATCCTTCCTCCAATAACTTTTTCAATGTCTGAAAAAAGTATTACATTTTTTCCCAGATATACCCAATAATCCAATTCATTGCTGGTTTTTGTACTAAAAAATTTTATGGCATTCTCTGATTTTGCACGAATCAATACAATCTTTTTTTTATTCTTCGATGACATGTTGTATAATTCCCATTTTGTGTGTGTAGAGATCATCGTCCCTTTTTACTATACTATTATTAATTATTGACCGTTTATTTATAGATCAGCGCTTGTGAGGTCCTCTGAACAAACCTTCCGTTGCAATTATTATACACTTGGGCAATTAACCCGGTAGGGCTGTGTGGGATAACTGATAGCGAGATTTAAAGGGGACATCTGAAAACACCAAGTTAGAGTTATAATTCATTCAAATGGAAATTACACATAATTTCAAATGAGAAAAACCAAATATTGTTTGTGCGTTTATGAAATCAAAAGTACTTTTTATTTATCCAACTCCCTTTAGAATTACAGGATTACCTCTAGGATTAGCATCACTTACAGCGGTGTTAAAATCTCACGGGCATTCTGTAAAAATATTTGATACCGCATTTTATGGTTCGGATACAGAAAAAAGCCAAACGGTAATCCGTAATGAGCGATTGGAATCAAAGGAGGTTGCTGATGAAGAAAAGTACATGCCCCTTAATTCAACCCGGATTGAAGACGATCTTGAAAAAATCATCCTCGAATTCAAACCAGATTTGATTGGTTTTTCAATACTGGAAAATATGTATGAAATGAGCCTTTATCTTGCAAGACTCATAAAAAGACAAAATTCTAATATTCCTATTCTTGCCGGGGGTGTTTTCCCAACCCTTTCCCCCCTTCTGGTTATAGAAGCGGAATCAATCGATATGATCTGTGTAGGAGAGGGGGAAACAACCCTTTTACAATTATGTGAACGATTATCAGAAAAAAAACCATTTGTAGATATTGAAGGATTATGGGTAAAATCAAATGAACACATAATAAAAAATACCCCTTCGAAATTACATGATATCAATAATTTGCCAATACCAGACTTCGAAGAGTTTGATCAGCGCCTTTTTTATAAACCCATGCAAGGAAAAATATATAAAATGATAAATATTGCTACATCCCGAGGTTGCCCCAATCAATGCAGTTATTGTGGCGCTCCCCAATTAAAAAAATTTTTCAAAGATCATAATTGCGGATTATATTATCGAAATCTGAACGGGGAGAAAATCATTGAACACATTCAATATCAAGTGAAAAAACATAACCCGGAATTTATCTATTTCTCTACAGAAAATTTCTTGGCCATGAAAGAGGAGGATTTCCGTACTTTCATAAAAAAATACGAAAAAATTAGAATTCCATTCTGGATACAGACAAGAATTGAAACAATCACAAAAGAGCGTATCCAAGATCTGATAAATGTGGGATTATTCTGGGTTACCTTGGGTCTTGAACATGGAAACGAAGAATTCCGAAAAAAGGTTCTCAACCGACGTTATTCAAATCAAATGTTTTTCGAGCGAATGGATATTCTTCAAGAGATGGGTATGGGTGCTTCATTGAATAATATTATTGGATTCCCCTTTGAAACCCGTGAACTGATTTTTGACACCATTCGGATGAATAAGCGATTATACAAGAAAAATCCCCGTCTTGAGTGCAATGTGTGTATATTTACACCATTCAGGGGATGCGAATTATATGAGGTGTGCAAGAAGAATGGGCTTCTGGGTGATGAACCATATACTTCCTCACAATTCCAAGGTGAAAAATCAGTATTGAAATTTTCTGATGAATTTGCGGAAACACTTGCAGGTATGGTAAGAACTTTCAACCTGTATGTAAAATTGCCAGATAGTGATTATGATGATATCAAAATAGCAGAACAACCGACACCCGAGGGTGATCAAATGAGAGAAATTCTATTAAATAAATGTCATCAACTCGAACAGCAATCGGCTCAGATCATTGCGAAAACTGATAAAAACGGTAATTTTGTATAGAATTACCCCTTGGAATACGAATCCATTCCATGTAGTGGGAATATTTTAATTGATGACGGGGGCAAAATTTCCCTACCCCCTAAAAAATTATTATGATAACAAGCTTATTGTTTGTTAGTCTGAGGTGCGTTTCGATGAGAAAATTCAAGGTTGCAATTACGATTCGATCCTTTGGACTAAATATTTATGAAAAAAACGAATTCGCTGAAAAATTCGAGATTCTTTATAGAAACACAACCGGAAGGCGCCTTTCTGAACGCGAATTGTCGCAAGTACTAAGAGGAGTTGAAGGAGTAATAGCTGGCACAGAACCATTCACTAAAGAAGTCATTGAATCCCTTAGCGATCTAAAAGTCATCTCCCGTGTCGGAGTGGGAGTTGATTCAATTGATCTTGAAACTGCAAGAAAGTACGGAATAAAAATAATGAATACTCCTGAAGCGCCGGTTCAGGCTGTTGCGGAACATACCCTTGCACTTATACTTGATCTTCTCAAACATATCGCGACATATAACCAAAAAATGCGAGCAAAGGATTATAGTATCGAACCGGGCCAAATCCTTTCGGGCAAGCAGATAGGGATTGTGGGTCTTGGGAGGATCGGTTACCGCGTTGCAATGCTCCTTGCGGCATTTGGGTGTAAAATCAATTACTATGATCCTTGGGTAAAAATCAGAGTACCTGATGAGTGGCAATCGGATTCCACACTCGATCAACTCCTGATGAAATCAGATATTGTATCTCTTCATCTGCCCCCACAAGAAAACGGAAAGCCATTATTGGATGAGATTTCATTAAAGCTAATAAAAAAAGGAGCAATAATTATCAATACTGCCCGAGGATCATTAATTGATGAAGAGTCACTTTGTAAAGCACTTTTATCCGGGCAGATTGGGGGGGCAGGTCTTGATGTTTTTTCCGTTGACCCCTACACAGGACCCCTGTTAAAATATCCCCAGGTTATTGCAACCCCTCATGTCGCATCAAACACTCTTGAATCCAGAAATCAAATGGAAATTGAAGCAGTTCATAATTTAATAACTGCAATTAAGGAGGAGCCATGAAAGTGTTAGTAACTGGTGGAACAGGTTTTCTCGGGAGTTATATAGTAAAAGAGTTGGTCAAGAGCAAAACCGATGTCGTTGTGTATGACAAAAATCCCCCGAAAAACATTAATATGGCATGTATGGATTCTGACCATTTTACGTACATAAATGGTGACGTGTTGGACTACGATGCAGTATATAACGCAATGAAATACTGCGATATTGTGATCCACACCGCCGCCATTGCTAATCTTGATAAGGCGCGTTCATTACCTGTTAAAACAATGGAAGTTAATGTCGTTGGTACAGTCAATTGTCTTGAAGCCGCACGGAACCTTGGAGTAAAACGCTTCATATATGCGAGTTCGGTATATACTGCGGGAAAATGGGGTTCTTTTTATCGGGTATCCAAACAGACTGGTGAATCATTATGCAAGACCTTCTATGAGGAATTCGGCCTTGAATATACAATAGTACGATATGGAAGTCTCTATGGACGCGATGCGAATGAATGGAATCCTATTTATAAAGTTCTTAAAGCTCTGTTTACAACAAACGAATATACTTACATTAGCTCAAAAGATGCGGTGAGGGAATATATTCACATTTATGATGCAGCTCGGGAGACCGTCAGAATCGCCCAGGCCTCTCAATTCGCAAATAAAGCCGTTCTGATAACGGGGCACCAGAAAATGAAAGTCGAGGAATTTTTTTCAATTATCGGTGAAATCATCGGGAAAAAAATTGTCATTCACTATACTCCGGCTGATAAACACAAACATTATGTCATGACTCCGTATTCTTTTCAGGCAGACATATCTGAAAGAGTGAATCTTTCGACTTATATTGACATAAGCGAAGGGATACTGGACTGTCTCAAAGAAATCCAGAAAGAACTTGATCAAACAAAAAATGAGTAAGTAGAAAAAAATATTAACCCAAACCGAAATCGTGCAGATACGTTTTAAAATTTGTATTTCCCGATTAATGCATCGTTTTTCATGCACGTATTTACGTATTCCATATCTTCAGGTGTATCTACACTGTAAGTGCGGTGATCAGACATCACCATTTTTACTTTATAGCCATGTTCAAGGACCCGTAGCATATCAACGGATTCAATCACCTCAAGTGGTGTTGGTGTCAGGTTATTGAACTGCATGAGAAAATCCCTCCTGAAGGGGATGATACATACTTGCTTGAGCATAGGAACATCCTCTACTCCTTTTTTCCGTGAAGGGATCGGTTCCCGGGAGAAATAGAGGGCAAATCCCTGCTGGTCAACGACAACCTTCACTTCGTTGGGGTCTTCGTGTTCCTCCTTTGTATCAAGCCGCGACATGAGGTTGACAACAAGAATCTCCGGGTCTTGTTGCATCGGACGTACTGCATCATCGATCATTTCGGGATAAATCATTGGCTCATCCCCTTGGATCATCACGACAATGTCCATCTTTTTACCCATCTCGGTCTCAATTTTCTGCATTGCCTCAGCAGTGCGATCAGAGGCACGTTCATGGGAAGCACTTGTCATGACTGCCGGTGCTCCGATGGATTTGGCATATTCCATGACTTCTGGATCACAGGTTGCAATATAAACCTCGTCCAGAAGACCTGACATCTTGCTTCGGTAGTACACGTGACCGATCATCGGTATTCCTTGAATCTTTGCAAGAGGCTTTCCCGGAAACCGCGACGATGCCATCCGTGCAGGAATAATTCCAATAATGTTCATCTGTTTTTCTCCATTATCTGTACAACGATCATGGAATCTTCCTTCGGACTTCATCGACAGCAGCGCAGGCACCGTTCTGCAGGAAGATCGTGTCCATACCATATGCGATGAATGTAAAACCCTGTTGAATTCTCATTGCGAGATCCTGTTCAGAGGGATGGACGATATGGATGCCGAGAGCGACGGATGATTTGTTTACTTTCTCTATGATCTCTGATATACGGGTACTAAAAAGGGGGTCATCAAATTTCCCGGGAATTCCCATTGAACCGGAAAGATCATAGGGTCCAATAACAATGGCATCGATCCCATGTACGGCAAGGATATCATCCAGATTTGCGAGAGCATCCTTGTGTTCGATCTGGACAACGACGATACTCTCCGCATTGGAATCCCGTATGTAGGAATCAAAGTTTTTCCCGAACCGATGGGCGCGCCCAAGGCCAAAACTCCGTTGTCCTTCAGGGTGATATTTTGCGGCGTCAACAGCACGGGCAGCATTTTCTGCAGTATTAACCATCGGTACGATTATTCCCCCAGCCCCTGCATCCATAACCCTCCGTATGGTCGCGGGATCATTTTCATGGAGTCTAATGAGGGGAAGGGCACCAGCGTTCCCGATTACCTGAATCAGGTGAAAGGCTGCATCGAGATTGATCAACCCGTGTTCAAGATCGATGGCGAGCCAGTCGAAGCCGGCTCTGGCCATAATCTCAGCGGAAAACGGGTCCGGCATCTGGACCCAGCACCCGAGACTGATTTGTTTTTCTCGAATACTATTTCGTTGGTTGGATGAATGATTCATTGTAAATTCCCGTAATTGTACTACTGATTACCCGGACTTATCAATAAACGTATGTCGGACAATATTAAAATTGTCCGCAAATAATCCCCGGTTGAGTTTATGAAAAAATTCATTGAAGGATCTCAATAGATCTTGAGCAAAACAATAAACCCGTTCCACCTAAAATAGATAATAATCAGGTTTTGTTATCATGAAGGAAGAAGAAATCAGGCCAGCAATTCTTTTCGAACAGTATCTTTCACTGGCAGAAAAAGATATTACTTCTTTTTTCTCCAATGCACATCTTAACCATGTGCCATGCCCTGCATGCGGAAGTGAAAATCACCTATTCAGATTCAATAAAAAAGGGTTCAATTATTGCGAATGTTCCAAATGTCAGACACTCTATGTTAATCCACGTCCTGATGAAAAGACATTCAGTAGGTTTTACCAGGATTCCGAATCAGTTCGCTTTTGGGCAACACATTTTTATAAAGAGACAGAACGCGCACGTCAAGAATTGCTGATAAAACCCAAAGCGAGATTAACCGGTAAGATTATCCAAAATTATATAGATACCAGCCATCCGAAACCCGTTGTCGCGGATATAGGTGCCGGATATGGAGGGTTTTGTGTCGAGTTAAAACGTGTACTCAAAAAACCCTACATCATAATGGGAATAGAACCTGCTTTACCGCTACAGGAAATCTGTAGAGAAAAGAAAATATTTGTCATCCCAAAATTTCTTCACGAAGTACAGCCAGAGGATTTCAATAAAAACGAAATCGTCGCTGCCACATCATTTGAATTACTTGAACACTTGTATAATCCTTCAAAATTTATTGAAAACTGCTATGATCTATTGCATAAGAATGGAATACTTATCCTGACAACACTCAACGGGAAAGGTTTCGATCTACAGATGCTGGGTGAAAAATCCAAGAGCATCAGTCCGCCTCATCATATTAACTTCTTCAACCCAGATTCTGTTAGGATCCTCCTGGAAAGCCATGGATTTGAAATTTTAGAGATTTCGACCCCGGGGAAACTTGATGTGGATATCGTCTCAAAACAATTGCCTGATGTGAGATGTGCCTTCATTCGGGACCTTCTCTCAGGAAGCAATGATTCCAATAGGGAAAAACTCCAAACAATTATCCAAGAAACAAAGACAAGCTCTCATATGATGATCGTTGCAAGGAAAAAATGAAATGAAATGTAATGGTTTCAATAACCATTCTTTTTTTTGGTATGTTTCTTGAATCCATGGATATGAATCGGGTGCTGGAATATGGTTACAGGGTATGATGTAAATTGATACTTACAGTGTCGATACTTATGAAGACTTTGCTCTGTAGAAATCCTATCGAAAACAGATGGTATCGATGATCGGAAGATCAAAGGTATAGCGTCTCCTTACCTGAATGTGTGTTCAAAAAGCAAGGAGACAACTAAAAGATTGGCGAGCCGGAATATCAGGTTTGTCCGAGCAGCGATTTCGATCGTGAAAGCAATACGAATAACACCGTATTCCTGTAAATATTCGAAAAAGATCTACACTCAGTATCAACTTCTTGTCCTG
>JBAZQT010000079.1:0-12475 GCA_041645055.1 Methanoregula sp. | reverse complement strand
GAGATGAAGGAGCGGATCAAGCGGGCCGGGCTCCGCCTTGTTGCAACGTACCGGCTGCCGGAATCCGGGTGGTGGGAGAACTACCATGTCCCGATGCTGGCCCGGATTGCAGAATTCCGAAAGACACACGGGCTGGATCCCGGCAATGCTGCTCTCCTCGATGCCTTGGAGCACGAAGCGGATATGTACCGGAAGTACAAGCGGTATTACGGGTACACGTTCTTTGTGATGGAGAATCCCTGAGACAGACCACTATCCTGAAATTATCCTACAGACCTGAGGTACATAATGATGTCAGATACTATTGACGAACAAATCCGGTCGCTTGCCCAGACTCTCGACGTGGATTATTTCGGTGTGGCAGATCTCTCATCTGCGCATGATTTTATTCTGGCGCAGGGTGGGGAACGGGTTGCCCGTTACCCGAGAGCAGTTACCATCGGCATGAGATTGCAGGACAGTCTCGTGGACCTCCTTCCGGATGACGACAAGGCGGCAGCAATTCTCTACAAACACAACAGTTACGATGTAGTCAACATTGCCCTTGACCAGATAGCGCTCCGGGTGGCAAACACATTGCAGCGGGCCGGGTTCGATGCGTTCCCCATCCCGGCTTCAAAGCGGACGGACGATGAGCACATCAGCGGCATATTCTCCCAGAAGCTCGCAGCACACCTTGCAGGACTGGGCTGGATCGGCAAGAGCTGCCTGCTGATCACCCCGGAACATGGCCCCCGGGTCCGGTGGGTCACTATCCTTACCGATGCACCGCTCCGCCCGAACGGGTCCCCGATGGAGCAACAGTGCGGTAAATGTACTGCATGTGTGGATATCTGCCCGCAGCACGCATTTACCGGAAGATCATTTGACCGCAACGAACCCCGGGAAGCACGGTACGATGCTGGGGCCTGTGACCGGTATTTTAAGGAATTGGAAAAAACCCGGGGTGTGGCAGTCTGCGGGCTCTGCCTATGGGTCTGCCCGCACGGAAGGAAATCCGGATCAGGGAACCGCAAATAAGTGCAAATATTTGGGGGCTCTGTAGAAATCATCGGTATGATAGACCGCTCTTGGGGGCTACGGCATCTGATGCCTCCGCCCCCGCCGCTCGGGCATCCCCCACACAGGGATAGGCCCACAGAAGGTTAGTGAAAATTCCGCCGGGGGTCAAGGGGACGCTCCCCTTGCGTTGCCTCCCCCTCTGGGGGAGAGAGGGGGTCACTCTCATAATTATCAAAGAATATAACCAGATCGCAGGATAAAAAATAGGATTTCTATAGAGCCATTTTTTTCAAGTTAATCGAATTAAAAAAGAGATTGTGAGAATCACGTTCTCGTTAATTTCAGTATCCTGACTGCCAGCCACGCCGCATTATCCCCATTATCCACACCCACGCATGCGACCGGAACCCCTTTGGGCATCTGGGCAATTGAGAGGAGTGCATCCATCCCGTTTAACGTCCCGCTCACCGGGACACCGATCACCGGTTTATCGGACTTGGATGCAATAACTCCGGGAAGCGCAGCGGAAAGACCGGCAATCGCGATGAAAATTTTTGCATTGCTGGTCTTGATGTAAGCATCCAGCTTATCAGGATCACGGTGAGCGGAGATGATCTGGGCGTCATACGACACCTTGTTCTCATCAAGGACCTTTCTGACCTTGTCCGTAATTTTTGCGTCCGATGCAGATCCCGATATGATAGCCACGTCAGCCATACTTGCCATCCAAACATATATTGTGCCTATATAGATATACTATGAGCAGATCCCCATGGAAAAAGAACTTCTCCTGATGATTCCCGGCCCGGTCCCTATGCCGGAACGGGTCAGGTATGCAATGATGCGTCAGGCAATGAACCACCGCAGCGCCGAGTTCGGTGCCGCGTATGCTGACTGTGTGCGGGTCCTTAAAACCGCCTTTGGAACGACCAACGATCTCATGGTAATCAGCGGGTCCGGCACGGCCGGTATGGAAGCCGCGATTTCCAATGTTGGAAAAGACAAGGAGATCGCCTGTCTTGTCAACGGAAAGTTCGGCGAGCGGATGCTGAAGATCAGCCAGCGCTACGGAAAAGCCCACGAGATAAAATCCGAATGGGGAACTCCGCTGGACCTTGCGGCCCTGGAAGCCCGGCTGGAGCAGGGTGCCCAGGTAGTCACGCTCGTGCACAACGAGACCTCCGTTGGTATCAAGAACCCGGCGCAGGAAGTAGGCAGGCTTGCAAAGAAGCACGATGCCCTGTTTATTATGGACGGCATCACCTCCATCGGCGGCGATACGGTTGAAGCCGACAAGTGGGGTGTCGATATCGCCATCACCGGCTCGCAGAAATGTTTTGCAGCACCTGCCGGTCTTGCCATGGTCTCGGTAAGCAGCCGGGCATGGGAACGGCTCTCCAAAAACCCGCCCTATTACCTCGACCTTGCCGCGTACAAAAAGAGTGCCGCAGGAAAACCCATGGAGACTCCCTATACGCCGGCAGTCCCGCTCTTTTTAGCACTCCGCGAAGCCTGCCTTATCATCGAAGAGGAAGGTCTTGCCGCCCGGATTGCCCGCCACCAGAAACTGTCGCAGGCAGTACAAGCCGCAGCAAAAGTGTGGGGACTCTCCCTCTTCCCGAAGATCGATGCAAAGCATGCGTACTCTTCGACAGTTACTGCGGTTGAATATCCCGCTGGCGTCAAGGATGACGAGATGCGGGCGATCGTCAAGAAGATGGGTATTATCATCGCTGGTGGACAGGATCACCTGAAAGGTAAGATCTTCCGTATCGGGAACATGGGTGCAGTCAGCGCACCGGAGATCCTTGCAACGCTTGCTGCAACGCAGCACGCACTTAAGAAATCCGGTTTCAAGGTGCAGGGCGATGGCGTTGCTGCTGCCTGCGAGGTGTTGGGATGAAGGTGGGCGTGGCCGATACCACCTTCTCACGCGTCAACATGGGAGCGATCGCCATCGACGAGCTCAAGAAGCACGCGAGCGTGGCGATCGAGCGGACAACGGTGCCGGGGATCAAGGACCTCCCCGTTGCCTGCAAAAAATTAATCGAAGAACGCCGCTGCGATATCGTGATAGCACTCGGGATGCCGGGCGGAAAAGAGAAAGACCGGCTCTGTGCCCACGAGGCATCGCAGGGACTCATCACCTGCCAGCTCATGACCAACACCCACATCATCGAAGTGTTCGTGCACGAGGATGAGGCAAAGGATGGCAAAGAGCTTGCATGGCTTGCCGAGCAGCGAACCCGCGAACATGCGGTCAATGCAGTAAAACTCATTCTTCGCCCCCGGGATCTGGAGAATGAAGCCGGTACCGGCCAGCGGCAGGGATTTGAGGATGCCGGCCCGGCCCGGCGCTAATGGAATACAAACACGTACGGGAACAGAAGCGTACGGATTTATGAAGTTCAATAAAAAAGAGATGATCAGCTATGTGTGACACACAACCAATAAAACTAGGATTTGTTGTTGCGGAATTCAACCGTGACATCACGTACATGATGGAGATCGAAGGACGAGAACACGCCGCATTCCTTGGCGCAGAAGTTACAGATTGCATCTATGTTCCGGGCGCATACGACATGCCGCTTGCAATCAAGAAGATGCTCCAGGCCGGAAAAGTCGATGCAGTCATCACGATCGGGTGTGTTATTGAGGGCAACACGCAGCACGATGAGATCGTTGTGCAGCACGCAGCCCGGAAGATTATCGACCTCTCCTTAGAGTTTGGAAAGCCCGTAACTCTCGGTATCTCCGGGCCCGGCATGACCCGGCTCGAGGCGAACGAGCGGATCGATTACGCAAAACGTGCCGTGGAATCTGCCGTCAAGCTTGTCAAGCGATTGAAATGAGACAACTCTCGGAAAAGATTGCGGGTGTTGTCGAGTCGGCAACGATCGCGATCTCCAACCGGGCCAAGAAGATGCAGGCGGAAGGGATCGATGTCATCAGCATGTCGATTGGCGAGCCCGATTTCGACACTCCCCGGCACATTACCGATGCCTGCATCGATGCCCTGAACCGGGGCCAGACGCATTATGCGCCGAGCAACGGCATCCCCGAACTGACGAGTGCCATTGCCGAGAAGATCGTGCGGGAGAACAAATTCCCCTGCACGCCCCAGCAGGTGATCGTTGCCAGCGGGGCCAAGCAGGCCATCTACGAAGCTTGCGAAGCCGTCCTGAACCCTGGCGACGAGACGATCATCCTCACCCCGGCCTGGGTCTCGTACGAACCGTGTGTCCAGATTGCCGGTGGGAAGGTCGTGAAGCACGCGATCAATGCAAAGACCTTCCAGCTCGACGATTCACTGCTGGAGCGGGTGAATGCAAAGACCAAGATGCTCGTTGTCAACTCCCCCTCGAACCCCACGGGCTCTGTCTTCGATATGAAGTCCATGAAACTTGTGGCGGACCTCTGCGAGGATCATGATATCTACGCAATGTCGGACGAGATCTACGAGAAGATGGTATACGGGAAGGAACACGTCTCGCTTGCGGCCATTGGCGACATGGCCCGGCGTACCATCACCATCAACGGATTCTCAAAAGCCTACGCCATGACCGGCTGGCGGCTCGGGTACGCCATTGCCCCAAAGGAGATCATCACCGAGATGTCCAAGGTGCAGCAGCATACCATCAGCCAGGCCACGACGTTTGCAATGTGGGGCGGAGTTGCGGCACTCAAAGGTGACCAGTCCTGTGTCGAGGAGATGCGGAAGGAGTTCGACCGGCGCCGGAAATACGTCATTGCCGAGCTGAATCTGATGGGATACGAGACGGCACCTGCCGACGGGGCGTTCTATGCCTTTGTCAAAGTTGCCGGTGACGATATGGAAGTGGCATCCCGCTGGCTCGAGAAGGGCCACGTGGCGGCAACCCCGGGCAGTGCGTTCTATGCGCCGGGGTGGGTCCGCCTTTCCTATGCAACCTCTATGGACCGGCTCAAGGAAGCAATGGGCCGGATTAAGAGGGTTGGGTAAGTAGACCATTTTTTTGTCTGTTAAATGGTGAGAGAGACATTATTTACCGGGAATAATTTCATAATCTTTCATCTAATTCAGTGATCTTAACGAACCAACTGACATAACGCTGGTAATCAGGATTGTCGATATCAATTACAATTTCTTTATTCAAACCGCAGTGTTCTGGTTCCCGAATGTACCATGAAAACGTAATCTTTGAATCCTCCGTACCCGCGTACGCAACCATCACAGATCCCCGCAACTCATTTCTAGGGTTCCGCTCCACCATTATCTATCGGAATATGAAACGGCGGTTTCCTCAGCAGCATCCCCCGCCGCCATTTCAGGAGATACCCATGAAGAAGAACGCTGACAAATCCCGGGAAGAAACCCTTGACCCGGAAGACTGGGATGCCATGCGGGCACTGGGCCACCGCATGGTTGACGACACGATGGACTATATCATGACGATCCGGGACCGGCCGATCTGGCAGCATGCCCCGCCGGAAGTAAAGTCCCGGTTCGAAGGGCCGCCCCCGGTCAGCCCCGAGCGTCCGGACGAGGTGTACCGGGAGTACATCCGATCCATCCTCCCGTACCAGGTGGGTAACAGCCACCCGCGTTTCTGGGGCTGGGTTGCGGGGTGTGGCACCGTGATGGGGACATATGCCGAGATGCTGGCAGCGTCAACGGACGCGGTCAGTGGGTCTTTCGCCTACATGAGCAACAACTACGTGGAGATGCAGGTGGTGGACTGGTGCCGGGAGCTTCTCGGTTTCCCGCCTGGCACCAGCGGCCTCATCACGAGCGGCTGTTCGTCATCCACCCTGATAGGCCTTGCCGTTGCCCGGAATACCATGGCCGGGTACGATGTGCGGGCAGAGGGGATGCACGTGTCCGGGAAACAGATGACCCTGTACTGCTCGGACGAAGCCCACTCGTCGGTCCAGAAAGCGGTCGAGCTGCTCGGGTTCGGGAACGACGCGCTCCGCCGGGTCCCCGTGAACGATTCCCTGCAGATCGATATTCCGGCTCTGCGGGAGATGATCGCATCCGACCGTGCCAGGGGATACCACCCGGTCTGTATTGTCGGTGCTGCCGGCACCACGAATACCGGGGCGATCGACGATCTCAATGCCCTGGCGGATATCTGCGCAGAGGAGCAGTGCTGGTTCCATGTCGATGGCGCATTCGGTGCCTGGGCAGCCATCGCCCCGAAGTACCGGCATCTCGTGAGTGGCATGAATCGGGCGGATTCGCTCGCGTTCGACCTGCACAAGTGGATGTACCTCGCGTACCCCATCGCCTGCGTTCTGGTCCGGGACGCCGCTCATCACCGCAATGCTTTCTCCCTGACCCCAACCTACCTTGCCCACGGCGAGGGTGACCGGGGCCTGACCGGTGTGGACGTGCCCTGGCTCTCCGATTACGGGTTCGAGCTCTCGCGGGGGTTCCTTGCCCTCAAGGCCTGGATGACGATCAAAGAGCAGGGTACCGAAAAATTCGGGCGGCTGATCCAGCAGAACATCAACCAGGCGCATTACCTTGAAAACCTGGTGCAGGAAGCCCCGCATCTCGAACTGGCGCTTCCGGTCTCACTGAATATCGTGAACTTCCGGTACATGCGGCCAGGACTTGCCGAGGCCCGGCTCAACGACATCAACAAGGAGATCGAAGTCCAGCTCCAGGAACAGGGGATCGCGGTCCCCTCGACCGTAAGTATCCGGGGCAGGAAGTACCTGCACGTGGCCGTCACCAACCACCGCAGCCGGAGGGATGATTTCGAGCTGCTGGTGCGGGAAGTGATCCGGATCGGGAACTCTCTGGCCTGATGTTTGCGTGAAAGTTATCGGCAACAATGACCATCCCTGTCCGCCTTTCCTGTACGGTTCAGGACTGCCGGTCATATTTTTGCTCAAAAGCGTTATTTTCAAAATTTTATTTGAAACCGGAACTCGATTCAAAAATTCCGGGCAGACCCTGATTGAGAATCTGTAACCGGGTCCTGATTTGAAATTTTCTGGCAGACTTTGATTCTAAAATTTTAGTCAAACATCGATTGGGAATTTGAAATCGGATCCTGATTGCAGGCAGGAGATTTCCGCACGTATTCCGGTGGGAAAATAATTCCCTTCAAACCCTTTCCTGTTTTTTTGAGTCTTTTTTCCACCAGATCTTTGCAAATGTGGAATCTCCTGATATGACAATCTCTGATCCTTCTGTCCGGACTAACGGTGTGAGATAATTATCCAGTATCCGTTCCTGTTCCGGTTTTGTTACATTAAACCGGCGCCGGAAAAAAGCAGTCATCTCATCTGTTGTCGTAAACCGGTACTCTTTTTTCAGCGGCAGCATCTCTACGTTTGCGAAGATTCCCATCTGGTACAGGACCCCAAACAGGCAGTCTGCCTTTGGCCCGGAATGGTAGGGCAATCCATGGAGCGGTTCCCAGAGATCGGCATACATCCGCTCCCAGAATGGCATGTCCACGAACCAGAACAGGTACACAGAACCCCGTGAAACTTCATCCATCTTCCGGAGTGCCAGCCGGATGTCTTCCATGGTAAGTGAGAGTGAAGCTACCACCACATCATACTGCCCGGCAAGATCGCTGGCCGGAATAATATCCTCCCAGCGTTTGCGGATGATGGAAATATTGGAAATGCCATCCTTTTTCATCCGCTCGCTCAGGATTGCTGTCATTCCCTCCCCCGGCTCTATTGCGGTAATCTCCTTTACCCGGGGTGCAAGCGGAAGTGCGAGCGTGCCCGGACCTGCACCGATATCCAGTACGCAGGATTTTCCGGTAATACCCAGGCCATTGATGGTGGTCATTACCCGGTCATCATATTCGCTGCGGGACGTGGAATCGTATCGCTCGGCATTCTCCCGTTTGTTCCAGTTATGCGAGGGATCATCGGAATGCCTGGAGGACTCGTGCAGATGTTGTCTGGCCTTCCAGATCTCGTTCCAGTCCGGATCAACGGGTGAAGGGGGTGCCGGGCTCATAACACTGAGTATGCACACGGCCGGTTAAATAGTATCTGTCCTCACAGGATCTGATCGTAAAAAAAAGAATTATTCGTGCCTGAGTGCTTCGATCGGGTTGAGATTGGCTGCACGCCATGCCGGATAAAAACCACAGGCCAGACAGATCACGATACCAAATCCCATTCCTTCAGCAACGGATAATGCATTTGCAATCGTGAACAGGTGCTTGGTTGTGTTCAGGACCAGAGCGCTGATGGCATAACCGGCCATGATACTCATGACCCCGCCAATTGTACTGCCGACGACCCCGATAATCGCAGCTTCATAGATGAACATACTCATCACTTCTTTTTTCTGCGTGCCGATGCTCCGCATGATACCAATTTCTTTTATCCGTTCAGTTACGGACATCATCATGACATTGAAGATCGAGACCCCGGCGACAATCATCGAGATACCCCCAATAGCAGTGACGAATGTCGTTACCATACCAAATGTTGAATAAATGGTCGCCAGTGTCGCCTTGCTGTCCATCACGTTGACGATCTTTTCATCCTTTCGCTTGTTGAGCTGGTTTTCTATGGCGATTTTCACACCCGCTGTGTCACCGTCTTTGACTTTCACGACAACTTGGTCGTAATCAGCATTCCGGTTATAGGTATTTTCAAACCACTCTTTGGTAACGACAAGGGCACTATCGGTGCTTATATCAAAACTCATTCCCCGCTCCTCAATAATACCGGTGACCCTCAGCGTACCCTTGTCGCCATCGGTACCGATCGAGATCCGGGATCCCACTTTGAGATTGTGGTCTTTGGCAAAGGTGGGTCCTATAAGACAGCCGGTATTCCCGTTGTTGTAAACACCTTCCTTAATTTTAAGCAGGTCCGGGACATCATCTGATGGAAGGCCATAGATAATTGCTACAATGTCATCGCTGCCGACACCGATTTTCATATGTTCAGACGTCTGGTATACGGGTATTGCAATGTTCGGCGCTGCGACTCGTTTGATCTGCTGGAAATTCTGGTCGGTGATCTTTAAGTTCACTGCACTGCCAGTAGAACCAAAGCCACGCATTCCCCCACCACTATAGGGAGTAACAATTACACTATCCCCGACTGAACTTAAGCTGTCAGCAACTGATGCCACCAGGCTGTTGCCTAAAATTCCCATGGATGCAATGGCAACCACGCCGATGACAATCCCCAGCATAGCAAGAGAAGATCGGAGCACGTTGATCCGTATATTCCGCTTCGCGATTTCCCAAAAAATCATAGGACAATTCTCCCGTCAGCAATGCGGATAGTCCGCCGCGAGTATTCAGCGATATGCGGATCATGGGTGACCATGATGATCGTGGTTCCGTTCCGGTTAAGGTCGGTCATCAGGTCCATGATACCGGCTCCGGTCTTTGAATCGAGGTTACCTGTTGGTTCATCGCAAAGAAGAATATCAGGATTATTAATGAGTGCCCGTGCGATTGCAACCCGCTGCTGCTGACCCCCGGAGAGCTCAGTGGGTGTATGGGTAAAGAGCGAATCCTCCAGCTGGACTGACCGGAGCACATCCTTTCCCTTTTGCGGGTCCACGGCTTTCTGGGACTTTAACATCATGGGAAACGTGACGTTCTCTATGATATTGAGGAGGGGGAAGAGGTTGAAGTACTGGAAGATGAATCCAATGCGATCCCTTCGCAGGTTGGTCAGTTCGATATCCGACATATCGCCAATGCGGGTACCACTGATGAAAATGTCACCGGTTGTTGGTATATCGAGACAACCCATCAGGTTCAGCAACGTGGATTTGCCTGAACCCGAAGGTCCCATGATTGATATGAATTCTCCCCGATCTACCTGGAAAGAAACACCATCGAGTGCAGTCACGTCACCTGCGGGTAACGGGTATACCTTTGTTACGTCCCGAAATACCATGACCGGTTGTTCGTTCATGGAGATTTCACTTCTTGGATTTTTTTAAGTATACAATCCATCCGCCAATGAATACTGCAAGGATCACGACAGCAGCGATGATCGGGATCAGGGGAAGTCCTGTGTTGTTTGTAGCCGCTGCTCCTGTCACGGAGGCTGATATCTTTACATCCTGCTGCGAGGTATACACATTCCCATCGGCATCCCGGTAGGACAACTGGAGGGGAACGCTATCGGCCTTTGTTGCAGAGAATGTTACTTCGAAGGCGCCGAAATCATCAGGCTTGAGGGCACCGACCACATACGTCTTGTAGGGATCCTGCGGAACTGCCGGTGCAAGGGAAGTGACCATCACGGTATTTGCTGTTTCCAGACCCGCGTTGTTGACATCGCCGGTGATATGGTAGGTACCGACATCATTTTTCACCTTAACGTTGCTGATGACGGGATTTGCCTGTTTTTTATCAACGCCAAAGGTGATCGGGACGTCCATAGTCACGGTGTGAGGGTTGTCACCATTGTCATAGTTCAGGAGAAGATGAAGGTTAGTTGGCTGATCCGCGGTCACCGAAAAATTCACCGGAACTTTTGCACCGGCAGCCAGTTCTCCGACAAAGATTTTTGAGGGTGTTGCAGTAATCCCCGTGCCCGAAACTTCGAGTATAATATTCCTCACCGTATTCTCGCGGGGATTTGCCACCTGTGCATAAATGGTCTTTTTCTTGCCTTGGGTATATGTATCCGGCTTATCGACAATTGTCAGTACGATCGGTGTATTTTCAATCTTGGCAAGTGTCCGGTAATAGAGGCTGTCCGCATCGCGGAAATCTAAGGAAAACGTTGGGTAGTACGTCCCATCCGGACCATCTGCAATGACCTGAAACGAGTATGTTTTTTTCTGGCCGGGTCCGAGATTGGATGAGGAGTCATAGGGGCGGCTTGTTGATTTGATTGCGGTGTCACTGGATAATGAGGCGTGGTTCACTGAAATCCCCGTATCGTTTGCATTCCCGTTGGTGACTTCTACGGTAAGGGTGCCCTTATCGCCCGGGAAAAACACAGCAGGATCATAGGTTGCACTGGACACGTACACTTTGCCAGCGGCAACAATTGATTCGGGAGTGGAATACCCGGCAACTACGCCGACCATGGCGCCTGCGAGCAGAACCAGGCATATGAGAGAAATTAATCGGACTGTTTTCATTTACATCACTGCCATTGAATAAACCATATAGAGAATATAGAGGACTACCGGTATACCGACACTCAGTGCTGCATCACGGGGCGATAATTTACGAGCGTGCTGCATGCCGAAGATCCAGATGTTGGCGCTCCAGAGGAGAAATACCATCGAGATGATCATGGAAATCTGGCTCAGTTCCATCATCGCGGGATCATGCATCAGGGCTTTGACCGCTTCAGTTATCAGATCGGGATTCTGGGAAGCTGCTGCAGAGAGCTGGGGGACGTGAATCCGGGGAATATAGTCCAGTGCGATAATAAAGGTAATGAGTGTTCCAAAGACCTGGGGCAGGTAGCCATAACCTATGAATTCAAGCGTTCGTCGAAACGTTCCTTCGCCTTTGAAAATTAATGAGAACGCATACATCACGCCAGCCCAGATTGCCCAGAAGATGAACGTGCCGATAAGGGCACCAATAGCGGTTGAAAGTACGATAATCGTGCCCATGCCAGGTACAATTCCACCCAGTAGTTGTCCGGTCAATCCCCCGATAAGGTACCCGTACAATGCTCCGGCTATACCTCCGACAAGGACAATGAGTGCCGGAAATTTCAGGCTCTCCTTATCATTCATTGCATTCTGAAAGAATGCACCCGGTCTGACGAGCAGATCAATAATAGAATGTTTCATCTGATGTTCTCCACATTAGGTCGAACCTATCTGTTGTTGCAGAAATAACAACTTCATAACAGGTAATCTCCTTAGCATATTAATGATATTGCTGAAAAATAAAAATCGTTGTTCTTATCAATATATCCCAATTTAGTCTAGTTCAGCAGCCAATCCTGTAAAATTCATTGATCTTTGCTTTTTTTGCAGTTCCATTAAGTCCGGGCAGGGAAGTGATGGATTTTTTTGGAGAGATATTTTAAAATTCAAATTTGTACAACAATGTATATATTTGTACATAACAATGACTATGTATGCAGACAAAAATCCTCCTCGATGAGGAGCAGATGCCAAAGAAGTGGTACAATGTTCAGGCGGACTTATCATCCCCGCTTGCACCGCCGCTCCATCCCCAGACCCACAAACCGATTGGTCCTGCGGATCTGTCAGCCATCTTCCCGATGGAGCTGATTCGCCAGGAAGTGACTACCGATCGTCATATCGACATACCTGAAGAAGTCCAGGAAGTACTGCACCTCTGGAGGCCAAGCCCCCTGTACCGTGCTCACCGGCTCGAGAAATTCCTAAAAACCCCGGCGAAGATTTACTACAAGTGGGAAGGCGTCAGTCCCGCGGGCAGTCACAAGACGAACACGTCGATCCCGCAGGCATATTACAACATGAAGGCAGGGATCGAGAGGATCGCCACCGAGACAGGCGCAGGACAGTGGGGAT
>JBAZQT010000078.1:0-12635 GCA_041645055.1 Methanoregula sp. | reverse complement strand
TGCATGAATCTGGATTTTGTCGTGTATCTTGTGATCAATACGCTTGTTATTATTGCAGTTTCACCCCTCTTTGTCAGCCTGATAAAGAAGATCAAAGCCTGGACACAGGGAAGAAAGGGCCCTTCTGTCTTCCAGACCTACTTTACCTTACTAAAACTGTTGAAAAAAGAAGTCATCTACTCCCCAAATTCCTCGCGTATTATGCGGGTCACTCCCCTGGTTACGATTGCAGCTGTCCTTGTCGCCGCTCTCTTTGTCCCGCTGGTTTTTGTCCCTGAATCCGTCGGGGGTATCGGCAATATCATCCTCTTTATGTCCCTGCTCGCACTGGCCCGGTTCTTTATGGCACTCGCGGGTCTTGATGCCGGCAGTTCCTTTGGGGGGATGGGCAGTTCACGGGAGATGAGTATCTCGGCGATCATTGAGCCAACGACTATTATCGTCTTTGCTGCACTTGCATTCGTCTTTAAGACACTCAATATCTTTTACATGTTTATCCCTTCAGCAACTGCCGGGTCACCTTCCGTATCGACTCTTATCCTGATCGGCATCTCCCTGTTCATCATTATTATTGTAGAGACTTCGCGGATACCGGTCGATAATCCTGAGACACATCTCGAACTCACCATGATCCATGAAGGGATGATCCTTGAACAATCGGGGAAGAACCTGGCCCTCATGGAGCTTTCCGCTGCGGTCAAGATGACCGTGCTTATGGCGCTTCTCATAAACCTGATCGCTCCTTTCGGGCTTACGACTACCCTCACCCTTGCCGGAATTCTTATCGCCATTATCGCATTCGTCGTGAAAGGTTCAATCCTTGCCGGAATAATCGGGCTCTTTGAATCCTCAATGGCCAAGAAACGGTTCTTCCAGCTCCCCAGTCTCTTTGCAATGGCGTTCTTCTTCTCAACCCTGATAATTATCCTCGAGGTGTTCTCATGATCGATCAAGCCACTATTGAAGGGATCATAAGAATCCTGCTTGTCTGCATCATCATTACCGCTGCGTATATTATTTCCACGCGAAACCTGCTCTCCGTAGTGTCAGTCTATTCCCTCCAGAGTCTCACCCTTGTCGGAATCGCTCTTGCGCTCTGGTCGCTTGAGGGATCCATCATTCTTCTCGCGATTGCAGTGGTTACGTTTGTCAGCAAGGTGATCATCATCCCATACTTCATCGCAACAATCCAGGAAAAGATCAGGATCAAGCGGGATATCGAGTTCCATTACCTAAATCCCACAACATCCCTGATTTTATCCATGGCCCTGATGCTGGTCATCTATATGGCGCTCTCCCGGATAATGCAGGGAACACCAGCACGCGAGAGCCTCTTTTTCTTTGGCGCTGTTCTGGGAATATCGCTGATGCTGATGGGTATGATGGTAACATTCAGCAGGAAGCGGACGATCACAAAAGTATTAGGTTTTCTCTCTATGGAAAACGGGGTGCTCCTCTTTGGAATGTTTGTCACCGAACTCCCGTTCATCATCGAGTTTTTGATCATCATCGACCTTATCATCCTGGTTATCTTAACAACGATATTATCGGTCGGGATTGACTCAACACTTGAGGATTACCACAAACGTCTCCACCGTTTCCATCTTCTTGAAGAGTCGGAGGAGACTCCATGATTCTCATTGCATTTGTGCTGGTATCCGTGCTCGCGCTTATCATCATTGCAGCCACCCACAATCACCGCCAGATGAACACCGCCTGTATCATGCAGGCACTAATCTTTGCCGCCCTTGCTGCATATCTCGTACTATTCCAGCAGGTTCCCGTGGTTTCGTTTCTTGTCGGCAGCCAGTACTTCTTTATCGATCACCTCGGCCTTTTTGAGGTGCTCATTGCCACGGTTATTTTTGCCTGTGCAGCAGTGTATGCCCGTGGGTATGTTGAGGGGCTTTTAGAGAGCGGGGAACTGGAGAAAGGCAGCCTCAAGCTTTTTTACATGGCCTGGGCGCTGCTCCTTCTTGTCATCGTTCTCGCGTTCTTCTCAGATAATCTCGCACTTTTCTGGATCTTCGCCGAACTCACAACGATCATCTCTGCGATGCTCATTGCTATTCTGGCAGCCCGAGACAACATCGATGCTGCGATCAAGTATATTTTTGTTGCCTCTGTTTCCATGCTCTTTGCCTTTGTCGGGTTCATCTTTCTCTTCGAGATATCACGGGTCAGTCTTGGTACAGGTACGTTAAACTGGACCGTGCTCATGCAGCATGCTGCTGTGTTTTCCCCGGGTATGATGATCGCTTCCTTTGTGCTCGTCTTTATCGGGTTTGCTGCAAAGTCCGGCATCTTCCCGTTCCATACATGGCTGCCCGAGGCCCATGCCAAAGCCCCTTCGGCAGTAAGTGCCATCCTCTCGGGAGTCCTGCTGAATGTGGGCATCTACGGGATCATCCGCGTGTATGCGATTGTGCACCAGACTACCGCCATTTCTACCATTGCACCGATGCTCGCGGGGTTCGGACTCCTCACGATTGGCATTGCCGCTTTCTCCATGCTCCCCCAGAAAAACTTAAAAAAACTGGTGGCATTCTCGAGCGTGGAGAATATGGGGATTATGCTGGTTGGTCTTGCCATTTCCACGCCAGTTGCCTTATTCTGGGTGCTCTTCCACATCATGGCGCATTCGTTGACAAAGGCATCACTGTTCTTCTCTTCTGGCATCCTGCACCGGCAGTACCGGAGCCGGTTCTCAGCCGATGCGGCAGATGAGATTGTTGATGTTTTCCGGCTCCAGCCACTTGCTGCGTGGGGAATTATTCTCGGCGGGCTTGCTATCATTGGCATGCCCCCATTTCCCATCTTCTTCTCCGAATTCTTCATAATGTTGCAGCTGGGGACCGTCTCCTTATGGGCGCTTGGCGTGATGCTCGTCCTGCTTTTCATTGCTGCGGGAGGACTGGGATACTTTGTGCTTACGACATTTACGCACGTTTCTGAACCGGTTACTCCCTCAGATATTGAACCGTACCGGACACCTGCCAGCATGAAAGTCCCCATCATTTTCCTGTTAGCGCTCCTCCTTGTTATCGGAATTGTTCTTCCTGCCGGGGGAATGGAGTTCCTCAACCAGATTGTTACGGAGCTGAAATTCTAAATGACTTCTGAAATGGATATCGGGATCAGGGCGGCACAGGAATTTCTTGGCAAGGATCTTCTGCGAGACAGGATCAGTGCCGGATCCAATAATGAACATTACGTGCGCATTGAAGAGCAGGAATTTGAATCGGCCGTATCTCATCTGGCTGCAAACAAGTTCGTCCTGATCAGCCTGTTCTGTTGCGAAGGCTTCACGGCGAATACCGTACAGACGCTCTTTTATGTCTTTGAACGGAGGACCAGTATCCTGATCCTTGTTCGCGGCGTTAACGGATGTGCAACTTCAATAGCCGATATTTATCCTTCCGCATCCTGGTTTGAACGCGAATGCCGCGACGGGTTTGGCGTTGAGTTTGAGGGCGCTTTTGATACCCGGCGACTTTTTCTTCATGAGACGTATTCTGAAGGATTCCACCCATTAAAAAAAGCGTTTAAGAATGTACCCGTCATTACAAAGGAGACCATTAACCCGGCTGACGAATACCCGTTCCGGGAAGTGAAGGGGGAGGGTGTGTACCAGGTACCGGTTGGCCCGGTGCATGCGGGAATCATTGAGCCCGGTCACTTCCGGTTCAGCGTGATTGGAGAGACGATCTTCAATCTTGAAGTTCGGATGTTCTATAAACACCGGGGTATCGAGAAACTTGCAGAAGGCAAATCCCCACAGGAATGTGTCAGGATTGCTGAAGCGGTGAGCGGCGATGAATCGGTGGCAAATGTAACTGCGTTCTGCATGACTATTGAACAGATATCACAGATACCGGTGCCAGAACGGGCATGGTACCTGAGGACTATCCTCCTTGAGCTGGAGCGTATCTGCTCACACATCGGGGATCAGGCAGGAATGCTTGTTGATGTTGCATTCCCGCTGGGTGCCAACCAGTTTTCAGTGCTGCGTGAAGAATGTTTCCGCGAGAATGATCGTTTGACCGGCTCACGATTCCTGCGAGACATGATCTGTATTGGCGGGATGAACCGGGACATTCCAAAAAGATCGATTGATGAACTGGCCCTGTTCGTTAAGCAACTACGGAAACGGTACAGGACCGGCCTGAAGATTGTACTCTCCACCGCATCGGTGATTGACCGCTTTGCCACTACCGGTGTAATCCGACCTGCACTACTGCGCCCGCTCAATATCACCGGCCCCTCCGCACGGGCATCGGGCGGGAAAGTTGATGTCCGTCTCAACCACCCGTATGGCATCTATAACCAGTTTAGGCCAAAACTGCAGCGGCTCCGGGATGGCGATGTGCTCTCACGGTTTACCATCAAAGCCTCAGAGGTAATGGACTCGCTCGATCTGATTGAACGGCTGATTGCTGCAATGCCGGAAGGAAATGTTAGCAATGATGTTCCAATCCGCGACGGATACACACTTTCCATGGTCGAATCGGCCCGTGGACAGAATCTCTGCTGGGTCTGGATAAAAGATGGTGTAATTGAGCGGTACAAGGTCCGGACCGCATCGTTTGGTAACTGGCTGGCAATCGAGCATGCGGTGCAGGGTAATATTATCCCGGATTTCCCGGTGATCAACAAGAGCATGAATCTCTCGTATGCGGGAACCGATCTGTGAGGTGAGAGAAGAATGGTGAACGCGTTAACCTGCCTGCTGAAAAAGAAAGTGACCGAAGATAATCCGGTACGGGATGAAGATGTAGAGGCAATCGGCCGCGAGATCAAAGCTGCGATCAATGCGGTGTTCGGCAGGAGCCTTGCGATCCGCGAACTGGATACTGGCAGTGACAATGCCACTGAGATAGAAATCAATAATCTCAATAATCCGTACTACGACGTGGAACGCTTCGGCATTACCTTTGTTGCATCACCCCGTCATGCAGATATTCTTCTCGTGACCGGTGCAGTGACGCACAACATGGCAATAGCTGCAAAGAAAACCTACGATGCAATGCCATCTCCCAAATTTGTTATCGCAGTTGGCGATGATGCATGTACCGGAGGGATATTTGCAGGAACCTATGCTGTCCTTGGAGGTGCGGACAGGATTTTTCCGGTAGACTTAAAGATCCCGGGCAATCCCCCTACACCTACCCAGATCCTGACAGGATTACTTGCTTTGATGCATAAGGCTCGAAAGGAATAGGGGCGTTAAAATCCCAATTTTATGCCCGGTTATTACGGGGACACTATATACTCCTTGGGGAATAACCGGGTACATGTATGAGACCGGTACGCAAATGGGGACCGAGACCCTATCCGGTTGCCGTCATTCACGGGGGCCCGGGTGCTCCGGGTGAGATGGGTCACGTAGCCAGGGAACTTTCCGCAGTAAAAAGTGTACTCGAACCCTTCCAGACCGAGACATCTCTTGAAGGGCAGGTCCAGGAGCTTCGAGCGGTCCTGTCAGAACATGGACAGGTACCCGTTACCCTCATTGGTTTTTCATGGGGAGCATTTCTCTCATGGATGGTTGCTGCACGATATCCCGCGCTTGTGAAGAAGTTGATCCTGGTCAGCAGTGCACCATTCGAAGAGCACTATGCAACTTCGATTACAAAGACCCGGCTTGATCGGCTCAAACCTAAAGAACGAACTGAAGCGCAGTCACTGCTTTTACAGCTGGAGGATCCTCAAACTCCTGACAAGGATGCTCTCCTTAAAAGATTGGGGGGCCTCCTTGCGGTTGCGGATGCTTTCGATCCGATTACAATGGAAGATGAAGCATTCCACGGTCAGTATAATATTTTCAAGGGTGTCTGGGATGAAGCCGTTGAAAAGCGCCGGAGTATGGCCCTCCTCAGTATGGCGCATTCAATCACTTGCCCGGTGATTGCAATTCATGGGGACTACGATCCTCATCCGGCAAAAGGAGTGAGTATCCCGCTAACGAGGGAACTTCCTGACGTTAAGTTTATCCTGCTTACCAGGTGTGGTCACCGGCCATGGATTGAACGAAATACAGCTGAGGAATTTTTCAATATTCTTGTAAAAGAGATATGAAGGTTTTCACCTCATTAATCCCAGTCATACCTATCAACCTGATTCCGATAACAACAGGTTTACCGGCACATGAAAAAAGCCGGGCCATTTTCATATTTAAAAAAAACCAAACCCTTACAACCTGAAAATGTCAACCTTAAACTAACGATAGGATACATAACAGAGGTTGCAGAGTACTATGGTGAAACTATCGACACGGGGCTGGTTTGCACTTACAATCCTCTTTAGCCTGACCGTTATCGTCATTATCTTTGCAACAACCTTCAACCAGGAAACGATTGGCTACATTCTCTCGTTCAATCTCATATTTCTGGGAATTGCCATCCTGTTCCGTCTCCTTGCACTGGTGCTCTGGGGCGTAAGGATTCAGTTGATGTCCGGCTCACTTGGCTACCGGGTAAAACTTCCCTATTGCGTGAACATGGTACTTGCCGGGCTGCTTGCCGGGACCATCACACCCGGGCAGGCTGGTGGAGAACCGGTCCGGGTGCATGAACTCTACCGGGCCGGGGTAAAAATTGGAGATGCCACAGCGGTAGTTATCATGGAGCGGGTTCTTGACGGGATAATCCTGACCGTTATGGGGATCCTGCTGATGATCATGATGACCCGGTATATCGAGACTATTTTTACCCCGGCCCTGTTCATCCTTGTTATCATCGCATGGATATTCCTGATAAGTTTCCTCTTCATTCCGGTTTTTGCGATTAAGTATCCGGAAAAGACAAAAAAACTCTTAATGCAGCTGGTCAACTGGATTGTCCCCCGTCTCGGCAGATTCTCAACTTCACAACAATCGATAACTGAACGGGCAGATCATGAGATTGACAACCTGTTTACGAGTATGACCCGGTTTACCGGAAATGCCTGGAAAGGATTGCTCTTTGGAGGAATCGTAACCGCATTATTCTGGATCAGTGAGTTTCTCGTTGCTTCAGTAATAATGATGGGTCTGGGTCTTTCACCCTATATTCTTGAATCATTTTTCTTCCAGATCCTCATTGCAATCATCATGATGATCCCGCTTACGCCCGGTGCAGCAGGGGTTACCGAACTTTCCACGTCATCGCTGTATGCTCTAATCATACCCTCGGGAATGATCGGAATCTTTGTCATTCTCTGGCGTTTTGTGACATTTTACTTAAATATCATTCTTGGTGCTGTTGCGGGTCTTGCCATATTCAAACGTGAACTCAAGTCTCAAGAGGAAAGAGAGAAAGAGCCCGGGAAAATGGGATGATAGCCCGGTGCAGATCTACCGGTCCCCCTCATTCATTTTTTCAGCTGGTCGTTAGTATCTATTTTTTTGTCTGAATTCGAGTTTTTGTATTCCCGTTTTGTATAGGTGAACTGTTTGGAAATACCCCCGGAAAGGACAATCCAGTACCATTCAAAGATTGTTTTCCAGAACCCGTATTGGTCATATCTCCGGAAATCAAACCCGACTTTCATATGGGGATTAAAAATGACCTTTCCCTCTTTACGCATCCGGGTTGCTACTTCCAGATCGTCTCCTGCATCCATGACCTTGTACATTCCGGCATGCTTTAAGATCTTATACCGGAAGATGGTGTTACAACCAAGTGTATAATAATAGATGCGGGTTACTGCCCCAAATCGCATCAGGATATCGAATAAAAGGACATAGCGCCGGTTTTTTGGTGTATCTTCAATTGCGGTTACCGGGCCAAAGGCAAGGACCACTTTGGGATCCTTAAACGAGTGAAGAATCTGCTCGATCCAGTCCGGAGCTGCAATACTGTCAGCATCCGTAGTTGCAACGATATCATACTTTGCCCGGGCAAAACCATCATTTCGTGCACCGGGAACCCGTTCAGATTCCTGGATAAAAACAAGATCAGCATAATCAGCTGCAATTTCCCGTGTCCGGTCACGGGAATTCCCGTCAACGACAATCAGCTCATAGGAGCTGCGGGGAATGGTCTGGTGAGATAGTGCAGACAGGCATCGTTGAATTGTGGCTTCTTCATTGTAAGCCGGAATAATTACAGATATCATGATGGGGATAGAGAACCTGAATTTTCTCTGTGATATAGGGTATGAAACTCAATATATTTAGCCAATCTCAAATACCAACACTGGTTGGAACCTTTTTGGAGCGATCCTGAGCAGGATCCGGTATCACTTTTTTTGCACATTTTCGAGACACATTTTCATGGCAGACTCTGCTCAAAAAAATTCAATCGCGATCATGAGGTGTCAGTTGATGAGGCGATTGTAGGTTAATTATCCGACAATCTGTATGTACAAGCGACAAAATTTTTATTTCTCCGGTGTGACTGTCCGGAAATTGAAGTCAAAGGTCGATAGAAAAAAATTGAGCGGGGGGTGAGGGGGTGGTTGAAAATTTTTTGCCGGAGTTCGATTGTGTTGTGATTTTTCTTTGCGGAAGATGGCACCGGGTTTACACTGTGCACTTACCATTACATTATTCGGATTTTTGTACAGTACGAGCTGCGGAAAAATCTTGAGTGTTGGTATGTAGATAATATTAATTAAAAAACAGGAATTTAGATAGGAGTTTTCTCTGGTTTTTTTGGTTCGTACATCGCGATAATTTTCTTAAAATGATCTGCCATTTTAAATAATTCGTTCAAGTTGTTGATTGGAAGTTTATTTTCTGTCCGGGCCTCATTATCAAAGACTCCTACAAATTTCTGTTTGGTATTGAAATAAAACCGGCAAATTGGTTTTCGGTTATTATCATCAAATAATATTGCACAATAAGACTTTGCATCTCGCATTACGACTCGAACAGGATCGGTCGTTTCTGTCAGGATTGCTTTAACGATATAATATCCTTCATACTCTTCTTCCGTTGTGACAATTCCTTCAGTATCTTCTTCGGCAGGTTGTGGCGAACTACTATCAGTTTGTCCGGTTGGTTGCTTTGGCGAATCAGGTTCCATTGCAGATTTCAAACGGTCATTTATTTTATCTGATAAAAACTGATTCAAAGATTCCTTGGTTATAAGTGTGAATTTATCCTTCGCCTGTGCTGTTAGTGTTTTAGCATATACCTGTTTAGCAAAAAATCTTACAAACTCTTCGGAAGGTTTTGAGAATTCTTTGTTGATTATCTGAATTATTTCACGTGTATACTTTAGCTGGGACGCTGTGTCTTCAAGTTCATCGACATTAAATCCCTGTTTTGTGAATTTTTTTAACTCCGCAACCAAGGGTTCTTTGATATCAAGCAGGTTAATTTCAAGAAAGGGCTTTTGATCCATCTTGTTCTTGGCTTCAAGATCTGTGAAGAATTGATAAACTACACCATTGGTAAGAATTGCAACTTTAGCAGGAGTTACTGAAAAATACCGGAAAAGCTGGGACGCATGTTCTTTGCTTAAATCTGAACTGACCGGTTTGCATTCCACCAGAATAGCTATGTTACCATCTTTCATGATTGCGTAGTCAACTTTCTCTCCCTTCTTCGTCCCGACATCGGCAATAAATTCGGGATTTACTTCATTTGGATTAAAGACATCATATCCAAGAATCCTGATAAATGGCATGATGAGCGCATTTTTTGTGCCTTCTTCGGTGGCAATCTTTTCAGAAATTGTGGGGATATTTTTAGCGAAAGCCCGTATCTCGTCAATGAAGTCCATGATGAAAATATCATAACGCCAGATATTTATTCCTTTATAATTGCGAGTTTACAAAATGTGCATTATAACATCATTGTTAGAAAATACAAGACTATTTTTAGATTATTGCTCTAAATTGCGAGTGAAATTTCTGGTTATGAAACGCACGCCCATTCATTGTATTGTGATAAACGCCGCCGCCCCCGTTGGGACGCCCCCGCGGCGGTTTAGGATCCGGACACTCCCAAAAACCTCCCTGCCCAGTGAGGCCCCGACGAGGCGGCCGAGCGACCCCCGAAGGGGGTGGGTTGGCTCCTGAATTCTGTGAAAAATAGTAAAATCCTCACCTCTCCTTCCCTCCCCCAATCCGCTCCTCCAGCATCCGGCCATGCGAGCCGTTCCAATAGAGTTTCTTACACTGCTCGCACCAGAAAAACGATAATCCCCGCCAGTCCTTTGGCGCATAATCAGCACCGGTGATCTCGCATTCGAAAGCTTCCCGTACCCGGGTGTTGCAAAGCGAACAGCGACTCATCGTTACCCTCCGTTTTATCAAGCCGAGTCCGATGAGTTGCTGCACCTGCTCAATCACATCTTCGGATTTGATAAGGATCGCCAGTTCCTTCCCGCGCCGGGCAAGTTCGGCATCCCGGGTGAGCAGGATGCGGTGTTCCTGAATACCGAGTTCGAGCAGGAGGGTGTCTTCCTTTGTATTGCCCACAGCAAGACCATTCGCACTGGTAGTATCATACCCCATAAACCGCAGGTACCGGGTAAGGGTCCCCAGCATACGGTCAACGATAAAACGGGGTTCGGGATCCGTGATTTGTTGGGTGGGAGTAGCGGGGTCAGGTGACATGGCGTAGTATCTCGATCTTTTCGCCGCATTTTGTGCACTGCTGGCCTTCAAGTGCCGCAAACCGGCTGGAAAATCCCTGTCGCTCAATCAACATCGCATTGCAGTTCGGGCAGTACGTGTTCTCAAAGGGATGATGATATACGTTACCAAGATACGGGAACCGGAGTCCAAGCTCTTTTGCCGTCTTATAGATCTTCTCAAGCGTAGTTACTGGTGTCGCCCCACGATCGAGCATTTTGTAATCCGGGTGAAACGCAGAGAAGTGCATAGGAGTCTCCGGGCCAAGATGTTCTATCACCCAGCGGATCAACCCCTCCTGCTCTTCCATGCTGTCATTGAGACCCGGGATAACCAGGGTAACGGTCTCGACATGCATGCCAAGCTCCCGGGCGAGCTGTGCCGAGTCGAGCACCGGCTGGAGTTTCGCGCCGCAGATCTTTTTGTAGAAATCATCCGTGAATGCTTTGAGGTCCACCCGGAATGCCCCCAGCATCGGTGCGAGCTCGCGGAGTGCTTCTTCCGTGATGTACCCATTCGTCACGTAAATAGTGCCAAGCCCCTTTGCTCTCGCCAGTGCACCCATATCCAATGCGTACTCATGCCAGATCGTAGGTTCGTTATACGTCCATGAGATACTTGCACTCCCGCTGGCAATTGCCCGCTTCACCCCTTCTGCCGGTTCCAGCGAACGGAGCATTGCCCCCTCCAGCCCCGCCCGGGAGATATGCCAGTTCTGGCAGTGCTCACAATGGAAGTTGCAGCCGACAGACCCCAGCGAGTATGAAAGAGTGCCGGGCAGGTAATGGAAAAGTGGTTTTTTTTCGATCGGGTCAACCGCCTCGGCGCTGATCTTCCCGTAGGTCATTGCTGCAAGCGAACCACGCTCATTCACCCGCACACCACAGATGCCGTGCTTCCCGTCATTGATCGTGCAGCGATGATTGCACAGCGAGCACTTCACCGCATTATTTTCTAATTTTGCATACTGGCGTGCTTCGTGCATACCCGGCTCTCCGATGTGTTATTTGGGATGTTCTTTATTTTCCTTTTCTATATCCTTAAAGGCGTCTGCTCCATCGATCTCAAGCACAAACGAACCCCGATATCCGCAGTCTTTGCAGAGAAATATTTGTCCGACACAACCGCCGGCAACGGGAAATATTTCCTGGCTTTTACAGTTCGGGCAATAAAACATAGTAAACAACTCTATATGAGCATCAGGTACAAAAACTAGTGCAATGAGGAATATTGTCATCTCGCTGGGAGGGTCGATCCTGATCCCCAAACTCAGCGAGAACAGGATCAGCAGTTATGTCCCGGTACTCAAAGCGATCGCAGAGCACCATCGGCTCTTTGTTGTCGTCGGCGGAGGAGGGGCAGCCCGGGATTATATTGAAGCTGCACGAAAACTCGGTGTGGATGAGGGGACTTCCGATGAGATTGGCATCCTTGTCACCCGGCTTAACGCTACACTTCTAATTTCAGCATTGGGAGATGCAGCCTACCCGAAGGTTGCAGAGAGTCATGCAGAGGCGAAGAAATTTGCAGAATCGGGCAAGATCGTGGTAATGGGAGGAATCACTCCGGGCCAGACAACCGATGCAGTCGCTGCGGTTCTTTCTGAACGCGTGAGAGCGTCGGTCTTTATCAACGCAACTTCGGTAAATGGCATTTATGACAAAGACCCGAAGAAGCATAAGAATGCAAAGCGGTTTGAAACCCTCACTCCCCAGCAACTGCTGGTGATTGTCAGCCAGATTGGTCTTGGCGCCGGATCCAACAATGTGTTGGACATCATCGCAGCCCGGATCGTTGAGCGCAGCCATATTCCTCTGGTGGTGCTTGATGGCCAGGTGCCGGAAAACCTGTCAAACGCGATTCTCAAGGGAAAATTTACCGGGACAATCGTTTCTGAAAACAATCAATCCCCCCTCCCCATTTAATTGTGGGAGACCATTACCTATTTTTATCATCCCGGCACATCTATGATGTCGCGGGGTAGTAGGGTAGCCTGGTCCATCCTAGAGCGTTTGGGACGCTTTGACGGCGGTTCGAATCCGCCCTACCCCATTGGCTATGAAAAAGCA
>JBAZQT010000077.1:0-12687 GCA_041645055.1 Methanoregula sp. | reverse complement strand
TATCCCTTTGACCTGCTGGTTATGGCTCCGTGCAGCCGATCGGAATGCATCCTGTATGTCCTGGTTCACGGTTTCAGAAATTGTAGTCGTGATTGCGGCATTTTCAGGAATTGCGGCCAGTGCTGTGTCAACAGAAATGGAAACGGTTCCGGTACTCGTGTCAGCATGCGCAGGAGCCGTATGTAACCTCACGCTCTGGACGGCACCGGATATCACACCATTTTCCTTAATTGGCGTGTCGCGTGTTATCACCGTAATAGTGAAACCGGGTTGGCTGATAGTGATTACATTCCCCGACACAGAGACCGTTGTTCCCGACTGTTCAGCGCGTGCAGTGTCGAAGGAGAGGATCTGTTTCCCGGCAGATCCGGTTGTTACGGTTATTCCTGCAATTGCGAGGGACCGGGTTGTTGTCGGTGCATTCTCATCGCGGGGTGCCGGTTGCGGAATGACCTGAGGCTCAACGGGGGCGGATGGCTTCTGGTCCGATTTCTGACCTGTGATGAGGCCTAACAATCCACCGCTACTATCGCTACTACTCCCACCACCACTACTGTCACTACCGCTGTCACCACTACTGCCCCCACCACTACCCCCTCCTCCTCCGCCACTGGTGGAAGAAACGGCAACCATGCCAAAGATCGAAAGTCCCCTTTTTGACTCAGCCCTGAATTTATCGGTGGTACCCTCGCTGCCGATGTATTGCGTATTGAGGACTTCTTTTATGCCATCCTCACCTGACCGTATGATCCTGATATTGTTCCTGTCACCATTCGGGGCATTCGCAACTACCCAGCCATGATCTATGCCTAATTCCAGTGTTACACCGGCACTACCCAGTTTGGCGTTGAGGGCCCCGGTGTTCTGGAATTCAACGGTATACGCTACAGATTTGACATCAAGACTGCTGCTTGTTGCTGCAAGCTGGAAGGCATTAGCAGCTGAAGAACTCGCGCCCATAATGACATTCTGCTGGATTGAAACATCGGAGACAAGCTCTGTTAGGGGGATATTTACCTGCGTGCTGACGGTCCCGATATCTCCGCCAAGGTCCGCAGAGACCGGTTCACTCTTCATGACAACGCCCTGGATCCCGTCAATAGTGATATCATTCCCGTCGTTTGTCACTTTTGTTCCAGTATATTGCAGACTGGACCAGCCATTTCCCGGATTGGTAACCGTAACCGTGTTTCCGGAAACCTGAGTTGTCCCCTGGACCGTTGAAGAGGTGATATTTACCTGCTGGGCGCCATCGACTGTTGTCGTGGTGACTCCGGTGACGGTTGTTCCTGCGGTTTTAGTGGCAATTGTTGTTCCGGCGGGGTAAACGGTTTTGAAGGTTGCGTCAGGACTGGTATAGGATCGCCCATCAATCATTTTCGATATGACCCGGTAATGATATTCTTTGGGGACGGAGAGTCCGATCAACTGAATAGTATGCGAGGTATTCATTACATCATCAGTACTAGTCGAACCATAGCCGGTTGTGAGGCCGTACTCAACAGCGCTGTTCGCAGCACCGTTTGTTTTCCAAGTGATAGTGGCTTTGTCGGCACCTATGTCGGTGGCCGTGACATTATAACTGACAAGGGGAATTGTTCCGGAAATCACTATGGTTCCCGATGTTCCCGCAGCAACGGGAGGCAAAAGAAATCCTGAAGTTAAACAGAGTGAAAAACAGATGAGAAACAGAACAAAAAAATTATTTTTCATTCATTTCCTTTTTCCGGCGTTATGTCCAGCTGCAATTACTGCAATAACGAGGGATGCGAGAATCGCGCACAATGGTAGAGGACTCTTGGTTGTGGTTGCCCCGGCTGCTGCCGAGCTGCTGCTGGTTGTTGAAGATGATACCATAACTGCCCAGACACCCATATGGTTAGTGGGTGCGGTCAGTGTTGTGCTCGCAGTATCTACCTTTGTAGGCAGGATGACCCATGCGGTCTGGGCGGCATCAAAGTAAGCAAGTTTCAGCTTCGATGCGTCCCCACCGGCTGCAGCGAGATCATCCGCAGAATAGGTTACCTTGATTGTTGCATCTTTGCTCAGAAGACCTGAAAGTCCGGCGATCTCAAAACTTGTTGTTCCGAGTTTTGCCCCTCCAGGAGCGGCCTGAAGTTTTTCCTGGGAATAGGGTTTCAGAACGATATTAACCTCGCCAAGGACCGAACCCTGGGGAAATGTCGCTGAATACCGGCCATCAGGAGACTTGAGGGTAGCCGGGCTGCCCGGGATAAGTGTTATATTCGATTCGGTCACGGGAGGGATGTAAGGTTTTGTTATTTCAAACGTAGTTGTCTTTTCATCAAGAACCCGACCGTCAAGACTGATGCCGGAATGCACGGTATACGTGCCCGTCCCAAGAGTGGCAATTTCAGGTTTGGCGATATACTGGACAGTACTTCCCGGGATTATGGCAAATGCTGATGGGGATGTTGAGGCATTTGCTATAAAATTTCCCTTGCTGTCAGATATTGTGACCTTATTGATCGTGTTATAATAATGATAGTTCCCGGTATTGGTGAACGTTGTTTTGACTTCGATGGGCTGGCCGATGGCTACTTTTCCTGTATCCACGTTCTGGATACTTCCGGATTCAGTGGGTTTCGTACCGGAGACCGTGATTAATACCGGAATATTAACTCCCGTTGTAAATGCGGCCCCTGTTTTAGGAATTGCATGTACAGAAATGATAGCATATCTCCCCCCGCTACCTACATCAGTAGGCAATTTTATGGTAGCAATCACATTTTTAGATGTCCCGGGTTCGAGATGCATGGTTGTATCGGATAGCGTGATAAATTTTCTTCCTGAATAGGGACTGAGATCATTTGCCGGAGCTAGATTCGTATAACCTTTATCCATGGCCTGACCAAATCCCACCACATCGATCTGGATATCCATGGGTTTTTGATCAGCGTCATTACTCACTATCATGGTATGATTCACTGATCCACCGGGAGCAATACTGCCCATATATTTTGCTCCCTGCACACCAACTGCCGATACCGGGGCAATACACCAGACCATCAACAGCACAAGCACCAGAGCCATGACGGCTATTGGTTTTGATTCCTGAAACAATTCTCTCATGTTCTCACATCGATTGTAGGATTGACAATCCATAACACTATCTATTTTATTTTCCAGCGATCACGATTCATACCCGATAAATGTAATGACTACCTGGTACATGTTACCATTCGTCAGACGAAGATCGGTGAGGGTGATCGGTTGCTGCAGGGTAATTGTCATCAGTTGTTTTGATGCTTGTGCATGTCCGTTTTCTATGAGAGTTTCTGTTGGGCCTAATGTCGCAGTGTTCCCATCAACAACATTTGTAATGGATTCGCCAACAACCGTCATATTATTGGAAATGACACTTCCCCCATTGACCCAGCCGCTTTGAGAATTATATTCCATCAGTCTTCCCGCATAGCTTGGGTTTTTTCCATTTGCAGAAGCAAGCTCTACCACATTCACATGCCATGAGGCAGTGTCAGAGGTAACATTCAGTACCATAGGATTTTGATTTTGATTTGTTGAGCCGGGATTAAACGCCCAACCCTGATTGCTCCCCGTTATGGATATGTCCATCGCGGCAACCGGGCTGGCGAAGAACAATAGAGCAACCGTCAGAACTATTGTCGTTATCATTACAGGACAATCTTGAAAAAAAAATCTCATAAACGATCACTGGGGTGTCCATTTATAAAAAAGTTGTTTGATCTCTTTTTCAGGAAAGCGATTACGTAACAGCAATGCTGAAGGTAATTGGAATCCTGTAAATGTAATTAGCCGGTACAATTTTGTCGGTATTAGCGACAGCCTGTTCAAATGAAGGTGTAAGCACTCCCGCAGTATTTACTCCCGTTGATGTGAAGAGTGGTTGAGCCGAAGCAGATAATGTATTAATATCAGATTCAGTAAACGCAGTGGTTCCTACTGTTCCGGTTAACTTCATTTTTGAATTTAATTGAGTAGCAGGAGTAGCATACGTACCAGAGACTGTTGAATAATTAACCATATAACCTCCAGTATCTGCAGTTTTAGCACCCGCATGCTCGTCAGTCATTGTGTCAAGTGCCGATATGACACAAGGGCCATTGTTTGATACCGTCAATGTTGCACCAGCATAGGGCGTTGTCGTACCTGGTGTAAGGGTAATTTCATGTGTTCCTCCAGCGAGTGCGATAGAAACATACAATGTTGGATTTCCGGTTATAACCGAGTAATCGGAACCTGTAGATGCCGCCATAACCGGCGCTGCCATTGCGGCAAACGCTATGATCAGAATCCCAACAATAGTCAATGATTTTATTTTCATTTAGTAGCTCTCCGAACAACTGTTTTGTTCAGTTATAAGAATAATGTAAATTAAATTAAAGATGATTTGAAGTTTCTAATTTAGAGACTTCAAAATTCCTGCAAATAGCATTTAGTTTTTTCCTAACCTATCCTAAATTTTCACTGATTTATAAAACCAGTGCACTTATGATTAAGAATTCAAAAAAAATCGCAAGATTTAACAAGAAATAATACTAACTGGTTCAGAATAAAAAACATAGTATAAATATTACTTATTGTAGATAAATTCCGATCAGATAACAAGTCTCCGCATATTTTTTGGGAGATCTCTGAAAATACAGCATTAGTCATGCGCGTTTCACTGGGTGTGAACCACTCCTTGTGATTTCATTATCCGTGCCGTCCCTATTTTTGCCAGAATATAGCTCGGTTTACTAGTGTCCGCTTGGAGATTTTTAGCAATTCTTTGAGACATTGAATATAGAACCGAGTAAGGATGAGGAAGAAACTTCCCGATTAACAAAAGTCATCAATGCACTCCTTAAAGAAGTGTCCATAACGAAAAACACAAAAAAGAGGATTTTAGATATACCGGGCTTTCAGGGAAAGATTCCGGGGAGTATACAACGGGCGGAACGGTTTTCCTTCCGTATCATTTTTCACCGCTGCAATCAGGGCTTCTATAGTGAGCTGCTCCTTGAACGGTTTGTTGGGCTGCGACTTCTTCCGTACCGTGACCGTCAGGTTCTTCGATGCAACTTCCTCGTCACCGACTACAATGACGTAGGGGACCCAGTCCATACCGGCTTCGCGGACCTTCTTGCCCATCGTCTCGTTTCGGTCGTCAATATCGCACCGGACCTGTGCGGCGTTGATCGTTTTTACCAGTTCTTCAGCAAACACGATGTGCTTTTCCGTCACCGGCACGACCCGGACCTGCGTTGGCGAGAGCCACGTGGGGAGGGAGGGAACTTCCTGCGTGGAGATGTTCTCCAGGATTGCGCAGATAACCCGCTCGACACTGCCCGTGGGGGAGCAGTGGAGGATGGGGGGGTAGACGGGGGTCCCGTCTTCCTTGTGGTACTTGATGGCAAACCGGGTCGAGGACTCGACATCGATCTGGACAGTCGGGTTCTCGATAGGGCGGTGTTGGCCGTCGATTGCGGCGAGGTCGATCTTTGCCACCCAGTAGTGGACCCGGTCGGAGAGGATCTCTATGAGCATCGGGCAGTTGGATTCCTTTACGATCTTCTTTACCCATGCCTCGTGCTCGTCATAGAATGCCTTCGTGCACCGGAACGCGGCCACGAGCTCTGTCTCGAAATCCCTGCCGGTCTGCCATCCCATGGCAAGCTGCTCCTCAAAGCACTTGAGCGCCTGCGGCATGTCGAGACAGAGCGAGTGCATATCGGGCATCGTGAAGCACCGGAGGCGCTTTAAGCCGATGACTTCCCCCTTCTGCTCGTGGCGGAAGGAGTAGGTGGAGAGCTCGTACATCTTCATCGGGAGGTGGTTGGGCGAAATGTGCATGTCGCGCATGATCGAGAACATGCCAAAGCAGGCTGCAAAGCGGAGCATCATGTCCCGGTTGTTGGACTTGAAGCGGTACTGGCGCTCGCCAAACTTTGCTGCATGCTCGCAGATTGCCTTGTCGCCAAGGTCATACATAACCGGGGTCTCGACCGGCGAGCCGCCATAGTCCAGCACGAGGCGGAGCACGTAATCGGCAAGCAGGTCTCGGACGATCTTGCCTTTGGGAAGCCAGCGGAGGCAACCTACATCGCTCGCGGGTTCGTAGTCCACGAGTTCTTTTCCGCGCATCAGGTCCACGTGGGCCGGGTCGCCGCCGACCGGGACCGCGACCCCGAGTTCCTTTTTGACCATGCAGCCAAAGGGCGTATCGTTGAGGTACTCCTTGTAGTCGTGCCGTTTCCCGTCCGGGGTCAGAACGAACCAGTCGTGGGTGACCTCTGCCTTCTCCTTCTTGACCGTTATCTCACCGGGCACAATTGTCTTGGAGAGCTCGGAGAGCGGGTGACCCTTGCAGGAAAGTTTGAAGGATTTGTACCAGCCAAAGGGTGCACGTTTGACAGCAAACCCTTCATCTTCAAGACCGGCTTTGAGTGCCTTGAGTACAGTGACTGCAGTCTCCGGTGAGGAAAGATCGCTGGAGAGGTGGGCGTACGGGTACACAACAATCTTGTTGACGTTGACCTGTCCCGCCGTCTTTTTCACTTCAGCAATGGCCTGGAGGACAACACCTTCAAGGTCTTCCTCATCGATCGATTCCACGGCGCAGAAAACAGTGAGTGCCTCTTCTTCCCGGTCGGAAAGAACCGAGCACTCCTCGGCAATCTTTGTCTTCTTTTTAGCTTCGTATTCGATATAGTCAGAATGAATGAGAAGAAGTCGCATTATTTCATCTCCGATCCGAAATGATCATCCGTATAAAATGGGTTTTTATGATATATAAGGTGCTTAATCTGACACCATCATGAGGAGGGATGGATTTTTAGGGGGATATCCCGGGTGAGATGCTGTCACGGCATTTTCTTATTTGCATGGTACCGCGAGAGGGTTGCCTGCCGTTGGTCGAGATATTTTGCATCGCCTTTTTTGAAGTAGGGATTCTCTGCCCGCTCAGTGGTGTAGAAGACGAGCTGGCCGATGGGCATACCTGCGTAGATCTTTACCGGGCGGGTGTTGACATTGGCCATCTCGAGCGTGATGGTGCCCCGGAACCCGGCATCGATCCAGCCACCGGTCTGGTGGAGGGTGACGCCCAGCCGGGCGATACTGGATTTTCCTTCAATTGTGGCAACGATATTGTCCGGTAATTCGATACACTCCATGGTCTCGGCAAGAACGAACTGGCCGGGATTGAGGATGAACGAGTCCGCGTGAGTCTCCTCGACATCCGCAGTTACGCTCTGCTGGTTGTATGGATCGATTACAGCTATGCCCGGTTTGTACCAGACAAAATGGTTGCCGAGCCGGATATCAACTGAGTTAGGCTGCACAAGTGCAGGATCGTACGGATCAATTTTGATAAAGCCCCGTTCTATGCGATCGAGAAGCTGCCAGTCTACGAGAATCATTGGCTACACGATTGGCGCTGATCGGTCATAAGGAGATCATCCCGGCTCATTTGTGGGATTATAAGAATAGAGTTGATCAAGCCTGCTCTCGCGATCCTCTAACTGAACCATGCTGACACAACATATTGTCCGGTGTAGGAACAATCGACGCCAGCCGAAAAAAACCCGCTTAAAAATATCTGAAAAAAAATTATGGATTTTTTTTCGTTTGCGAGTTTTTAAAATAATTCCAAAAAGTTTTGGGGGCTCACAAAAAAATTCAGGAAAATATTCCGGGCTTGCGACAAAATCTGTAAAATATTTTTAGATTTTTTTACACGCACTCCCCCGCCAACAAGAATTATTTCCAACCACTCAAAAATCGGAAAAATTCTCCTATAATCACGAATTCTCCGACGTGATCGCGACAGACAGCCGCCAAGGGCATTTGCAGGTCGTTTCTCTCAAAAAACAACCTGAAGTATCAAAAAAAGTGATCAACAGAAGCCCGCTATTTCAACAGGTTTTATTCGGTTTAAAACGCTTCTTTTTTGAAAACAAGCATTTTAATCGATATTTTTTCTGGACGTTGACACTCTTTCTCAAAAACCCGAAAAATGGATCAGGAATATGGTAATCGGAGGCCGAATTGCGCCCGGAATACCTCATGTCCCGGGCATCTGCACCCCCCTCTCAATACCGAGATTTCATTGGCGTCTATAATACTTCGGACCCCCTGTTCATGCAAACAATCCAGGAGTTTTCGATCAAACAGGGGTCCATTTACACCAAAATGGAGCCCATATTGAAGAGATACAGAAATTAAAGCCCGCAAATCGCCCGGATCCGGGTTTTTTTCGATCGAAGTTAACTCCATTTTTTTGATGAAGAGATGACCTATATTGGAGGGGGACATTTGAGGTCTTTGGTGATATTTTTTTAAAGGATTCCGAAATAATTATTTGGGACAGGAAAAATACGGGCTCACAATTTTTTGATAAAACAGTAATGATCAATCTCTTCGCTGTCATTTTCCCAATTATCATATAATGTCGCTGCCAAACAGTACAAGTATGGCTGGCACCATAAAAATCGAGATCATCGGCCTGAAAGATTCTGAATGCTGTCCGTTTCCCTGTGATGAGAACAGGACGTGTGGACTGTCCGACTGCTATCCTACCGGAAAACTCACTGCAGCCTTCGATGCACTGGCAGCAGCACTCAGGAAAGAGTACGGTGACCGGGTGGATCTCAAACTCACCCTGCTTGATGACGGTGTACCGGATTATGTGAAGAAGATAATCGAGTCAGATTTCCCTCCGCTACCTATTGTCACGGTGAATGGAAAACTCACCCGTATCGGACGCATTGTCATGAGCCGGATTAAAAAAGAGATTGATGCTGTCTGCTGATGATCACGTTACCCGGGTGAGGGCACCATTCCCGAGATCATAATAAAGGCCGTGGACCTGCACTCTCTTCTCATCAACCGCTTTTTTCAGTAAGGGATAAGTGTGGAGATGTTCGATCTGGAGCCTCACGTTCTCCTGCTCAATCTGGCGGTACCTCTCCTCCTTTTCAAGCTCGGTTTTCGGGGGTTTGATCTTTTTGTCTACCCGCTCTTTTGCCTCACGGGCATTGTTTAACCAGAGTGGTATGTACGAATCGGTGCTCTCCTTATCGAGTGCCCGGATCGCCCCGCAGTTTGAATGTCCGCAGATAACCACATCCTCAACCTTGAGGTGGACAACAGCGTATTCAAGCACGGTGGCAAAATTCCAGTCATGGATGGGCACAATGTTGCCGATATTTCTCTGGATGAACAATTCACCTGCTCGTGCCTGCGTGATATGTCCTGTCTGGAGTCGGGAGTCCGAGCATCCTATCCAGAGAGTAGTCGGGTGCTGGCTGGAAGCCAGTTCACGGTAGTGGTCAATATTCGGGGTAAAATCAGATTCCCTGAACTTAAAATTTCCCAGCAATAATTTGTCGATCATTTTAGTTGGATTCTCCTCATTATGGCAATATCCTATTACACACACCTCAGGATAGTTTGCCGTAGTTTTCAGTCGTACGGGGAACAGTTAAATTTTGTGTTTTTTTACTCATGAACTCGTCAGGTAGAGAAGTAACCGGAGACCGATTTTGCAAATTTTTATTATTTTAATGGAAACATGTCCAATATTTACTGCGCGCATGGTGCAAAATTCGCTAGATATGTTGCCCGATTCTCCATCAGGGCTTTCTTTTTTGTTAAAAGACTGGATCATCTTTTCTCTGCGCGAAAATAAGACTGAACCAATCTTAAAAAGCCGGTATTTTTCCTCAAAACCAGGGATGCTTTTATGGTGCTGAAATGGCAACATAAAGAAATTGACATCCAAACGATGATCTGAATGGACAATTACCCTTATCATATCACTACCCGAATAACTGAATTTGTGGAGGTGCTGTATACCGATCGTTTCTTCGTATGCTGAACCAGAACCATTCAGCGAAGATCAGACACTTCTTACCCTGTATACACTTGCCGGTGAGGAGAGCGGAGGTTTTGTCACATTCCGCCCTCATTTTTTTATCGAGATTGGCAAAACCCTGTTTTCCCAGGGTGCCGTGGCTTCTCCGGTTCAGGATATTGGTGCTGTGGAAGTACGGGAACTTTCCCCTGCCGAACTCGTCCGTGCTGAACGTGAACTCTGGATCCACTACCATCAACAGACCGCAGATCGAACCAATGACCGGCTCTTTGCCGCATTTGCGGGTACCAAACTGATTGGGGTGGCACGGTGCTCACGCCATCCGGACGGCCTGGAAGTCGACGCAGTCTATGTCCTGGACGAATATCGTCGCCGCGGATTTGCCCGTTCGGTTATGATCCTTCTCATAGAAGAGTGCGGCAGGCAGGAGACTCTCTATATGCACTCGAAGACTGAACTGGTGGATTTCTATGGCAGTCTCGGATTCTACCCCATGGCTGAATGTGAGCTGCCAAAAACCATCCGGGATCGATTCGGGTTTGTTATGGGAAATCTCAAAGGTATCGATGTCTGTCCGATGAAACGGGATCCCACCGCACTTCATAAGGAACAGAATACCTGATCTGGGTACAGAGCATGAACGACCATATAGTATCTAATAGAGAGACGGGGAAAAAAGAACTAATTCTCCGCTGCATATGCATCGGAATGTGCAGAACAGGGTCGTCAGGAGCAAAAAATGATTGTTGAACTTTTCATTCTCGCAATTCTGGTCCTTCTTGCCGGTACAATTTTTCCCATCCTTGTAGCATCGCGGGACCGGAGATCTGTACGGACAATCGCGTTCTCCTGTATAATCATCGCATCTATTCTACTGGCGATTCTTTCTTTAATGAACCTGCTATCCGGTGAAACTGTTTTTTTCACTCTCTACCAACCCCTTCCTGTAATATCCTTATCATTTGTCATCGATCGGCTAACTTCTTTTTTTCTGCTCATTATCGCAGTCGTATCAGCATGTGTAGCCCTCTACTTCATCGAATATATTGAGCATATCAGCGGAGGAACCCGGAGAAACCTACTCTGTGGGTGTACCAGTCTTTTTATTCTCGCAATGATGCTTGTTGTTGCCTCAGCAAACACACTGTCTTTTTTCCTATTCTGGGAACTGATGGCAACAAGTTCCTTCTTTCTTGTCGTGTACGAATACACACAACTTGACCCAAGGAAAGCGGGGATTTTTTATTTTATCATGACCCAGCTATCATCCCTCTTTATCCTGCTGGGAATCATCGTACTCTTTGTCCTGACCGGTTCATTCGCCATCTCACCTTTGTCAGCAGCATCAACCCCTCTCGTTACTATTGCATTCCTCGCTCTTTTTGTGGGATTCTCCATCAAGGCAGGAATCATCCCATTCCACAAGTGGCTCCCGTATGCTCACCCGGCAAGCCCGTCACCAATATCCGCTCTTATGTCCGGCGTGATGCTCAAGATCGCTGTGTATGGTCTTGTGCGCTTCCTGTTAGATGTTTTCACACCGGAACTCTGGTGGGGTGTGCTAATCCTCGCCGCAGGTACAGCATCGGCAGTTCTCGGCATCATCTATGCTTTGAAAGAGCATGACGTCAAGGGAATGCTTGCCTATTCGAGCATTGAGAATATCGGCATCATTTTTATGGGAATTGGCCTGTCAGTGATCTTTACTGCCAGCAATCTTCCCGAGCTTGCACTCCTCAGCCTGCTGGGTGCTCTCTTCCACTCCCTAAACCACGCTATGTTCAAGAGCCTGCTCTTCCTCACAGCAGGTTCTGTTGTCTCTGCTACCCACACGCGGAATATCGAGCACATGGGAGGGCTTGCCCACCGGATGCCGGTTACTTCAGCGCTCTTCTTTGTCGGCGCAGTCTCGATTGCTGCATTGCCCCCTTTAAACGGGTTTGCCAGCGAGCTCCTGATCTTCATCTCGTTCTTCACATCGGTTGCTGTCGTGGCGCCGTTATACAAAGTGCTCCTGTTTATCTGCCTTGCCCTGTTTGCCCTGACCAGTGCCCTCTCAGCAGCGTGTTTTGTCAAGGCGTTTGGTTCGATCTTCCTTGCCCTCCCGCGGTCTCCGGAGAGTGCCGCTGCCCGTGAAGTTCCCCGTGCAATGCTGATCGGGCCATGTATCCTTGCAGCGGTCTGTATTCTTTTAGGAGTTTGTGCCCTTCAGATATTTGCCATCGTTGGTTTTACTGTTCCCCTGCCGGATATGCTTCTGGTCGGCCTGTTGCTCATTGGCATGGCAGCCCTCACGTACACAGTGCTCTATTTCACTGCATCCCGTGAAGTAAGAATCAGTGAAACCTGGGGATGCGGGACGCTCTCGCAACAGGCTTCAACTGAATACAGCGGTCACGGGTTCTCAGAACCACTTGATATCATATTCTCTGCTATCTACCGCACCCGGACAACCAGTGAACGGACATTCTTTGATCAGAAGAACTGTATCTTCAAGGAAGGAAAAGGAGAGATCCGTCTCTTAAAAGTTTTCGAGGAATATCTCTATCGCCCTATTGCAGTACAGTCCATGAGAGTGGCTCAAAGTGTTGCACGTTTCCAGAACGGGTGCCTTGACACCTATCTTCTCTATGTATTTATCACGGTCATTGCCCTGATTGTATTCCTTGGGTGGTTTGCATGAATCTGGATTTTGTCGTGTATCTTGTGATCAATACGCTTGTTATTATTGCAGTTTCACCCCTCTTTGTCAGCCTGATAAAGAAGATCAAAGCCTGGACACAGGGAAGAAAGGGCCCTTCTATCTTCCAGACCTACTTTACCTT
>JBAZQT010000076.1:0-12712 GCA_041645055.1 Methanoregula sp. | reverse complement strand
CGGGGGAGGGGGTGGGTACCCCTCCGGACACATGAGGGGCTCCCACCCCTCCAGCCGGATAACCGACCGTGAGACAACCGCTCCGTCGTGACTCCATGCGAAATCGTGGCCGAGTGCGTGCAGCCGGAGGGGGGGTGGGAGCCTGTCTTTCTCAGAACAGGGGGGTAGGGGGACCCCCACTCTTTTTTTGGAGTGGGGGGTGGGGTACCCCCTCTTACATTTTAGAGAGGCCCTCACCCCCCTTCCGATTTCTTGTGTTGGGAGGGCTGCCCCGTCGTGGCTCCATACGAAACCGTGTCCGTGTGCGTGTAACCGGAGGGGGGTGGGGGCCTGTCTTTGCCGGGACAGGGGGGAGGGGGTCCCCCCCTCTTTGTTTGGAGTGGGGGGCACCCCCCCCCATTGGAGAGGGTGGCATCGCAGTTGTTCCAGAATCAGGGACACAGGAAAGATGATGGAAAAGGGGGTTCGGATTTGGACGCTCGCATTATAGTGGGGGGTTATTAGTATCTCGCGTTTTGCAACCCATCCGTTCTCACATCATAAGTGAGGTCATATTTCTTGCGTAAGGTGTAGAGAAATATTATCTCAATATTTAATTCAACAAAATATTATCTTTGTATAAAATAAAGTGTCGATATGGAATTTATAAAAGAATTATATTGGTCTGAAAAACATTGCGAGGCTCAAAGTCGTCATCAATTAAAATCAAAGATTCAATTAATGGAAGAAATGCTGATATTTTACAAGGATCTCATCGAAAAACAAAATAAAGACGAAACCAATCTCGAATTATGCGAATTTGCAACAATACTAATACATGTAAAAATTTTTAAAACAATTTATTGCAATATCGATTTGTTAAAAAAAGGGCATTATAATGAGTTTCAGTCAATTTTTAGAGATGCATTTGAATTGATTTTTTTATCACAATATATAATCAAGAATCCCGAAAAGGCAGATTCATGGTTGGATGGAGAACAAATAAGTCACGGTCCTGTTGCTAATTCGTTAAAATTACCACAAGAAATTAGAGAAATATATGCTTCTTTGTGTGATTATACCCACCCCAACATGAAAAGTGCAGCAAAAAATATGGTTTTATCGAAAAGATATGGTGAATTTGACTTCTATTTTATTTCGATATTTCAAAACAAATTGGCAAAAAAACTCATTATAATGCAAATTTATTTCACATTTTTGGCAATTAATAAATTCTTTGATTGCTTTAAAAATTTTAAAATTTTGATAAAAACGATGAAAAGCAATTGAAACGAATAAAGAATAAATTACCAAAACTTGAAGATTCATGGACAAAATATTGTTGTGATTCGCAAAATAGCATGTAATTTTTTATTCTTGGTGATTCCTTAATAACGACCACCACCTTGTCTTTCTATCAATCCCCTATCGTTCCGCATTACATTGCCGCATATTTCTGATTCTATCCTGCTCTTTCTCAACAATCCTAAAAACCTGAATCTTCCACAACTCCACCCCCTAAAAATATACCCTTCCCCCTCCAATATTTCACTACAAAACAGGAGATCCCATGCAGGTCACCCCCGCTATCCATGCACTCCGTCACCCGTTCCAGGTTCCGGTTGCGCCCGGCATCGCCCTCGACCGTTTCGTGTACTCGTACCTCATCGCAGGCGAGACGATCACCCTCATTGACACGGGTGTAGCAGGCTGTGAGACGCGGATCTTTGAATACGTCCAGTCCATCGGCCGCGATCCTTCGGAGATCTCGCTGCTCATCCTGACCCACTCACATCCCGACCATATAGGGGCAGCCCGGGCAATCCGGGAAGCTACCGGGTGCAGCGTGGCGGCACACCTGGCCGAACGGGCGTGGATAGAGGATGTGGAACGCCAGAACCGGGAGCGCCCGGTCCCGGGATTTGCCAAGCTGGTTGGAGGGCCGGTGCCGCTCGATTTCGAGCTTGACGGGGGCGTCACCATTGACATTGACGGGACAAGAGAATACGAAATCGAGGTAATGCACACACCGGGTCATTCTGCCGGTTCGGTTTCATTGTTCCTGCCGGGCCAAGGTGCGCTCTTCTCCGGCGATGTTATTCCTGTAGCAGGCGATCTACCGGTTTATGACGATGCTGTGGGATCCGTACGATCGATACGACTCCTACAGTCGGTACGGGGTATCCGTGTCCTCCTTTCAGCCTGGGACGAACCCCGGTACGGTGACGCCGCGTACGGGCAGATGGACCTTGCACTTGAGTATCTCCGGAAGATCCACGCTGCCGTTATCGCTTCTGCCGGTGACGGCAATCCTGACCCTATGGAACTTACCCGGAAGACAGTTGCAGCGCTGGGGCTTCCCCCTCAGGCGGTCAACCCGTTACTTGCCCGGACCTTTGCGGCAAATCTCCGGGCCCGGGACGTGGATCTTTAGCCGGGTTCCCCTCAATAACCGCGAAAACCATGACCGGACGGGATGGCAGGACCCGCATCAGGTGACCTGTCTGATCCTTCCGTCCGTTGTCACATTCACCGGCTGGGGGAAGGATCCCAGGTACGAGGCAAGGGTATCGACATCGGACGGCCCGGTGGTAATCAGGGTCCCATTCGTAAATACTGTGTAACCGTCCCCCCCGATGGAGAGGTAGTCCATCATGGCCGCCGTATAGGTCGCTGTCGGGTCGAGCGGGACGCTCCCGACACGAATTTCCTGCACCCGGCTGCCGGCAGGTTGTGTCACATTATATGTATAGGCCAGCCCGGACACGCCAAGGGGATGCGGGGGCCGTGGCTCCTGCCATTGCCGTTCGAGGGCATCCTTAATCTGCTGCCCGGTCAGTTTCGTCGAAACAACCGTTCCTGAAAACGGCTGGATGGTAAACAGGTCGCCCCACGTAGCATTCCCTTGTTTGAGATCGGACCGCATAGTCCCCGTTGTGATAAACGCAACATCGGTCTCCATCACCGACCGCTGGGAGTCGGCCAGAAGATCCCCGAGTGCAGATTCCCCGGCAACATTCACTTCCCGTGTGATGTCATGTGCGACTACTGCGATCTGCCTCCCGATCACGGGCGCAACTGCCTGTTCTCCTTTTGCCAGGAGCGCAGCCGCTTCCGGATCCGGGGAAGTGCCAGGCGGGCTGTCAGCATAGGCAACAACGATACGAGCGGATTTTTTAACGATATCCCGGCTGACAGGATCAAGCGTCAGGTCCACATCTGCATATCCCTTACTGTAACTCCAGGCCTGCGTAACGAGCACCGGTTTTCCGGCAGCATTGGGGAGATAGGCATTGGTAAATGCATGGGTATGACCCGAGAGAACCACATCCACATCTCCGTCAATACCCGCTACAATGCCCGTAACCCGGCCGGTCACATTGGCCTTATCAAGGGTTGAACCTTCATAGGTTTGCTGATCCCCGCCTTCGTGGAGCAGGATAACGATGGCATGTATCCCATTCTTCCGGACTTCGGCAACGTACCGGTTGATGGACTCCGTTTCGTTAAGGAACCGGACATCATCCGCCCGGTGAGGTGCCAGCCGCTCCGGCGTTGTTATTGTATCAGCCCCGATGAACGCGATGGACACACCGCTGACGTTCCGTATGACATAAGGAGGAAAGATTGTAGTGCCGTTCTCTTTCCAGACCACGTTGGCGCAGGTATAGGATGAACGGGAACCGGGATAGGGGTCCACAAGGTGGGTAATCGAAGAATTGCCATTCCCCCCGTATACCTGTCGCAAAAGTTCCCCGGTGCCCCGGTCAAATTCGTGGTTACCCGGGGTTGCAACCATATTGCACCCGGAATCTGCTCCGATCTTTCCCGTACAGGAAGGATTGGCAAATTCATTGAAGAAGAGCAGGCTTGGTTCATCGGAAAGGAGCCCGGACTGCGGCGGCGATGCCCCTACGATATCCCCCGGCATGGCGATGATAGTGCCATCGGCATTCCCGGAAGCCATTGCCAATTTGAGGTAAGACGCCAGTACGGGCGCACTCCCGGTCGGGCGTTTGTTCATAGCCTGTCCCGGAGGGAGCTGCCCATGAAAATCGTTTACGGCGAGAATTTTTACATGAACGGGGGCATTTGTGTGCAATGCCGGGGCTGGTACGGGAAAATACCATGAGAGTAAAATCGGTGTCAGTATGAGAACACAGAGAATGCATAACCCTAAAAGAATATGCAACTCGATCGGGATCCTGTCCTGCCGGGAATCGGGTGCCATTATACTGGATCTTTAGTACGCGATCAATTAATTGTTGAGTTTTCCCGTGAAAAAATGGAGGAGATATGGCGTCTTTATTGATCACACTGATATTCGCACGGTCTCTAACCAGCTGCTGAATTCCCTGCTGAATGACCGTACATGTTCCCTCTCATCAGAGGATCGCAGGGAAACCTCCTCTGTGTAATACCGGTCCCGGTCCTCTTCCTCCCAGTGATTTTTCTCGCCATCAACGGGCTTAAGTGCAGCCTCATCCTTCCCCCGGCACGGCTCATTTGTGGCTGTGCGACAGAACGCCGTCCGCACCGGGGACTTCAGCGGTTTCACAGCGCATTTCGTCTCTGAATACCCGTCCCAGTTCCCGTTTACCGGGAACCCGGCTTTTGCAAGGGGGGTATCCCACGTTGCATCTACAAGCACCCAGCTGCATCCAATCTGGATCCGGCAGGCAAGGTGGTGTGCAACCGGGAGCGTGGCGGCAAGATTCCGGAGCTGCGATGGATAATGAAGATCGGGATCGTTCCAGAGGAAAGGAAACGTAGCATATACAACCGGGATGTTCAGGGTACGGAACATTTCTGCGAGCAGGTAGTGCTTGGCACCGCAGGATCCTTTCCCTGCCATGAGAATCTGTTCCTGTGGGGTTTTTGCATTAGTCGCCGGAACGACAAGCGAGTACGGGATATCACGGATATGCGAAAAGATCGAGATCATGCTCTCCCTTGTATCAAGACCATGCGTCCATTCATGAAATGCTGACAGGACAATGGGAGAGAGCGACCGGGCATCGTTCACAATACTATTCCTCTCCACCGCTCTGCACATCAAACTTTACATAAAAGGCAGGAATAGCGTACGGAAGATTTCTTTTTAATATCCATTCAATGAAAAAACGTGGCGGATTATGAAACGAACGCGAGAAACATTGCCGTCAGGGAAAAATATGTGCAGTTCCGCCGTCCGGATTGCTCCGGACAGCAGGTGACCGCGTGCAAAAAAATATGGATGAAGTTATGCGTTCTTCATCTTGGCTTTTGCTACAAAGCCGTCTTTGCCAATGTAATACATGTGGCCTTTCTCTTTAGCGATCTTTTCAGTGCCGACTTTCTTCTTCTTGCCGGTCTTGTTGTGCTTCATAGGTGCTGCCCATACGTATCCATCCTTGCCGATGAAATACAGGTAACCCTTTTCGCGCACAATTTTTTCTTTTCCAATTTTGGTTCCCATTTAAACACCTCAAAACCACAATTGGGTTTTGATAATGAAAGGTGACGCCTGATAATATAAAAGGTTTCCGTCGAAGCCCGTCGAAGTGTGGATTTTTGCCACATATTTGCGCGTATTTTTGGTATTGAGGCGCACTATTCATCCCGTTTAAATAAGCCAAGAATATCGGTCATTTCGGCAAAATACGGGCAATAACGGGCAGATTCCGGGTCTTCGGGGTGAAAAATTCCGGAAGCCAAAGCGCAGTTCAAGGGGTGTACCGGGGGTACCTGACGGGGGGGTGCGGCAGGCATCCGACATTAAGCCCCCTGCACCACTACCCAAGGTTCGCATAGGGTGAAATTATGAACGGGACGGTATAGGTCAGGGGTAGGATCTCCCCGTTCGCTGGTGCAATCGTCATAGTGAACTGCTGGTAAGGAGCTGCATGACCCGCCGGGCAGACAAGGAGTGTGAACTGTTCAGTGTTTTCAAGTAACAGATCCTGATCCGCACCTATCACCGGGATAAAATTTGCCTTATTCGTGATCGTCCAGTTCGGGCAGATCAAGACGGGAGTATGTACAAGGGAGAGTTTTTCCTGATCATTCCCACTCACCCAGAGCACTGATGCATGACCCATATCGATAGCTCCCGTGGTCATCATGAACGGCTGGATTGTCAGGGTAAACGCTCCCAGCATAGCAGGGTTTTGTGTTTTAAAACGGACCGGAACACCGTTTATTGTTCCATCAACTGCCGGGTATCCTACCATGCCCCCGCTACTGGTGATAAGATTGCTCGTCGCCACCATTGTGTTAGTGAGCATACCCTGTTTTTGTTTTTGCTGCGCACCTACAGGAGGTGTGTTCCCATGCGATACTTCCCCGTACCCGATATAACCGACGACCAGTACTGCAACAACCAGCAGTATTACGATTTCAATTCCTGTCAAGGCATTTTCATCGCCGGATAAGTGTCCCTTGTATCGTATCATCATGTCCCCCCTCCATCAGTGTACCCTTCGGTCGACCAGCCGTTTCGGGCGACCCTTCAAAGTATAGAAATCGAGCCCCCGGAGTCCGGTAAAATTAAATTCGATCTTGAACGAACCATCGTAGTAGTGCTCTGCAATCAATGATTTGTATTTGAGGAATCGTGAAATGAACTGATCTTTTACCAGTTTGCGATCACAGTGATCAGGATCGAAGCACTCAAGGTTAACCCGCAACACTGATTCTTCGGGCACATCTCCGTTAGAGACAAATGCTTCATATTCACCGGTAATAAATGCCATGCTCTCGGGTTGGAAGACTGCTGCTTCAATATCAGTCCGGTTGAAGGGATTCCCGAATGCCCATACGGTTTCAGCTTCACGCTGGGGATTAACAATCCGCATATGTGTGCGCCCGCATCCGCACTGCTGGCGGGAGAGGACTACTGTAGTATCCTCAGTATCATAATTGATCAGCAGCATCCCACTCTTCCCACCCACCGGCAGCAGTGTCGTGAGCACGCCTCTCCCGCACTCGCCATCGTTAACAAACGACTGCATCCGTGGATCGTATACATCTAAGTGAACAAGATCTTCGGGAACATGAAGCCCTGAAAGCTGCGTACATTCACCGCACATTGTCCCTTCTGTTGAGCCATAAGTATTGTAGACAGGGACTCCCCACAAATCAGACAGGTAGGCACGGGATTCATCGGCAAAACTCTCGCCCCCTGCAACAAGTTTGTCTATTGATGTGTCCGAAGGTTTCACGCCATCCGCAGAAAGACGTCGTACTAGCCTGAGCAGTTTGAATACACTTCCCACAATTGCAGTGGGTTTGTAACTTTTCAGGATACGGGATTCGAAGGTGCATTTGCCAATGGGAATGATCCCCATGCCGATTTTCTGCGCAGCGATCGTCATGGTGTTCGCCCCAACGTTCATACCATACGAGGCGCAGACTACGATTCGATCCTTGTTGGAAAAACCCTGTGAGACAAAACTTCTCGCATACTTCTCCGCGTACCGTTTCCAGTCATCCCATGTCAGGAAAAAACCTTTGGGAGTACCGCTTGTGCCGCTCGTTTCCTGTATGGAAAATACATTGTTCCAGTCTGTGGAAAGGAACTCGAATACAGGAGTAATGGGAGGCTGATGTTCCCGAATGGTCTTGCCGGAGATTACAGGCAGGTTGAGAAGATCCTCGTGAACCCGGATATCAGCCGGATTGATCTTGTTCTCTTTGAACCAGTGCCGGTAGAAAGGGGAGTGTGTTACGGCATATTGCACCGTATAACGCACGCGTTCATCGATAAGAGCATCGAGATCGCTGCGTTTCAGAGTCTCGATTTCTTTGTCGAAGAACGATCCCACGGGCATGAGAGAGAATTATAGGAGGGATGGTTTATAGATTGTGGAGTGATCAGGATGTCTCAGGCACGTTTTATCGCTTCAGCTTCCAACCGCACCATACCTACGTGGATCGTTCCATCAGTATCAGCCGGATACATTGAAAGATACTCATCAATCAGCGCTTTCGTAAATACCGGTTGTTCCTCCTCCGGTAACCTGGCCATCCACGGAAGCCATGTTGTACGAATCCAACCGGCAAATGCCTCCCTGTCAGTGTACACCATATCCTTTGGGATCAACTCCACCCGGACCGGCTCAAGTCCCGCATCTGCCAGCCACTGCCGGTACTCTTCAGGTCCAAAAAAGCCGTAGGTGAACGAGAAATCATCGTAGTACCCACCCCAGTGGGGATTTTCAAGCAGGGCGTGGAGTGCTTCAAATGCTTGTGCTGCATTGCCTTTTCCGCCCATCTGGATGAGCAGCTTTCCCCCTCGGCAGAGACTGTGTGCAATTCCTGAAAGCAGGGGTTTGTGATCGGGGATCCAGTGGAGTGCGGCATTTGAGAATATTACATCGAACTCTTCAAAAAACTCAAGCCGACAGGCATCCATCTGCGTAAAAGTGAGGTTTTTGTAAATCTGATGAGGGAAATGTTCCTGGGCAAACCGAATCATCTCCGGTGAATTGTCGATACCGGTTACCGAGCCTGTCGGTACACACCCTGCGATTGCAGCGGTCACCTTCCCATCTCCGCAGCCGATATCCAGAACACGCTCTTTACCGGTGAGTCGGAGTTTTCCCATCAGTTCCTGAGCCCATGCCTGCTGAGCGGGTGAACTCTTGTGGTAGTCTGCGGCATTCCAGGTAAATGCGGGAGATGGATCAGGTGGCGCCATGTGTGCTGCCTCAGGAATAGTTTGGGTTTTAAAGATTAAACGTTCGGGTCAGCAGGAACCGGTATGATTCCCTATATTTATCGTCTGCAAAAACCCATGATAGTGAGCATTGCATGTATTTCCATCTCATTCTCACTGACGAATGTAACCTCTGCTGCAGGTACTGCCGGGCAAAGGCATTTGAAGTACTGGAAGAGAGCGATGATGAGACCGCACCCATAATCGAAATCGATCCGAATCTTCCCCGGGATCTTGATTTTGACTTGGATCTGCTCTATAAATTCCTGCAAAAAGATCCTGCATCCACACTCACGTTCTATGGAGGAGAACCGCTCATGCGTGCGGATCTGATCGATCGGATTGTACGTGAATCGCCGGTGCAGCGGTTCATGATTCAGACAAACGGGATGCTACTTGACCGGCTCGAACCGGAGATTGTGAACCGATTTTCCACCATCCTTGTCTCTCTTGACGGGGGTGAGGCACTTACTGATAGTAACCGGGGGACAGGTGTATATCAGAAAGTAATGGAAAATATCAGGAGAATCCGGAAAAATGGGTATACTGGCGAGCTCATCGCACGGATGGCAGTAACTGAGCGGACCAATATTGCTGAAGCGGTCCATTGGCTCTCTAATAATCCGGACTATTCCTTCTCCTCCATCCACTGGCAGTTGGATGCAAATTTTGCCGGGGATTTTTCACGGCGCACGTTTGCAGAATGGACAAGGACCAGCTACAATCCCGGTATCCGGACTCTGGTGGCGGACTGGGTTGATCATATGGAATCGAAAGGGGAAGTGATGAAATGGTATCCGTTCCTTGATCCGATGGAAGACTTACTGCTGGGCAACAAGAGCCATCTCCGGTGTGGATCCGGACACGCAAACTACAGTATCATGACCGACGGTCACATCGCACCCTGCCCGGTGATGATCGGTATGAAGGAGTATTATGTGGGAGATATCCGGACTGCTGATCCGCAAAACCTTGACAGATTATTTGTCGGTGGTGAGTGCACAGGATGCAAAATTTACGATTTCTGTGGAGGACGATGCCTGTACTCCAATATTACAAAACCATGGAACAAGTCTGAACGAAAAACGGTTTGCGGGACGGTGGAGAATCTCCACTCCGCACTCACAGATTCAGTTCCCCGCGTCCGGGCTCTCATAGAGAGGGGCACGATCACACCTGATGATTTTGCCCATGAAAAGTTCAACGGGTGCGAGATCATCCCGTGACAGGAACCGTATACAAAAATTTTGAACTCGTCACATTTTTCATTCTTTTTGATTTTAGAGCATGTGTTACCTCATAGTCCTGAATGGAAAAACCTCTTATCTGGATTAGACTAATACTAAAATCCATGGCCGAATCCTGGAAAGAAGCAAAAGAGTGTGCCCAAAAAGAAGCACTCCCGCAGGTCTATCATGACTGCGATGCAAATACCTACGGCGCCTGTAACACCGGTGAGCACCAGGGCACATTCAAAGGAGGTGTATTTATCGAGCATCGCTGCCTTTGCATGCCTGCACACCTGAGCCCTGAAGAGCTCGAAGCAAAAGAGAAGAAATTTCGTTCAGAGAACCCGGACTGGTAAACATTACTTTTTTCTGATTTCCTGACGGAACCGGTGCATGAGATCATACATCATCAGCCGGAACTCAGCCCCGATCTCTTCCCAGGATTTGGCATCTGAAACCGTTTCTTCCAGAGGGCTGGATTTTATTTCATGTACAACCGGATTGTCACTATCCTGATCAATACGTGACGTCAATAAAAGCTGGTGCATGATCTCGAAGTAGCCGCTCACCAGTACGATAATAAAGACAACCGGGACGATCACAAACGAGAGCAACCAGACAAACGAGTAGAGGCTGGTTGATGCTACTAAATCCACCCACTGGAAGATGTGGAGCATGAACGCGATGACAAAGACACTGCCTATCGCCCGGATGATAGGCGCAGGAAGATTGAGCGGGAATGGGAATGTAAAGAAGATGTCGCCAACCATCAGGATAATCGAAATGAGCAGGAGCAGCCAGAAGTTTTCATTGAGGAACACGACACCGGCCCGGTAGACCGAGCTGGATACATAATAGGTGAGGATGTTTGCCAGCACAACGACAATCAGGAACGTGATGATCCCGATCATCCGCGAGATAAACACCGAGCTTAAGGATTTATTCCGACACAGCCTCATTTTCTGGTCACCACGACGCTGAATAAGATTGGTCAGGACGCTATAAAGACTCCTGCTTTGCGTGCTGTCACCATCGCAATACCTATCATCCGGGCACACTATTCATCGGTATGCAGGTCAACTACAAACGGTACGGGCTTTACCTGCTCAGGTGGCAGGCAAGCACTCCTATACTCGCGGGGGTGGGTATTCTTCTCGCGTCCATGGGACAGTGGGTTGCCGCCATTATTGCAAACCTGATTGGCGGCCTGATCTTCTTCTGGGTGGACCAGTTCATCTTCACATCCCAGAGTCTCGCTGCGCAATGGGAAGTGAAAGAGAACATCTCTTGTGTGGACTGCGATAAAGTCGCTCGCGGTTACCGGTTGGTTCGATCGGGAGATTACGACAGGACGCATGATCACGAACCGGAGTTCCGGTGCGAGGAGTGCTCACAGAAAAAGACTGATGAGCTTAAAGAGAGGGGTGTAAAGGTTCATTGATGTCATTCCGGAATGAACATGATTTCCTGAAAAAACCAGAGGAATATAGAAAATAGTGATGGAGAATATGGCCCCGAATAAAAATTATTTCCTCCTTATCATTAAAATGATACCCAGAATGAGGAGGGGCGTTGCCAAACCCATTGTGCGCATTACGCCATAAAAGGGGATGGGTTCAGAGGTTACGGGTTCAGGTTGAGACGGTTGTACGATTGCTTTCTCTGGTATTTTTACCGATATCAGAGCAAAAATCGACAATCCTCCGGGAGATATTCCTTCAAAAACCTGGTTTGCCGAACTATCGAGTCCAACAAACCGGGTTTCAAGCAGTTGCGATGTTCCGTCGTCAGCAAAACGAACAATATTTACTCCTGCAACACCCCCATGAGCAGCAACCCACGAGGGTGTTACGCTCATCGTGACGGTTGCCGGGCCGATATCTTTACCGTCATTCAAATTGGTTTTTGCCACATCCATGGTGTATGCAATGGCATCCAACTGATATCCCTTATTGGAGACGGCTTGATCAATGGCCTTTTGTGTTGCAGGACCGGGTTTTTCAGCAATAACAGCCGTGATTGTTGCATCCGATGGGGGAAGACTCATAAGATCTGCTTTAAATGAGGCGGATACGGTCCCGGCATCTTTAAACTGAGCACTTACGGGTTGATGTTCCATTGAGATTGATTTAATATCCGCCGTGATTACACCATTTGCCTCCTTTGGACTTGCTGCTGTTGTGACACCAATGGTCATTGGCCCTTTGGAAAATGAGATGGTAGATCCTTCAACAGAGATCTTTTCACCAGAATCTTTTGCCTTTTGTATATCGACAGTTAACTCTCTGCTATTTTCCCTGCTGTTGATCTGTGAACCGCTAATACCGAGAGAAGTGGCCGTTACCTGATCTGCTTTTGTATCAGGAGACGCGGCACTCCCACCGGAGTTACTCTTGTCTTGTGCCCCACCTGATTTTTCTGCGTTGTTATTATTTCCCGTATCACTTTTTCCTTTATCAGTTCCGGAGTTGCCTCCCCCGGAACTCCCTCCGGAATTACCACCGGAATTACTACTACCGGAGTTACTACTGCCGGAATTTCCTCCACCGGAACTCCCGCCGGAATTACCACTTCCGGAGTCACTACTGCCGGAATTTCCTCCACCGGAACTCCCGCCGGAATTACCACTTCCGGAGTCACTACTGCCGGAATTTCCTCCACCGGAATTCCCTCCGGAATTACCACCGCCGGTGTCACTACTGCCGGAATTTCCTCCACCGGAATTCCCTCCGGAATTACCACCGCCGGTGTCACTACTGCCGGAGTTTCCTCCACCGGAATTCCCTCCGGAATTACCACCGCCGGT
>JBAZQT010000075.1:0-12750 GCA_041645055.1 Methanoregula sp. | reverse complement strand
CAACGGGTGGGAAATTTCCGGGCATTGGTACTGCAAAGGCTGCATCGAGCCGTTTTGCCTGCTTATTGAATAAAATCCCGTTCATCTGGTGGAGGGCAGATACCCCAATCCTTCCCAGCGTGACTATTGCAAATGTATAACCGACACGGGAAAGATTGAGACGCCCGGAAAAATCGGCTACAATAAGGGGCAGTCCTGCATCGTATACCGGGCAGATGATCCCGACACGGTCTGACGTGGGTGTAATATCCCCTTTCTTGTTCTTGAGCGATGCAATCGGTACCAGCTCACAGTCTCCCAGTAATGCAGCGATCTTCTTTGCAGCGGCAAGCGAATTACCGGTGCCGGTAAAAAAATAGATCGTAGTCTTCATCGGGTACTTTCCATTGCTTTAACCTTGGCAATCATCGCGCTAATCCGCTCAGGATCCTTCGCACCCGTTTTATCAAATACGAATTCACCAGTAACAGTAACTCCTTTTGCTTCGAGGGCTTTTCTTAAGAACGGAATTGTCTCTCCTTCCTTTCCGTCGCAGGTTGCATAGATAATCGCTTTTTTCCCATTGCATCCTGCAAGAGCCTCAACTGCCGCATTGATTGCAGGGGTTGCCCTCCCGGCCCAGACCGGTGTACCGATGACAATCCGATCATATAATGAGACTTCAATGATTTCGGGTTCAATACGATCACACATCCCCTTCATTGCACGATAACAGCCGATCGTGTATGCAGTGAGCTTGGAGGAATACTCTTTTGATTTAACTTCAACGAGATCACCGTCGCAGGCTTTCTGGATTTGCTCTGCAATCCTGCGGGTGACTCCGGAATATGAATTATAAATAATACATGTTTTCATGATTTCACATCGTGTTTTGTTTATCCATCATCTGTTCATTTATCGTCCACGATCAGGACCGGTAATGCCGCGGCGATACGGCTGAGGAGTTCATTTCCTACAGTCGGGTTTTTCGTATCCTCTTTAGTCAGGCAGATCTCTGCCATGACTTCAACGCCACGTTCTGCCAGTGCCCTGTTCAGGATTGGGATTGCCTCTCCCGGTTGGTCATGACAGGTAACAAAGACGACAGCCATTTTTCCTTCGCATCCCCTTAATGCCCGGACAGCAGCATTGATGGCAGGTGCCGGTTTCCATGCCCAGACCGGTGTTCCGATGATGAGCAGGTCGTATTGCGAGACATCGATCTCATCGGGAACAATCGCATCGCAGGCACCCTTGCGGGATCGCAGGACGCCGGTTGTGTATGCGGTGAACGTCGAATACTCAGTGCAGGTCTTTACTTCGATGAGATCGCACCCGCTGGAATTCCGGATTCCTTCTGCAATCCCCCGCGTCACACCGGTAAGCGAGTAGAAGATCACACATGCCTTTAAGTCCCGGTCACGTGTGGTCTTCCTCACCAGTTCACGGTTGCAATTTTCCATGACACTTGCGTACATCCGCTCGAATTGTTCCCGGAACTGTACGATACGATCGCGGTTGATCGTATAGTAAACATAGAATCCCTCCCGCCGCGAATCGACAAGCCCCTCGCCTTTCAACGTTTTTAAGTGCTGGGAGACTGCCGGCTGAGAGATCCCGAGTCTGACTGCTAGTTCTCCCACACCCAGCTTCCCGCTCGTGTCGGTAGCGAGCAGGTAGATGATCTGAAGGCGGGTGAGATCCCCAAGGGCTTTGAACGTCCCGGCCATTATGGGAACGATCTCGCAGAGTTTGGTGCATTCTTTACACTTGTTACATAGGTCCATGGATTCTGTATAAGTGTTTGCTTATACACTTATATGTTTTTTCCGTAGTACTTGTTTCGCTGACAACCGGAGAGTGAAACAAAACTACGCAAATCTCCCGATACAGATATGACCATACTTCCCAAAAGCTAACAAACAGGATCGATACACGAAAGTGTTTTGCCAGTTCACCGTATTTTCTTTTGAGGATTCGCCTCCATAAAGCAATCTTAATAAAAAACAAGAACTAAAATGATTTCCTATGAGTCAAGGAATATTCATTCACCGAAAAGAAATCCAGGTTCTCTGTTTTTTTGCCGTGCTATCACTTTTTCTTGTATCCTGTGGCTGCACGCAGATGCCTGCGGGTTCGCAGACAACACCGGCAGTTACCGTTACGAAGCCTGACTCTTCGCATATACTCATCACGTACCCGGGAAGTCCGCAGACCGACAAACTCGTGGAACTGGAGATCTCCGTTACTGACAGCAACGGGGGGGTAACAACCAAGTCTATGGGTTCACGGCTCGGAACAACACCTATCCAGTACGGAAGTTCATACTCAATCTCCGGATCGTTTGATGGGAAAAACCAGGTGTTTGTCACTGGCTACTTCTCGGACGGTTCACGAAAAACAATCATTGATACAACCATCTGAACTTTTTTTCTTTTTTCTTCCCACGACCCTTGGGGATGAAAGACATTTTTGATTATTGTATGGGTCAGACCTGCACTGCCGGAAGTATACTTCCATAATCGGGATTATAGTCTTAAAGAGACTATTAGATACTGCATTTACTTTTCACTCAATCATCAGAAAGGACATCAACAATGCTGACATTCGACGAGATAATCAAGCTGGCCGGGGATTCCGGATTGCAATCCTCCCGGGTAGAAGAGTTCCGGAAGAAATACGGCGCCAATGCCATGACGCCTCCGGTAAGGGAACCCCTCTGGAAACAATACTTACAAAATTTTGATGATCCGATCATCAAGATCCTGCTTCTCGCAGTGACAATCTCACTGGTAGTCTCGCTTGTGCAGGGCAGCGGTTTTCTTGATACCATTGGGATCATCCTCGCAATCCTGCTCGCAACAGGAATCGCATTTTTTAATGAATACCGGAGCAGCAAAGAGTTCGACATTTTAAACGCCCACCGGGATGACATGGGGATCAAGGCGATCCGTGACGGACATCCCACCTCGGTTCCTGCCCGCGATATCGTTGTTGGCGATCTCATCTTACTCGAAGCTGGTGATGCAGTCCCGGCAGACGGGTACCTTTTGATATCTGATGATATATTCAGCGATGAATCTGCATTTACCGGCGAGAGCGAACCCGTCCGGAAAGAGATACAGGCCCGTGTACTGAAAGGCGCATTTGTGACCGCAGGAAAAGGACGCATGATCGCAGCCGCTGTCGGCGATTCTGCCCAGATGGGACTCATCGCTGCATCTCTCGGCATCGATCATGCCACCCAGACACCTCTTGAACAGAAACTCGAATCTCTCGCCGGTATTATCAGTAAGTTCGGGTATGCGATGGCCATACTCATCTTTGGCACCCTGTTGGTACGGGGCATCATGTTCGGAGAAGTCACCGGGCTCAACATCGATACTGCCAACCATCTCCTGCACTACATCATGCTTGCAGTCGTCATTGTTGTTGCCGCTGTACCCGAAGGACTTCCGATGAGCGTTGCCCTTTCCCTGTCGCTTGCTATGCGCAAGATGACCAAAGCCAACTGTCTTGTACGTCGCCTGATTGCCTGTGAAACGATCGGTTCTGCAACAACAGTCTGTACCGACAAGACGGGCACGCTTACCAAAAATCAGATGGAAGTGGTTGCATCGTCAGCCGGAAAACCCGTCCACCCCGGGGATCTCCCGGGTTCACCTGCCGAATGGATTACCTTAAACGCTGCAGTGAACGGTACCGCCCATCTCGAAGAACGCGAAGGAAAAGTGATCGTGATCGGCAATTCAACAGAAGGTGCCCTCAACCGCTGGTTACGGGAACATTCACTGAATTACCAGCAACTGCGTGATGAGACAACCGTTACAAAACAGTATCTCTTTGACGGGAATCGCAAACGGATGTCCACTGTTGTTCACCTAAAGGGAACATCATGGTTGCTCGTAAAGGGTGCACCGGAGATCATCAGCCGGCTCTGCACAGCAACCCCCGACCTTACCGGTGTGAGCGAACTCGCCTCGCAGGCAATGCGAACGCTTGCTTTTGCACATAAAGAGATCATCAATGACGATGAGACAGAGACGGGACTGATCTGGGACGGGTATGTCGGGATACGTGATCCGCTCAGGGACGATATCGCTTCATCCGTTGCCACCTGCCAGAGTGCGGGAATAAAGATCCGCATGGTAACCGGGGACAACCCGGAGACTGCACGGGCGATTGCCCGGGATGCAGGAATCTTACAACAGGGCACAGTTGTCACAGGTTCAGAATTCAGGGCACTCACCGAAGACCAGCAGGTCATTGCTGCACAGCGACTTGACGTGATGGCTCGGGCTGAACCCATGGACAAACTCCTGCTCGTTACAGCCCTCCAGAAGACCGGTGCAGTTGTTGCCGTGACCGGTGACGGGACCAATGATGCGCCCGCACTTAAGCATGCGGACGTGGGTCTTGCCATGGGGATTGCCGGAACCGAAGTTGCACGGGAAGCCAGCGATATTATCCTGCTCGACGATTCGTTTGGATCGATTACGAATGCCGTCCTTTGGGGTCGGTCCCTCTATGAAAACATCCAGCGGTTCTTACTCTTCCAGCTCACGATTAATTTTTCTGCCTGTATCCTTGTATTCATCGCATCGGTAATGGGTTATCCTGAACCGTTTACTATCATCCAGATTCTCTGGATCAACATCATCATGGACACGCTGGCCGCGTTTGCTCTCTGCTCGGAAGCCCCGCATGCCGCTCTCATGAAACACCGGCCAATACCACATGATGCAAAGATCATCACGCCGTTCATGTGGATATCTATCATCGTCACGGGTGCATTTTTTATCATTGGCGGTATGCTCCAGATCGCCACAGGATTTCTGGGCGGAACAACTCCTGCCGAGATAAGTACCGTATTCTTTGCAGCATTTATCATAGCCGCAGTCTGGAATGGCATCAACTGCCGGGCACTTGGCGGGAAGATGCCGGCATTTTTCAAGGGTAACCCGACATTTTTTGTCGTTATGGGGGCAGTTGTCCTTGCCCAGATCCTTATCATCCAGTACGGCGGCGTGATATTTGGCACTGTCCCGCTCTCCCTCAATCAATGGATTACGATTGTGGTAGCAACCGCATCGGTGCTGGTCATTGGACTGTTGCTACGGATACTGCACCCTGTTTTTCAGGCAGGAAGAAAACTGCCAGCATAATCTCATCATTTTTCAATCAGAAATCGCACATTTAGGTTAATTCAGATCTCTTTTTCTCATATAACTCTTGTCAAAACCTGCATAAGCACGCCGTTGAGTTTATGATGCCACGCCCCCAATATAACGGGAGATGGATCCATTCTTCTACATCATCGACCTTGTTCTTCACTTTGATAAGTATCTCCCGGGCATCATCGATACCTACGGCTTGTGGACGTACTTGATCCTCTTTGTGATCATCTTCTGTGAGACCGGCCTCGTTGTAATGCCTTACCTACCCGGGGACTCGCTTCTCTTTGTTGCCGGTGCATTGGCAGGAAGCGGGTATCTCAATATAGAAATCCTGCTCATTTCGCTTTTTGTTGCTGCGGTAATTGGAGATACCGTCAATTACTGGATCGGAAATACTACGGGGATGAAACTTCTTGAGAAGAACTATTCCCTTGTCCGCCGGGAACACCTGGAAAAGACCCAGGAATATTTCACCCGGTATGGGGGGATTACGATAGTAATCGCCCGGTTCATTCCCTTTATACGGACATTTGCCCCGTTCCTTGCCGGTGTTGGAAAAATGAGCTATCGCTGGTTCATTACTTACAATGTGATAGGAGCTGCTCTCTGGATTCTCGGGTTTACCATGGCCGGGTATTTCTTTGGCGGTATCCCCATAGTTCAGCAGAACTTCAATTATATCATCTACGCGATCATCGCACTCTCGCTCTTTGCAGTTGCATCGATTGTTGTCGGGGTTTTCCGGACGGTTCGAACCTGCTCCAAAGTTGACAGTATTGATGAAGAAAAGAAAAATTAACCTGCATTTCAGGAAGGTCATTATCTCTTTTTTTGGGTAATTGGAAAATTGATCGGGAATAATCTTTTTTTCATGACAATCTCATTATATCCGTTATGGATCAACCTGCCCGATGTATCAGGTGTATGTGCGCAGACACTATACTGCACAATGCGACCGGGCGTAAAGTCAACAATTACATCAGGAAACACTGCAGCGAATATTACCTGATGCCCCCCGATTTTATATTCCGGGGGGTTTCTATACAGTTGAAATCGCCGATGCTTGTCGGAATTATACCGGATCCGGAATAATCCTGTTACCCTTTACAAAACCCTGCTACGGTACAATGCTTTACGAAATATACGCAGGAGAGGGAGATTTTAACGCTATACGCTCCGCTCTGAAAAAAAAGTAATTGGGCAGAGTATGTGTATGTTAAACAAAAAAGGTGCTTGTCAGGGATCTGAATATATCAGACATTGTTTTTTTACTGCTGGCAAGCATAATTTAAAAATCTCACGCACGGTTTTGTCAGCTCGATTCACGGGAGCCGAAAGATCCACTATCAGCTATATGCGTCGCCGGTGTCAAATGATTGTCCGGCAGAGTAATTCCATTTTTTCGATAATTTTCTAAAATACCGTACGAAATCTTGCCTGCACCGCAATATCCATCATCCTTAACGAATCATCCCATAGCATGGATGAAGGGAAAGAACTGGAGAAAGCGACCTTTGCTGCCGGCTGCTTCTGGGGTGTTGAAGCTGCATTCCGGCAGATTACGGGTGTGATTGAAACCGCGGTAGGATATACGGGGGGATCAGTTCCAGAACCGGACTACAAGAAAGTCTGCTCGGGCCGTACCGGGCATGCAGAAGCAGTAGGAATCATCTTTGATCCTGCAGTGGTGAGCTATGAAAAACTGCTGGATACGTTCTGGAGCATACACGATCCAACGCAGGTGAACCGCCAGGGGCCGGATATCGGTACTAATTACCGGTCAGCAATCTTCTATCATTCCCCGGAACAGAAGGAACAAGCTGAAGCGTCAAAAGCCCGGCTTAAATCTTCCGAAAAATACCGGGGGAAAACTATTGCAACCGAGATTGTCCCTGCACCCCGGTTCTGGAAAGCAGAAGAGTATCACCAGCAATATTATGAGAAATGTGGGCGGGGATACTGCGCCAGTAAGAAATTCTGGGATTAAGAAAGCAGGACTTAGACACAAAGAGCGATGCACCCCGCCAAATTTTCTTTTCAATCACATACAATATTCACGTAATTGGGGATTCCTTTATTATACTCATGAGTAAATTTTCACGGGCAATACTATCTAAGTACAGCGGTGAAGATAAGAGCCGGGCGAAGAAAATACGCTCACTACCCTATCTTACGGTTTACCGCTGCAAAAAATAAAAAGAAAAGATCAGTGTCCGTGCCTGCCGAGGAAGTACACCCCAACGCAGATAAGACATATCGATACTGCCATTGCCAGCATATCAAGAGATGTGGTAAATTCCATAGACAGGATCCGCTGGAAGAAGGTGACGATCAAGACCATGATGATGACTTTGATGATCTTATTCTTGAGATCGTCGAGGTTTTCGATATCAAGGATGCTCCCGAATCCGCCCTCAAGCCGGGCGATATCGATTTCAGAGATAAAGAGTTCGTAGATACCGAAACTGAAGATGATAAGGACTAGACCAATCAGGTAAAAATCCACCGCCCCGATGATTCCTATCAGAATTGCCTCATGGGTGAGCGGGTGTTGTCCAACCTGTACATACCCCACAAGAATATGATATATCTCACTCGATCCGGCCAGGAAGAGGACAATTGCCGAGAGTGCACCGAAGATCACACCCAGGATTACGATAAACCGTAAGTTCCAGAGTGATCGTTCAAAGATATTCTCAATAATATGCTGATCAGCAAGAGCTTTTCCGCCCTGTGCAGAAGATTCTGATGTGTCTGCTTTTTCCATAGGTTTTACCTTTGTTGCTTATGAATAGTGTCAGCAAATGGGATAACCATTATTGTTTCTGAAAAAATGATCTCCACGAATCTTTTTCAGGTCATATTCAGGAATTAAAAAGAACAGTGAAAAAAGATCAGAACATCTTCTTTGTCCACATCCATATCCCCAGGCAGAGCGAGATTAAGAACGATATGCCGAAAATGGTCTCAAAGGCATAGGGTGCCTGGGACAGCGGAATTCCCACAACGTTCATACCATAAAAACTGGCGATCATGGTCGGTACGGCAAGAATGATCGTTACTGATGCGAGAAATTTCATCACGATGTTAAGATTATTAGAAACTATGGTGGCAAAGGTCTCTGTCATGCTGTTTAAGATGTGGGAATAGATCTGGGACATTTCCATTGCCTGCTTATTCTCAATGATGACATCTTCAAGCAGTTCGGCGTCCTCTTCATACATCTTCAATGGTTTTGTACGGAGGATTCGTTCAAGAACTGCTTCGTTACTCTTGAGTGATGTTGAGAAGTAAATAAGACTCTTTTCGAGTTCCATCATCTGGAAAAGCTCCTCGTTCTTCATGGAGCGGTGGAGATCGACTTCGATACGGGATATGGATTTCTCGATCTGGCGCAGATGGTGGAGATAGTTGGAGGCATTCCGGTAAAAGATCTGGAATAAGAAGCGGGTCTTTTTTATCGTGTTGAAGTGTCGCACCTTACCGGCGATAAAATCATCCAGGATCTGGGTTTGCCGGCTGCAGACCGTGATGATGTGATCATTGGTCATGATCACGCCCAGCGGGTGGGTTGTCAGATTATTGATCTCCGCATTTGCATTGGTGACTGGAATATCCATGACAATAAGTGCGACCCCTTCCTCATAATCGATGCGGGGACGTTCTTCATCATCGAGAGCCGCTTTTAAGAAATCCGGTGGGATCGTGCATTTCTGGGTAACTGCAAACAATTCCTCTTCGGTGGGACCGAACAATTGTATCCAGCAGCCAGGTTCAATGATCTCGGTCTTATCAGTGACAGCGGGTTCGGAGTCCTTCCTTGTCTTAAAGATCTGCATCATGGTACTGGCCCTCTTCGATTATTTTTAAATGAACTGATATCCTTTTTTTGGGGGATCGCGATTACATAATTACTGATGGTGTTTACCTTCTTTCTATTTATAGAAAATTTTTCTCCATTTTCCCGGGTTGTTTTTTGAATAATCTGAGACCGATTCCTGCCGATCTCTTTTATAGGGTAAAACCAATCCGTGTGTGGTATGGCTTTTTCTTTTTTATGAGTGGGCATGGGATTGCAGTTAGATAATAAAGATAGTATGAACAGTTTTAAGAGAAAAACCGGCTCTTTGAAAATATTGAACGTGATTAAAGAATGTTTTAATCGGCTTTTTTTACGGTAAAATGGACCGCGGTTCCGGATTCCGGTTTTCCCTGCACGTTATCCGTGACCCATATTCTACCCTCATAACTCTCGACAAGAGCTCGGGCAATGAAGAGTCCGAGTCCTTTACCGCTCTTATGAGTTTTTCCGCGCTTGAAACGATCAAAGATAAGGGGTTTCACTTCATCTGAAATTCCAGGGCCATTGTCAGAAACGACAACCTCAACCATCTCTCCCATGTTTTTTACTGATATATCAATGACCGTTTTTATGCCCCCGAATTTTATACTGTTACCGATCAGGTTCATAAAAACCTGATCCAGCAGGGAATCGGCAAAGACACAAACATTGGTTCCGGAATAATTGATTTTCGAATTCGAGAACTGCCTGATCTCATTGCATATGACATCATCCAGCACTATAGATTTCAGTGCTTCCCTGCGTTCATGCAGTCTTCGGATAGTGGAAACGTTGCCAATGATCTCAATACTCTGATTTACTGATGTTGCAAGTCGTGTGGCAAGTGCTTTTTCTGATTCTCCGGTAGCCCTCATCATAAGAAGCTCAGTGAGTGCGAGAGCACCGGTATTTACGTTATTGATATCGTGGGTTATAATATCGAGATACAGGTTCGCTTCGTTATTTGCCTCGGCAAGATTGTGCTGGGCGTTAAGCATTTCATTGTGCTGAAGAACTGCCGCTTCATAAGCCGATGTTAGAAAATCAACGATTTGGTGACGGTTATGGGAGATAGCAAATTTCTTACCGGATAACATTACCTCAATCGGAGGCTCCACAGGATCTGTTGGAGGTGTTGAATCATTCTGGGACAGGATCTTTTTAAGCCGTGAAACAATGTATTCACTCTGGTAGGGTTTCGTAATAAAATTGTCAGCACCGGATACCATTGCATACATGATATCCTTACTATCTGTCAGCATGGTTAAGAGAATAACCGGGATATGCCGGTACCGTTCATCCTTTTTTATCGTACGGCAAAATTCATAACCATCCATGACCGGCATGATCACATCGCTGATAATCACATCTGGATTTACATTGCCGATAATCTCAAGAGCTTCCTTACCGTTTTCAGCAAGAGAGGGTAAATAACCGTGTTTCTCAAGAGTATTTTTTAGTATCTCTGCCTGGGTACGACTGTCTTCGACGATTAATATCCTTACGGGTTCGACACGGTCCACATCACCCGAACTCACGAAAAATACACCTGTGATTTACTCTAATGTTTGTGATAATAAATGTGTGTCAGAAAAAAGGGCAGAACCTTAAAAAATATTTTAGAGAAAATAATATGTTTTTTTTCTTCATTTGCTATTACAAGATAACGCACAGATGCTGCATTCTCCATTTAGGGAGTGCAGTCATTTACTCCCACATGAAAGGTCGTCATCTTTTCTCTTTCATATTTTTACTCCGCAGCAAACGGTGATACGCCACAACAAACCGGTGTGCTTCATCTCGGATTTCCTGCAAGTAACGGAGAGCAAATCCTTTTTTTTCGAGCTGACGGGGAAGCATCTCCCCGGGTAGGTATACTTCTTCCTCCCGCTTGGCAAGTGCAATTACCGGTATCTCCAGTCCGAGATCAATTAACACCTCCAGAGCAGCGGAGAGTTGCCCTTTTCCCCCATCGATAACGATGAGATCGGGCATACCAGCCTCTTCGTCAGAAAGTCTCTGGTAACGTCTCTTTACAACTTCTGCTATTGAGGCAAAATCATCGATCCCTTCCACGGTTCTGATCTTGAACCTGCGGTAATTTTTCTTATCCGGATTACCATTGCGGAACTGTACCATGGAACCTACCATGGAGGTGCCGGAGAGATGCGAGATATCGAAACATTCAATCACATGCGGGGTGTCGAGTAGATCAAGGGCAGTCTGGAGATCACCACTCTTCAATGCTCCGCGCCGGAAACTGAGTTCGATATTAGTGTACACCAAATCGAGCAGTTTCTTCTTCTCACCTATTTTTGGGACTGTTATCTGCACACTACGCCCCCTGAGTTCTGTCAGGAACTCTGTGATGGCGGGGTCTATATCGTAGGAAAGAATAAGCTCAGCTGGCGGGGGGTGATCTGCGTAATACTGGACAAGAAATTCTTCAAAAAAATCTTCACCCGCTTCAAAAGAAAATTCCTGTTTCTGGGTAAGTGAGCCTTTCCGGACTGCAAAGACAATCAGTGAGACAATTCCATCCGTAACCGTGTACGCAATTATATCCTGATCGCTCTCTTTTGGCCGCTCGACCGATTGCCGTTCTGAAAGACGTTCGATAGCACCAATCTGGTTACGGAGTGATAAAGCCTTCTCGTAGTCCTGTGCAGTAGAAAACGATGTCATCTCTTCGCGAAGTTGTTTTATGAGTTCACTGCCCTTTCCTTTAAGCAATGCTACCGCCCTTTCAACCAGTATGCGATAATCTTCCGGGCTGATTGCACCAATACAGGGCGCACTACAGGACTGCAAGTGATAGCGCAGGCACGCACGTTTCGGGAGTTTCCGGCAAGAGCGCAAGGTGAATGTGCGTTTTATCACGCGAAGCACAGAGTCGCGTTCCGCAGCTGAAACAAATGGTCCGTAATATGCTGCATTTTTGGTCTTTTGTCGGGCAATACCGATTCGCGGGAATGGATCGCTGCTGATCTCGATGTAGGCAAACCGTTTTGCATCCTTTAAGTCGATATTGTACTTCGGCTGGTGCTTTTTTATCAGGTTATTTTCCAATAAAAACGCTTCGGTCTCTGTGGTAGTTACCATAAAATCGAGGGATGCAATCCGTTCGATCAGTTTCTGCGTCTTTGTGTCGTGATCGGTTTTCTGGAAGTAAGTCGTCACCCGTTTTTTGAGATCTTTTGCTTTTCCCACATAGATGATGGTGCCTGCTTCATCTGAGAAGAGATAGCAGCCGGGGGCATGGGGAAGATTGGCCGGATCGATCATACGGACAGAAGCATAGGTTTCAGGAACTCCCCGGTATAACTTCCCTTCACGTTAGCAACCTGTTCCGGAGTTCCCGTTGCAACGATCTTCCCGCCACCATCGCCGCCTTCAGGTCCGATATCGATGATATGATCGGCGGACTTGATCACGTCAAGGTTGTGCTCAATCACGACAACCGTGTTACCCTTTTCCACCAGATCATCGAGAACCTTGATCAGTTTCTTGGTATCGTCGAAATGGAGGCCGGTGGTTGGTTCGTCAAGAAGGTAGAGCGTCTTTCCGGTTGCCCTCTTTGCAAGCTCACGGGTGAGCTTGATCCGCTGGGCTTCCCCCCCGGAGAGTGTGGTGGAACTCTGCCCGAGCTTGATGTAATCAAGCCCCACACGGGAGAGTGTCTCAAGCTTGGTCCGGATCGCAGGGATATTGGTAAAGAGGGCGAGTGCTTCTTCGACGCTCATATCCAGCACG
>JBAZQT010000074.1:0-12917 GCA_041645055.1 Methanoregula sp. | reverse complement strand
GATCTTACGGGAGTCCCTCTACAAGGAAATGGACGAGATCGTCGATGACCTGATGGGTCTTTCTGAAACGGTCCGGGAGAAGAACCAGCAGGCCGGGGAGTTCCGGGAAACCGCAATCGAACGACTGACAGAATTTTTAGTCCGGCTCTCCCATTCCTCAACAGACCCGGCCTTCCTGACGGTATACCGGAAAACGGAAGCCGGAATCACCCTCGAAGTGCGCAACATCGATCCTGCAGCTTCACTGTCGGATGTCTGTGGTTCCCACTTCAGCTGTATCCTGATATCAGGAACGCTATCTCCGGTTGACAGTTTCCGCCGCTACTATTTTGGCGACGCAAAGGTGACCACGCTCTCGCTGCCCAATGCCTTTCCCAAAGAGAACCGGCTGGTTGCCTGTGCAAATGACATCACGACTGCATATTCTATGCGGCAGAACAAAGACAATACCGCCCGGGTCTGCGATTACATCAAAGCCTTCAGTGCACTCAAGGGGAACCGGGCCTGCTACTTTCCCAGTTACCAGATCCTGGAATCGTTTGCCAGCCTCACCGTACCACACATGAGAGGAAGGAAGACCTATATCGAACCCCGCGATGCCGCCAATGCCAGTGCGGCTCTTAATGAATTCCTTTCCCTGCCCACTCGCGGCGAATCCGGCGTGATGTTTGCAGTCTGCGGTGGAAAATGGAGCGAGGGTCTTGACTACCGGGGCGAGATGCTGAATGGTGCGATGGTAATCGGTCTCCCGCTCGCCCCGTTCAACCGGGTCAGGAAGATGACGATTGAGTATTTCCGGCACAAGTTTGGTGAAGAAGGAGAGTTCATCTGCTATACGCTCCCCGCAGTCAATCGCTCTCTTCAGGCTTTGGGAAGAGTGCTCCGCACACCGGAAGATCGTGGAGTGCTGGTGCTGGGCGAAAAACGATTCCTGGAAAGACGGGTACGCCATGCACTTCCCGGCTGGATCAAGGAAGAGATGATCGAATGCGATGTCACGAGATTCCATGAGCTGATTGGGAAATGGAAATCATAAGCGGTTCTTGCCGGTTCGGACTCTGGTATGTCAATGTCTGGTGGAATGACACATCGGTGCAACGCGTGCGTTTTTCTACAACCGGACTTGCCGGAGAAGTCCCCCCGATCATCAGGAAATATTGCGGAGGACAACCAGTTGATTGTTCAGCCCTTGACAGCTTCGCACTCCATGGAGATACCATGTACAGCCGGATATACCGGGTTGTGCGGGACGTGCCGTATGGGAAAACCGCAACCTATGGTGAGATTGCAGAAATGGTCAGCACTTCTCCAAGAGTAGTTGGACAGGCAATGGCCCGTAACCCGACACCGCTGGTTATTCCCTGCCACCGTATTGTCGCAGCGAATGGTATCGGGGGATTTTCACCGTCTGTTGAGATCAAGGAAGCACTGTTGGCGATGGAGAAGAAAAACCTCCACAAATTACTATTGGGAAAAAAATCAACATAATTACCAAGACTCAGTTTTTACATATGGAGAGCCGGTTTTGAAGTCAGCAGTTATCCTTGTTGGTGGAGAGGCGAGACGCGCAAACGGTCAGGAGAAGTATTTCTTCACGTACGAGGGAAAGACCTTCATCGAGCGGTTGATCGAATCTCTTTCGCAGGTTGTTGACGAGATCATCCTTGTTGCCCGGGATCCCGAGCAATGTAAACGTTTCAACGCGATTAAGGGGGTCCGGTGCATAACTGATATCCGTACGGGAACAGGACCCATCGGGGGACTCCATGCGGGAACCCTTGCGGCGCTCGGCGACGTAATTTTTGTATCAGCATGCGATATGCCCTGTGTTGATCCACGCGTAATCGCTCACCTGTTCAACCGGCTTGATAATTACGATGCCGCTATTCCCAGCTGGAACCCGGAAATGCTCGAACCCCTGCATGCAGTGTACCGGAAAACTGCACTGATGGGGTATCTGGAAAATCATGCTTCCTATTCCCTGCGAACCATGGTCAGAGGGTTGAACACCCTCTATGTACCAATCGATGAAATACGCGCCATTGATCATGAACTGAGCACGTTTACCAACATTAACAAAATTGAAGATCTCGAACGAATTAACAACACCGGGAAATAAGATCGGTGTGTTCCCTCACGTTAACTCCTGCTTTTAACGGTAAAAGAACCTATTGTCCTGTAAGAATAAATACAGATTTTTTTTAAGAATCTCCGGCAATCCGAAATAAAAACCGGAAATTGTGTGTAAAAGATGGTGGATTAATAGTAATTTTTCAGGTATGACCGCGGAATAACTCAAATCTTCTTTTTTCTGCCGCTGGCATCCCGCATATAATTCCCAAACTCACTTTTTAAGAGTTTGTCCCCGGAAAAAACCGGGCCATCCCGACATACCCGGAGTCCGGATGGATCCACGCAACACGAGCCGCAGACACCAACTCCGCATTTCATGTACCTGTGGAGGGAGAACTCGGTTTTATGAGCAATCCCTTTCTCATCAACTTTCGAGAGCACCGAACGCATCATCACTTCCGGGCCACAGACTGCTATCCGGTCATACGCACCGAGATTGAGATCGTCCATGAGTGCAGTTACAAACCCTTTCATCCCGAGCGACCCGTCATCAGTTGCGATCAGCACATCCGTATATTCATCCAGCTGATCGACAAAAAGGAGTTCAGTTTCGTTCTTCGCACCAAGAAGCATGGTCATGACACAATCCGCCCGTGCAAGTGGTAAAAGAGGGGCTGCACCGACCCCTCCGCCAATTGCCAGCATCTTCTCTCCTTTGGTAAACCCGTTTCCGAATGGGCCGCGTATCCCCAGTTTTGCTCCCGCTTCAAGAGCAAAGAGTGCGCTCGTGGCATCGCCGACTTTCTGGACTGTGATGCTGCATTCCGTGGATAGTGCCATCGGGATCTCGTCAACGCCCGGCACCCAGACCATCACGAACTGTCCGGGAGCATGGGGAAAAGATTCTTCGAATATGAAGGTCCGTATAGCGGGTGTTTCCTTCTTCACCCGGGCTATAGTAACCGGCACAGGAACCTGTTCAATCCGGTCACTCATGTGCACACCCCACAATTTCTTCTGCGGCAATCCCGTTCTTTGAATACAGCTCCTTTGCGATTGTCTCAAAGATGTGGACATCGCCATGAACCGCACTACCGATCTCGACTGCCCGCGCTCCTGCCATCATCATCTCGATCACGTTGTCAGCGGTTGCAATACCCCCGCACCCGATGATAGGAATTTTACAGGAAGCATAGAGTTCATAGATGCACCGGACGGCGACAGGAAATATTGCACTGCCGGAAAGCCCCCCGAACCGGTTCCCCAGTACCGGGCGCTTTAAACCGGTCGAGATGCGCATCGCTTTTAAGGTGTTGATAGCAACTATAGCACTCGCTCCGCCCCGTTCCGCAGCCCTTCCAATCGCTGTAATATCGGTAACGTTCGGGGTGAGTTTCACCCATGTCGGAACACCGGTGCTGCTCACTGCTCGGGTGCATGCCTCCACAAGCGCCGGGTCGCTGCCAATTGCAGCACCATACCCTTCAGCATGGGGGCAGGAGAGATTCAGTTCAAATCCCGAAACTTTTCCTTTGAACCAGCTGGCAACCGTTGCAAATTCCTCGGGATTTCCCCCAAATATACTTGCCACAACGGGTTGTTTAGCAAGGGGACCGAGTTCTTCGATAAAATCCTGCGACGGGTTGGGGAGACCCATGGCATTTAAGAGCCCGTCTTCCAGTACAACAAGGCAGGGTCCCGCATGGCCCTCTTTAGGCACAGGGCCTATTGATTTTGTCACAACACCGCCCGCTCCCAAAGAGAGCATCCGCGCAAGCGATGTGCCGGTCGTTCCCAATACTCCGGCTGCAAGTAAGAGGTGATTGTTGAAGGTGACCCCACCCACAGTTACCGGTCCGGATTTGATCGAAACCATCCATCAGGAAATGGTCGTTATTTATTATTAGCATAACCCATATTGTAATCAGATGGCGCGCCTTGCGATAGTAGGAGTTGGCAGGATTGGTGGCGAGGTCGCCTATCTTGCATCAGCTATGGGGATCGCAGACGAACTTGTCCTGTATGACTGCGCATCTGCACTGCTTAAAGCGCAGGTCCTTGATCTCCAGCATACGGGACTTGCAACGGATATCAGCACTGATAAAAATGCAATTCGTAATGCGGATGTCTGCATATTTTCTGCGGGCCTCCCCCGCAACCCCTCGGTAAAAACCCGGGCCGATCTGCTTGAAGCCAACTCAGCCGCAGTCAACGAATGTGCTGGCCTGCTCAAAGGGTTCAATGGGATTGTGATCACCGTGACGAATCCCATGGATGCCAACAACTACCTGCTCTGCACCCGGACAGGAATGCCAAGGGAACGCTGTATCGGATTTGGAGGCCAGCTCGACAGTGCACGGTTCGCCTTCGCGCTGAGCAATCGGGGGATCACCGGGTTCTCCTTTGTATTGGGAGAGCATGGTGAGCACCAGGTACCGATCTTCTCCACGCATTCCCGTGAGATCCCCATACCCATGAGAGAAGAGATCCTCACGGAACTGCGGGGGGCGAGCATGGATGTGATCAAAGGCAAGGGCGGGACCGTTTTTGGCCCGGCCCTGCATATCGTCCACCTCACCCGCATGGTACTGTCCGATGCCCGCGAACTCGTGATCTGCTCATCCGTGCTTGAAGGGGAATATGGAATTACCGGCTGTTCTCTTGGGGTTCCGGTCAGGATCGGAAAAGACGGAATCCTGTCAATCGAGGAATGGCAACTCGACAGCTGGGAGCAGGAGAAGATGGACCTGGCTGGCGCATTCGTTTCAGAACTCTGCCGGAAGGCGATCTCCTGATATGACTTCCCTGTCCCAGCGCACGGATACCTGCATGAATACGACCTGCACGACGCTCGATAATTTCTCTGATATCAGTCTTGCGATTAACCAGGTAGAGTATAGCAGGGCACCGGATGGTCCAATCATCCATGTCTTCGGGCGCGATACAAAAGGAAAAGCACTACGACTTGATGTAACCGGATTCAAACCGTACTTCTATGTGCCTGCAGATCAGGTAGTGGGAACTGCACCTCCGGGACAGGCTACATTAGAGGAAGGAACGGAATACCGCTCGATCCGTGACGAACCGTTGCGCCGGATGTATGTCCAGCAACCGGGAGATGTGCGGGAAGTGCGCGAACGGTATCGTCACTTTGAAGCAGATATCCCGTTTGCCACCCGGTTCATGATCGACTGCGGACTGACTGGCGGGGTATCTGCTCCCTCAATGACCGTGGACTATAAAGATCTCAAACCTGCAAAGGTAGACGCACCTGCCCGCTCCTGTATCATCGATATCGAATGTGAGGATGAACGGGGATTTCCTGACACCCAGCGGGATGCAATCATCTGCATCACCTGCTTCGATTCGTTCGATAACGATTATACCACGTTCCTTTTCAGGGATGGGGGCATGCCCGGTGAGATAACAGATAAAGAATCTGAGGGTGGCCTTGCCAACGGTTGTTTCCGGAAAGACACCCACACGATCTGTACCTATTCCGATGAAGTATCGATGCTCAGGGCGTTCTCTGCGTATATTGTCGCACGGGATCCTGATGTCCTCTCCGGCTGGAACTTTGTGGAGTTTGATATGCCGTATATTGCCGGCAGGATGGAACGACTTGGGCTTTCGGCCACTCATCTCGCCCGCCTGCCGGGTATGACTGAACGCAACGCACTGAGAGGGCGAGCACTTTTCGATCTCCTGACGGGATACAAGAAGATGCATCTCACCCAGAAAGAGTCGTATAGGCTCGATGCTGTCGCTCTTGACGAAGTTGGCGAACAAAAAGTGCGCTACACCGGAACAATTTCGGATCTCTGGAGAAAACAACCGGCACTCCTTGTCGAGTACAACTTCAAAGACGTTGAACTCTGTGTCAAGATAAATAAAAAAGATAACATCATCGAGTTCTACCGTGAGATTGCCCGTTATGTCGGCTGCCCGCTCGACAAGACCCTGAATTCATCGAGCGTGATCGATGTCTACATCTTAAGAAAGGCTTCGGGAAAATATATCCTGCCCTCCAAAGGATTTGCCAATGCAGATGAGTTCGAGGGAGCGACTGTTTTCGAGCCAAGCCGGGGGGTCCGGGAGAATGTAGTCGTGCTCGACTTAAAATCGCTCTACCCGATGGCGATGATGACCATCAACGCATCGATGGAGACAAAAGATCCTGCCGGCGAACTGGTGGCACCCAACGGGATCCGGTTCAAAAAACAGCCGGACGGGCTGACACGAAGCATCATATCCGAACTGCTGAAAGAGCGGGACGATAAAAAGGCGCTGCGCAACAAGTACGAATTCGGGTCCCCGAATTACGTGCTCTACGATATGCAGCAGAACGTGCTCAAGGTGATCATGAACACGTATTATGGTGTATCCGGCTACACCCGCTTCCGACTCTTCGACCGGGAGATCGGGTCGGCCGTCACATCCGTTGGCAGAGCTATCATCGAGCATACCCGGCGTGTGATTGAACAGCAGGGCTACACGGTCATCTATGGGGATACCGATTCGTGCATGGTGCACCTGCCCCCGAACCTGAACCGGGAAACAACCATTGCAACAGCCCGGGCAATTGAGAAACGTCTCAATGAAAGTTACCAGGAATTTTCCAAAAAGGAACTGAATGCCGATGTCCATTATTTCTCGATAAAGTTCGAAAAGATCTATGAACGCTTCTTCCAGGCCGGTAAAAAGAAGCGGTACGCGGGACACCTTGTCTGGAAAGAGGGCAAGGATGTCGATGAAGTGGATATCGTGGGCTTTGAGATCAAAAGAAGCGATACGCCCCAGATTACCAAAGTCGTGCAGCAGCGGGTAATGGAAATGATCCTTAAAGGAGAAGAGTATGCAGGGATCAAGGCGTTCCTGTCAAGTGTAATCAAAAAGTACCGGGCGGGAAAATATACGCTTGATGAGATTGGCATTCCCGGAGGTATCGGCAAATCCCTTGATGATTACGGGAACGATGACGCACAGGTGCGTGGGGCAAAATATGCCAACCAGTATCTCCACACCGAGTTTGGTAAAGGGAGCAAGCCCAAGAGGATCTATATCCGGACTGTAACCTCAAAATACCCAAAAACGGATGTGCTCTGCTTTGAGTACGGGGATCAGGTGCCCCCCGAGTTTGTCGTTGATTTGGAACTGATGCTGGACAAGACCCTCGAGCAACCCATTTCAAGGATTATTGAGGCGCTCGGCTGGAACTGGGCTGATGTCGATCCCTCGCGGACTACTCTTGCCCAGTGGGGATTCGGCTGATACCAATTTCTCAGGTACCGGATCAGGGTTTCTGATCGAGCAACCGGTCTGCTTCTGTATGCAGGCCCGTTTTTCTCAACTCGTATTTTGCGAGCGTCCGTTGTATGAGATTGTCATAGACCAACGGCATATCTGACTGGAGCTGTTTTACACCCTCTTCAGTAATCCCGCCGGGTGTTGCTACCCGGCGCAGGATTGTCTCTATGCTATATTTCTGGTCATCAAGCAACCGGGCAGTACCGGAGAGCGTGGGGATAACCAGTGCCCGGGCCTGTTCTGGTGAGAGTGTGCTATGCCGGGCAGCGGCCCGGGCAAATTCGTCGACCAGGACCGCGATCAGTGCCGGGCCACAGCTGGTGAGATCGGTGGCTACATCAAAATTTTCCTCATCGATCACGACTACATTCCCGAATGCGGAAAAAAGTTCTTCGCATTCCTGTGCTGCACTCCGAATGACTGCGGCGTTATGGCAGAGCAGGGTGACCCCGGACCTCATCTCACCAGTCAGGCTCGGAACTACCCGGGTGATCGGGCCTGCATAAAAGCGTGTAATCTGCTCTATTGGGAGACAGGCTGCGATGGAGACAATATGTGTATCCGGTTTCAGATCGTGAGAAATTTCTGACAGGACCTGAACTGCATCAAGGGGTTTGGTGCAGAGCATTACCCGATTGCATTCCCGAGCAAGGGCACGGTTGCTCTCCGCAACATGCACAGGGGGGTATTTATCGAGAAGTGCGGTCAGTACTGCAGGATGACGGGTGCTGATCAGAACGTTATCCGGCTGAAGGCTTTTTTTGTCCAACAGACCTTGTACGATCATGCTCCCCATGCTGCCGTAACCAATGAAACCTGTTCTTACGTTCATGTCTCACAAACCATTCCAGATCCTTGGTGTCACGATCAGGTAAATTCTCCGTAGGGATGCAGCACCACACTATTGCTTTATACTCATACATTCAAGAGGGAGACACAAGGAATCGTAAAACGGATCTGTACAATGTTATGAAGGCTGAAACAGGGTAAAAGCAAAATTTATTAATAACGGCTGATGCAAATCGGATTCATATCTATCGTGAATAAAATTGCAAGCTGCTGACATGCAGTAAATGAGATGAACGAAGGGACTAGTGCACGAATGACGGGTACGAATATTTTTGTTGAGCGCGAAGAAAGTCTCGTTGGTCTCTGGCTTTTTATCGTTATCACCACAACGATACTTGCCCTCCTGATCAATATCCTGAGCCTGAATTCTGGCTCCAATAATGTCGCCCCGTTCCTGCTCTTTATCCCGGTTGTGATTGCTGCCTACTGGTACCCTGACCGCGGCCTCGTTTTTGCGGTGATTATCTCCCTGATGTATTTAGGAATCGTATACTTTTTCACTCATGGAGCAATGAGGGAACTGATCGCTTCGGCCATCAAATGTTTTGTCGTCATTGGTGTGTCAGCGGTTGTATCGAGCCTTGCAACCCATATGCGAAAGAATGAGGTGAAGTATCGCGGGATCTTCAATCACTCGGAAACAGGAATTGGTCTTGTCAATACCAAAGAATACTCAATTGCAGATGTGAACAAGCGGTTTGCAGAAATGCTCGGGCATACCCGGGAAGAACTCTTAAAAATCTCTTTTAACGATCTTTGGCTGGAACCCACAGTAAAAGAAACGTTTTTCAACCAGCTTGCACTCCGTGACAGCGTAGAATATTTTGAGACACGGTTCAGGTCACAGCAGGATAAAGAGCGGTGGGTATTGATCTCTGCAGGAAACCTGCCAGACAACCAGTTTGTCTGTAACATTGTTGATATCACCGATCGCAAAAAAGCTGAAGAGGCATTGCTTATCAAGGATCATGCCATCAGTTCATCGATCAACGCAATTGCGATCCTTGATCTGGATTTCAATATCCAGTATGTAAACCGATCGCTCATGAGAATGATGGAATATAATCATGAGCAGGATTTGATTAAAAAACCCTCAAGCCAGTTCTTTGGTTCAGATCTGGTTTTTGATGAGATCCGTGAGACGATTCCGAAGAAAGGCAGCTGGTTTGGCGAGACCTCTCTGATAAAAAATAACAAATCGCCATTTTTTGTGCTTATCGGGATACATCTGGTAAAAGACGAGACCGGTAAACCGATTTGCATCATGGCGTCGTTCATTGATATTACGGATCGCAAACAGATGGAATTGGTCAAGCGGGAAGCACTTGAGCAGATCGAACGCAATATCGAACAGTTTGCAATCCTCGGGGATCATATACGGAACCCACTGGCTGTTATCATGGGCCTTTCGAGCCTGGCACCCGGTGAGATCTCCGATAAGATCATTCTGCAGGCACGGGAGATTGACCGGATTGTCACCCAGCTGGACAGGGGCTGGGTTGAATCTGAGAAAGTGCGTGAATTTATCAAACGCTATTACTCAGTGGGCGATGCGGATAGGGAACCCCGCAAAGAAGAACAGAAGAAGTACCACGCACCCTGATTCTCTGCGTTTTCCCCGGATTTTGTAAAGCGATTATGCGTGCGGGTTTTTTCCTGCTTCTTTTAACCGCTCATTGAGTTTTTTGATCTGGTCGCGTAATGCGATCGCCCGCTCGAAGTCAAGGCTGTCAGCAGCATCCCGCATCTGTTTTTCGATATCGATGATCACATTGGGGATCTCGTTCTTCGGCACATGTTTTGTGTCGGTCAGCTCGACTTCCTTTTCCTTGACCGGTTTGATGATCGTCAACGGAACGATCCCATGTTCAGTGTTGTAGTTAACCTGCATTTCGCGGCGTCGTCTGGTTTCGGCCATCGCCCGTTTCATGGAGTCGGTCATGTTATCGCCATACAAGACGACTTTACTGTTGACGTTACGGGCTGCCCGACCGATGATCTGGATCAGGCTCCGGGCATCACGGAGGAATCCTTCCTTGTCGGCATCGAGGATGCCGATGAACCCGACTTCGGGAATGTCGAGGCCTTCCCGGAGTAAATTGATGCCCACAAGCACATCGAACTTGCCCAGACGAAGCTGGCGGATGATCTCGGTGCGTTCCAGCGTTTTGATATCGGAGTGGAGATAGCGGGTCTTGATGCCCCGGTCAGCAAGGAACTCGGAGAGTTCTTCAGCAAGTTTTTTCGTGAGCGTTGTTATCAGTGCCCGGTCTCCCCGTGCAATAGTCGCTTGCACCTCGCGGATCACATCATCGGTCTGCCCGGTGATCGGGCGTACTTCGACTTCTGGATCGACAAGACCAGTAGGCCTTATGATCTGTTCCACGAGCCGGGCTGAGTGCTTCAGTTCGTAATCTCCCGGGGTGGCAGAGACAAATATCGTACTTGTCATGTACTGCTCGAACTCGTGGAACTGTAAGGGCCGGTTATCGTATGCACTCGGCAGCCGGAACCCGTAATCGATTAAGGATTTTTTACGGGAACGATCACCGTTATACATGCCGTGGAGCTGCGGAATAGTCTGGTGGCTTTCGTCGATGATGAGTAAAAAGTCGTCGGGGAAGTAATCGAGCAGGCAGTAGGGTTTTTCCCCTGCAGAGCGCCCGTCAAAGTGACGGGAGTAGTTCTCTATGCCCTTGGTTGATCCTGTCTCTTCGATCATCTCAAGATCGTAATTGGTCCGCTGTTCGAGACGGTGCGCTTCAATTATCCCTAACGTGGGCAGGACTTCATCGAGTTCTTTTCTGATGGTGGCAGCAGCCTTCTTCCGGGCACCTTCAGGTGTGACGAAATGGCGTGCGGGATAAACATAGAAATATTTCAGCTGTTCCTTGCGGGCGCCGGTGTTCTTATCCACTTCGCTGATCCGCTCAATCTCGTCACCAAACATCTCGATCCGGATGATGTCGTTGAAGTACCCGGGAATGATATCGATGGTGTCTCCCTTGACCCGGAACCTGCCGGGCATCAGTTCGAGATCGTTTCGCTCGAAGAGGATATCGAGCAGTTTACTCATGATCTCGGTGCGGGAAATCTTCTGGCCCACTGACAGCTCAAATCCCATGTTCCGGAAGTTCTCGGGGTTGCCAAGACCAAAGATACAGGAGACGGATGCGACTACGATCACGTCGCGACGGAACGAGAGCGAGGCGGTGGCCGATAGCCGCATCATCTCTATTTTGGGGTTGATGGCCGAGTCCTTCTCGATATACTGGTCCTTTGAAGGGATGTAAGACTCGGGCTGGTAGTAGTCATAATAGGAGACGAAGTACTCGACCCGGTTTTTTGGGAAGAAGTCGCAGAACTCGGCATAGAGCTGGGCGGCGAGCGTCTTGTTGTGTGCGAGCACGAGCGTGGGGCGGTTTGCGGCAGCGATCACGTTTGCCATCGTGTAGGTTTTGCCGGAGCCGGTTACGCCCAGTAGCGTCTGGAGCCGTTCGCCTTTTTCCAGACCTTCGGTTAGTTCTTTTATGGCTTCCGGTTGGGAGCCGGCCGGTGCGAATGTGGAGACGAGCTCGAACTCAGTCACGGTGCTTAGGATCTCGGATTATGATATTAAAAGGGATGGGGATGCGGCAGGAAAGTGAATGATGGAGGCCTGTCCCGTACTAAGGGAAGAGGTACCCGTCTTGATTATGGAGGGGTGAATACTGGGAGGCCCCTGCCTTAGTGGGAGGGGTACCCTGAGGGGGATCCCTCATGTTCCGGGTGCCAGCCCCACGCAATCATGCCGTATTCGTGCCTCCCCCCCTGTAAAGACCGTCGCAAAACCCGGCTCCGGCTCCGGTTTTTCCTGCGACCGGACTGCGTGTGGAATGGGTCACGCTCAGGACAAGAGGGGTGGGTCGGAAGGGTCCCACCCTCAGCAGGACCCACCCCCCGGGAGGACCCCTGCTGTACCTGGAGGGGTGGGGTTGGGGGGATCCCTGGCACTGAGGGTGGGATCCCCCTTGGGGTGCCCCTCTTGTTTCCGGACGGAACCGTGCAATGACTTACGTCAGATTTCTACACGAAACGTTGGCAATGAAGATGCAATAGAGGAGGGATCTCCCCAAGGGTACCCCTCCCTTAGTACGACCTACCCCCCAAGGAGGACCCCTGCCACTTAGGGAGGGGTGGGTCGAGAGGACCCCTCATGATCCCGGATGGGTCCCTCCTCCCCGGAAAAACCGGCTGGGGAATATCGCAAAAAAACCCGGACCTCGCCCCTTTATGACAAATTATCTCCAATTTCTAGAGCACCAAGGTACATGATCATGGACTTCTCGATTCTCACCCAGCTCAATGTTCTCGTACAGCTCATGTGCGTCATCATTGTCGCCGCTTACCTGCTCTCCCGGAGCCGGATATTCCCGGAGATCCTTGACGGTCACCCGACAATTAAGACCCAGATAATCCTTGTCATTTTTTTTGGCGCCCTCTCTGTGTATGGCACGATCAGCGGCATTGATTTCTTAGGCTCGGTCGTGAATGTTCGCGATCTCGGTCCTATGCTCGCTGGCCTGCTCGCCGGCCCATGGGTCGGTGTTGGTGCGGGACTGATCGGGGCAGCGTACCGGCTGACCATGGGTGGTATCACCGTCTATTCCTGCTCGGTCACCGCAGTCTTTGCCGGGCTCTTCGGGGGG
>JBAZQT010000073.1:0-13102 GCA_041645055.1 Methanoregula sp. | reverse complement strand
TTTCACGTATCGATGTGCCGTGCTTTGCAGTTCCCGGAAACTGTGATCCGCGTGAGATTCTCGAGACACTTGAACACTCCGACGCCGTCAGTCTTCATGGCTCAAGTCTTAACCTTGGCAAGATGACGATCGTTGGTGTTGGCGGATCCAACCCTACACCATTCGGAACCCCGTTCGAGCTGACCGACAAGCAGATAGATGACGTGTTGAACAGCGCGATGAAAAAGATGCAAAAGGCAACTCACAATGTACTACTTTGCCATGCACCCCCGTTCGAGACTCTCGACAAACCTGCGGGCGAGCATATCGGGAGCCACAGCATCAGGAAGCACATGAAATCTTTTGATATCGTGTGCTGTGCCCACATTCATGAGGCACGAGGCATTATGGAAGTCGACGGTGTAAAAATTGTGAACCCCGGTCCGGCAATGGACGGGCACTGTGCAATGATTCACTTCGGCAATGATGCCAAAGATATCAAGATTGAACTGCTGACCGTTTAGACAGGAGCAGTTCAAGGTACGAGGCGAGGATTGGCTCGCCGGATACACCAATCTCTTTTGCAATTATTTCAATCAAGGCTTCGGCATGTGAATTTTCATCATCTGCTATGATTTCAATCTCAACAAAGGTGCCGAGTTCATTGACTTCATCTAACGAGATTGCAGCATTTGCGTACCGAAAGTTTTCGCGCCATTTGTTCACTTCTGTGGTTTTAGTAAAACCGAGACGATTGAGCATTGTTTCAAAAACTTCGCCGGATTCCACAGCAGTATTCAGTTCTTCACGTGCTTTGAGCCCGAACTTTTTGATCTTTGCCCCTTTGTAAGTGACAACTGCGTGATTGTTGGTGTACCGGACACGAACTGCTTCATCGGTTACGCCAAAGTCACGATGGGGAGCATTATAATAGATATCGTGCTCGTGTATCCTGCCCTTACATTCCGCTCCTTTCTCCACCAGTTTTTTCCGGATGGGTTCAAGCGAGGGTACCTTAACTTTTAATTCAACTTCGAGCATAGGTGTGCCACACTTTTATCTGTCATCGTTGCGATTTAATATAGTCAGGTGAAGTATGGCAATAAAAGAAGGAGATTTTATCAAACTGAGCTATACGGGTAGTGTGAATGGCAATGTTTTTGACACTACCTTTGAAGAAGAAGCAAAGACTGCCGGAATTCATAGTGCAAATGCGATTTACGGCCCGGTAACGATCTGTGTCGGCCAGAAGCACGTGATTCTCGGCCTTGATGAAGAACTTTCGGGCAAGAAAGCCGGTGCAGAGGGGGATGTCACAGTTGCTCCCGACAAGGCATTCGGCGAACGCGATATGAAACGCGTCCAGTCCTATCCCAAGAACAAGTTCTCCCAGAAGCCGGTCCGTGGTATGCCGGTGAAAATGGAAGAACATGGAGAAGGTACTGTCGTCGATGTGATTGGTAACCGTGTGATTGTGGATTTCAATGCACCCCTCGCCGGCCAGACTCTTGTCTACCACTACAAAATTGAAGAAGTTGTCAAAGATCCGCTCGAGCAGCTTAAAGGTCTCATCCGCCTGTACGCAGGAAAGGAGATGGAAGTAACTCTCGATGATGGTAAGGCAACCGTTACCCTCCCGGCAGGAATCAACTACGACCGCCGCTGGATGCTCTGGCGCGGCCGGATCATCCACGAGGGTTTCGAGCAGATTCAGGGTATCTCCGAGATCGTTCTTCTCGAGAGCTACAAGAAACCTGAGAAGAAAGAAGAAGAGAAGAAAGAAGAATAATTTTTTTTTGATTTTTTGTTTTTACCCGGAATTCTTTCGGGGAATATTTTTTGTTTGCTGTTGTTTTTAGTATGTTACTGAGATGGGGGCTGATGCCCCCATCCCCCCAAACACGATAAGCTCTGCCACCCCATGGTGTGTCCCCGCGGCGGTTAGTCTGTTTAGAGTATGAGACAATGAAACAGTTCTTCGTGCTTCATTTCAATATTTCATGAATAAAAAAATGAACCGGATAAACCTTCCTGTCCAATGGCGACACCCGAAGGGGTTGGGAAATATCACAAATAAAAAAGAACTTTTGTTACCTGGATGTAAACACAAAGAACCTTTTATTTCGAAAGCACCGAATGTATCAGGGTCATCATTCCTGCTTTTGTCGTCCTTTTCGGCCGTGCACCGAATGGTGAGAAGGCGGTCATGTCCATCTCATCGGATCCAAACATCTCCTTATTGACACGGTCGTTCATTTCGTCAAAGATCCTTTTGTAGGCCACGCAATGGGGATCGACATCCTGTACCTCTCCCCCGGTCGGGACGATTGCATTGTAGGGACACCCCCCACGGCAGTACTTGATATGCGGGCATTCTTTACATGCTGTATCAACAAATTCCTTGAACCGCTGCATCCTTTTTCCTGCAATAGTGTTAGCGAGTGTTTCTGATGAAGGTCTGTCCCGCACATTGCCCATCACCCACTCGTCCATACCGACAAAACGGTAGCAGGGATAGATACTCCCGTCCGGACCTATGGCAAAGGTGTTGCCCATGCAGTCGGCAAACGTACAGACCGAACCCCTTCGGGTAGAAACACACCGGCACAGGTCATTGATATTCATGATTTCTATTTTTCCGAAATTTTCGAGATATTTATCGAGTAAAAATACGAGCAGTTCACCGTATACAACCGGTTCGAGCGCCCATTGTTTCGGATTTTCGCTGCGCAGAGACGGTAGAGCGGGATGGAGTTTCATGACAAAACCGTTTTTCAGGAAAAACTGGAATATCTCTTCTTTCTGCTTTACGGATTCACCGGTGAATGTGCAGATGAAACGGACCAGCAATCCATGTGCCTTTGCAAGTTCGTACCCCCGCATGGTCTTTTTAAAATATCCATCACCCCTCTGCGAGTCATTGAGATCTTCAGGACCATCGATGCTGGTACCGATCGGCACATGGTATTTCGCAAGAATGTCCGCAAGATCCGGGGTGAGAAGCCAGAGATTACTTTGCATCGCAAAAGTGGGTTTGAGATGAGCCAGTTCTTCTGAAATCAGGGGGAGTGCCTGCCGGTAAAAATCGACTCCTCCAAGGAGTGGTTCACCGCCATGAAAAGTGATTGTGACCTGATCTTTACGGAAATCTTTGAGCCACGCCACGGTTTCTTTAACCGTATCAATGCTCATCCTTGGAGAGCCGGCTTCTGAACTCCAGCAATAACTGCAATGGGCAGGACATCCCAGTGTGGGGATAAGCATGATGTGAAATGGACTTTTCATGAAATGGCTTTCCTTGTTTGTTGTTCTCTTTTTTAAACGGTATAAATCGTTCTTTCTTATTTCCCCATCTTATACCGCAGCAGTGCCGCTATCCCTCCCAGCGCTACAAGCCGCTCCCCGGGCTCAAAGTTTGAAGAGAGTACAACCACGATTGCCCGCATTGCCTCAGCGTTCTCTATGAGCGCCATAGTTGCCGGGTCCCGCAGCAGGGTGTCTGCAACCAGCACCTGCTCGACTGCGCCGTACCCGATAGCATCCTGAACTTCCTGCCGTCCATATGCAACAGCCCCGTCCTGTGCGATACGACAGAGCACTTCATCCATAAATTTTACTTCGCGAGAGAGCTGGAGATCATCGATAAGTTTCTCAAGCGCACCCTTGCCAATTACATCCTGCACTGCGCCCCGCCCGATGCGCCGTGTCTCAACACTGATGGCTTTCTCGGCCACCGGACTTCCTTTATTTTTAGCAAATTTTATGAAATCGTCCTTGATGAATCCCGGGCCTGCGATGATTAGAGGTCCGTCAATTGCAGCAAGAGGGGCAAGTACCTGTTCGAAAAATGCAGGACGGTTATCTGATTCCCCGCCTTTACCACTGCCGGATAAAAAAGTTACTACACTTTCCGGGCCATATTGCCGGAGCCGGAAGAGTTCGGCTTCCCCTTCTTCTATTGTGAGGATATGAATAAGGCTAAAAGCCGAGGATTTCACTGCCCGTTCAATCCGTTCCAGTTCATGGGGACGCCACTGTTTGATGACGGAGATTTCAAACCCGGTCTCTACATTGATCGTATGGTAAGAGCCAATTTCTACACCATGTTCAATTATCCCGCTGATACGGAGCCGGACCCCGTGTTGGGAAAACTCTACCCGCTCGATCCGGATCCCAAGCCTAACCGGACGTTTCTCCATCTTCTCCGGACGAAGTTTGTCACTTGCCGTATCCACGCTCCGAAATGTTGTGGCAAAGACGAGATCTCCGGGTGCTACAAGGTGCTGGAGATGCCATAGATCGTCTACACTTTCCGGAAACAGCCTGATTTCGCCATTGTTACCTTTGAGGTCCGCGTAATCAGCCTTCATGCTGCCCTACTATATCAGAACCTCCGGGAGGAACGAAGGCTGCAACGGTGTCGGTATTCAGAATGCCTTTGAGCGCCTTCTCTTCATCTTCAGAGATCTTGCTTTTCAAAAGTCGCAACATCTTTTTGGCAATATCATTAGGTTCGAACTGCCCCGGCTTGAGTTCGTTATAGGCCTTGCATTTCTTTTTGATCGCAGATGGGGGACCGCCAATCACTGCAGCATTTGGTTCAAGCATAAGCCCGATACCCACAGACAACGGAACATTTCGGTACCAGGTGCGTTCACCCCGTACAATGAATGAACCCCGCGAGACAAATTCTCCGGATTCAGGTGTCTTACTCACCTGAGGGGGAAGGACGCTAAAGACATCTGCGGAGAAGTGTCCGCTGCGCCATGCACCGGAGTAAGAAGCAGCAAACTGGGCCACTTCGTCCATATGCTCGGTTTTGCCTTTGACGATTACAACACTCGCCCCATGCACATCGGCATGCACGAAGAGATCTCCTCCGGCCATGTATTTCTTGACCAGTTCTTCGTTCTGGGAAGCGTCGCGCCCACCAAGAACTACGGTACCATCGCTCGTGATAAACCAGCGGAAGCGGTGGTACCAGAGTTTTTTTAACGGGATGATATCGCGCCGTTGAGCCTTCTTTTTGACAACCACGTTTTTCATCGCCGCGAGTGCCCCGGTCTTCTTTTTCCTGAATTTTTTTATAACGTCGTAATAACGGCCGGCATTCTGCTCAATGCCTTCATGTACATAAATTTTTACTCGTTTCCCAATGTCTACTTCGACAGCCGCTTCATCGGGATAAAAGGCAGTGATTTTTTTTGCATCTTCAGATGTTGCTCCCTTCAGGTGCCGCTCGATCTCCTGCCAGGAGAATTGCTTGCTTGCGGCATCCAAAGAGGTGATAAGGTTGGAAATAAACTGGTAATTTTCATAGATTGCAGCAACAATTTCTTCGGTCTTTTCAACTTTCTCGTCGAATTTTTTTATTGCCGATTCCTGGTATTTCCTTATCCGCTCTTCTTTTGAGAATTTTGGTTTTGCGGCTTTTGTTGCGGTCTCTTTCTTGGTCAATGGATAGAAGGCTTCAAGAGCGTCAGAAAAACTCTGGAATGTCTGCGGATCTGTTCCGCCCCTGATATCAACCGACTCACAGTGCTTTGCTGAGATGACTGGTGTGCGTGAGTGCAGCACCTGGTCAAAAAATTTATGTACTGCGGTGAACAGAAGAGCCGGATCCGCAGAGGCTGCGGGCATGGTTTTATCCAGTCCTGCTTTCTGGCAGATATATTCTGCATACGCGCCTCCCAGCATGCACCCCATGGCAAGTCCACGTACAAGATCCCGGTCCTGATCCTTAAGAGCAGCAGTCAGATTCTCCAATGATGCTGTGGGATCCACTGCGTTCAGCTGGTAAATGGCATTGGGAACGATCTCGCGTTCCTTGAACCGGTGATGACGGAGAGGTTTGACAATTATGTATTCTTCATTGGTTAGTATCACGTTTCCTTCATCGAAGAGTTCAATGATAAGCCGGTATACTGTTGTACCTTTACCGATATCGAAGATCAGGATACGTTCGAGTCCGTGCTGGTGTATTGCAAGCACCTTTCCGCCAGACAGGTACTTACGCAGGAGCATCGCGTACTGGGGCGGATTTTTCGGGGGCGCCGGGAATTCCTTAACCAGGTGGGCTCTTCGGCCGGATTCGATGAGCAGAAGATTCCGGGCTTTGTTTTCCCCATTAAGCCTTATGCCGAGTGTCCGGGAGTCGAACTGGTAGACTTTGTCGATCCAGAGCGGCAGCTTCTCACACAATTCAGACGTCATCGCCTTAACGTCAATCCCGCTCATGCCCTGTTCGGATGCCATTTGTTTATACCAAATTACATATGGCTTGCGCACTAAAAAATAAGACTACTGGTGTAACGGGATGAGTGACGAGATTATCGAAGAACAGCCAGTCCAGACCAAGAAGCAGAAGACTAAGGCAGACAAACAGGCAGAACACATCGAGCGTATCAAGCGGACGCTGGCTGCCAGTCTCATTGGTATATTTGTTGGCGGACTATCATACTACATCAGCATATCCTATAGCAAAGATTCCGGGCTTCTTGCACTCATGCTGATGATTGCAGGAATTGTTGTCCAGAAACATATCTTCATGCTCATGCGCATGGATACCGGGAAACTCGGAGCAAAGGACTGGTTTTATCAAGGATTCATGACCTTTGCCTTCTGGTTCATGTCTTGGACAATCCTGCTGACTGCAATGCCTAAATAATCATAAACATTTTTGATCTTCATGAGAATAGCGATTGTTCATCAGGACCGATGCCACGCAAAAAAATGCGGCACCGAATGCATTATTTATTGTCCCCGTGTCAGGACCGGTGACGAAACCGTTATTATCGGAGAAGCGGGCAAAGCTGTCATATCTGAAGAGCTCTGTGTTGGTTGCGGTATCTGCATAAAAAAATGTCCGTTCGATGCGATTGATATCGTCAGTCTGCCTGAAGAACTTGAGCACCCAACCCACCGGTACGGTAAAAACGGTTTTGCACTTTATGGTCTTCCGATCCCTCTCGAAGGAAAAGTCACCGGTATCCTCGGAGCTAACGGTATCGGTAAAAGTACCGCAGTGAAAATTCTTTCCGGTCAGCTGCGCCCCAACCTGGGGAATTTTGATACAGAAGTTGCATGGGAGGAGATCTTCAAGCGTTACGCAGGTACCGAACTCTTCGATTATCTCCAGACCGTCTCTAAAAAGACCTTAAAAATTGCGTCAAAACCCCAGTACATCGATTACATCCCCAAAATGTTCACGGGAACTGTCCGGGCGCTTCTTAAAAAAACCGATGAACGCAATAAACTGGTCGAGATGCTGCCGATACTCAAGCTCAATGCAATACTCGACCACGATATAAGCACGTTAAGCGGCGGGGAATTGCAGCGGGTGGCAATCGCTGCATGCCTTGCGCGCGATGCAGACCTCTACTTCCTTGATGAGATCACCCCTTTTCTGGATATCTACCAGCGAATTGCAGCTGCAAAACTTATCCGTGAACTGGCGGCTGAACGACCGGTTGTCGTTGTTGAACACGATCTGGCAATTCTCGATATGCTTGCCGATACCGTTCACGTTGGTTACGGAAAACCAGCAGTCTTTGGTATCATTACCCGACCTAAAGGGGTCCGTGTAGGCATTAACCAGTATCTTGAGGGATTTTTAACCGAAGAGAATGTTCGGTTTCGCACCACGCAGGTTGTCTTTGAGAAGCGGGCGCATGACAAGGGATCCAACCGTGAGGATCTCTTTGTAATCCCGGCAATGACAAAAGAGTATGAATCATTCCATCTCACGGTTTCCGGGGGCACTATCAAGAGCGGAGAAGTGCTCGGTATTGTCGGGGCAAATGGGATGGGAAAAAGCACCTTTGCAAAACTTCTTGCAGGGGTGGAAACCCCGACAACGGGCAAGATGGAAACCTCCCTCCGTATCTCGTATAAGCCCCAGTATATCAAAGCCGATACATCAGATAGCGTTGAAATGTACCTGCGCAGGTGCACAACAAAATTTGACACTTCGTATTACCAGCACGAGATCATAGAATCGCTTTCGTTAGAATCTATCCTCCAATCATCGGTGGATACTCTCAGTGGAGGTGAGCTCCAGCGGGTGACTATTGCCGGGTGTTTATCCAGAGATGCTGATGTGTACATTCTCGATGAACCGAGTGCCCATCTTGATGTTGAACAGCGGGTCAAGGTCACCCGGATGATCAAGCATCATGCTGAAGGAAAACAAGTCGGCATCATGGTGATCGATCACGATATTTATTTAATCGATATGATCAGCGAGCGCATTTTAGTCTTTGAAGGTGAGCCGGGGATTGCCGGTACCGCAGCAGGTCCTTTTAAGATGCGGGATGGTATGAACCGGTTCCTGAATGAACTCGATGTTACCTTCCGCCGGGACCAGAGTGGACGACCCCGAATCAATAAACCCGGCTCATTCCTTGACCGTGAACAGAAAGGTTCCGGTGAATTCTATTATTATACCGCAGATGAAAATTAAACTCCATTTGTCACACTTTTTATATAAGAACATGCAATTTTCCCTATATGCGGGGAGAGCAGCTTACCGATGCAATTATCTATGACAAGTTGAATCTCTTAAAAAAAGATTTTTCCGGCTATATTGAACGCAATTCGGTAAAAGTTGATGCAAATCTCCCGGTTTTTTTCGGGCACATGGTCTCTGCTTTAGAAAAATCATTTCCCGATATCTCGGATGAATCCTATGATGATTTCATCGACAGCATTACATTTACCGTACTTGATGCGAGTTCCAACAGCAACAATTTTGATTACATTAAAAAGGTCCATCTCAATGCACTTCGCTTAAAAAAGAGAATTGATGCCGACATTGGAGTTAACATTGTTGTCGGCCTGAAACTGTTAAAGAACGGGGATTATGCTCATGCTCTTGATTTCTTAAAAAAATATAAGGATCTCGATGCGAAGATTGGAACGGCTGTGGCCTACTGTTATTTTGTCCTTTCACTAAGGGAATTTAAAAAAGGTGAAGCGGTTGACAGGAACCAGCGGCCAGGTGATATGGAACTCCTGGCTCGGGAAACCCTGCTCGATCTTGCAAGTATCAGGGCTCCGGTAAACCAATTAAAGCAGCTGGAAATTGATAATCCGGCTTTTCTCGAAAAGATATTCTGGCAGATGATTTTTTCAGGAATTGAATGGTTCCCTAGCGAAATATGGTTTATTGAAGTTGGGTTGAAAAACGCAAAATTTACAGAAAACGCCGATATGAAGAAACGCCTGCTGGAGATCGGATCAGAACGGTTCTATACGGACATGGTCTTTTTGCGGGAAATGTACCATTCAAAACTGGAGAATCGTGATGCCGCGGGTGCCGCGGGTGTCGTGAACCAGTTAATCAAGCAATACCCAAATGATCTCGAACCCATCTACTTGGGTTTGAGATTATCTCTGCTCTTAACAAAGAAGATCACGTACCAGAGCTTTCGAAAACTTGCCACTACAAAAGGTATGCCTCTTGTGATTATCGAACTGTTTGATTTATCCTTCGATCTGCTGGCACAGGACAAAAAGGCGGCAATGAGTAAGATCACGGAATTTGAACGGGAATTTCCGCAATACCAGTATTACATCACCGCGCTCCGGTATATTGCTGCAGATTTCTTTTCTGATAATGAAACCCGGGTCAAACGTGCCAAAAAAGCTCTCCTCGATTCTATAGAGCAATATTGTAATGAAGAACTGAAGAATAGAAAAATAATTAAAAATTGATATTCCCTTTTTTTGTTCAATCTTCAAGGAATCAGGAAAAAATCTTCACGCCAAATTTTTGAGCAATCGCACTGATGGCGTGAGCGATTGGATCGGTAATCGGAGCAAGCGTAGTCATGATGGATGATGAACCCGATGACGGGTTGAGGGTTGTAGTTGCTGACAAACTGGGCTTAGTAGGAGTGACATTAACGATAGGTTTTGAACTCGGTGAAGCTGTTGGAATAACCGTGGTGGGAGTAATTCGATTAATTGGTATAAGTTTTTCTAGGTTCGAATTATCCGTGTAATAACCGACATATCCTGGTGTAGCAAACCAGACCCTGTTTTTTGCATCTACATTCACTGTCCTGACGTTTTCGGATATACCTATTCCTTCAAACCGGTTCAGGTGACGATATATTCCCCCATCACGCCAGATATAAAGGCCGTTATCAGTTGCTATGTTGAGGTTGCCATCAGATCCTGCAGAAATATCATTGATGGTTATTTGTTCCTGTGACAGATCACCGGTCGTCAGGACATCCTTAAAACCTGATACTGCATCATAGTGAATGATCTTTTCAGTGTTGAAAAAATAAACTCCACCCTGAGCTCGTTTTACATGCTGCATCTGCCCTGCGGCACTATATTTGTCAGCCAGCATCTCAAACTCGACCGGGTCATCCTGATTACGTACAATCCACAGGCCTTCATCTATCGTAGCAATCACCAATGAATTGCTTCTTGAATCAAGGGCCATGCTGTCGATCTCATAAAATCCCGGCCCGTTCTTTGTCATGGGCTGGAACCATGTCCATTCTTTATTGCGGTAACGGTGAATGCCTGCATTACCGGTAGCAATCCACATGTCATCGTTCCAGCGCTGGAGGTCATTTACCCGGGTATTCTTAAGCAGCTGCTGATCGCGGATTGACTGATAAGAGGAACCATTGTAAATCTGGATGCCACCAGAATACCCGATCCATAGATTTCCTTCATGATCAAATTCTACAGCGGTGATATAATCATCCATCAGCCCCTGTGAGATATTATTCAGGTTGATGTGGCGCGTGCTCCATGTTCCATTGAAGGTTGATAATCCGAATGTAGTTGCGATAAGGACATTCCCGTTTGGACTGTTGATCAGGTCCAAGATCTGGTCTGAATGGACCTGATTTGAGGAGGGGGTGAACAGCTTGATGGAATATGGCAGTGTTTGTGAGCTGGTCGTGATAGACTCGTTAGCAGATGAAGTACCATTTTGCTGGAGTGCATTAACCGGTAAAAAAAAGAGAAAAACAATAAAAATTACTGCAATCTCATAACTCGCTCGTGACGCCATCTGCTCTCCGGATAGAGACTTTTCCGCCATTAGCAGGAAGGAATGTGACCGTTCGTCCGACCTTCCCTCCAACATCTTCAGCAGATAATTTGATGCCCTGCTCCTTTAAAATGATCCGGACTTTTTCTGTATTGCGTTCACCAATATTGAGATTGGTACCAAAATATTCAAACATGCATGCCCCCCCCGCCATTTTTGCAACAAGTGAACGGTTGCTGCTGCCGATCTTATCGAGTTCTTTTAAGAGGAGTGGTATGGCTGTATCTGCATATTTTCCCGGGCGATCTGTCCTGCCACCACTATCCGGCAGCATAATATGTACCATAGCACCGGTTTTTTTTTGCGGGTCATAGAGGGTAAGTCCGATACAGGAACCGAGCCCGATGGTCATCATGGGAAAGGAACCGACCCGGTATTCACCGATACCTATCATCGCTGTCTGCTGGGTCTCGGGATTGGGTTCGGCCATTTTGTTCACAGGTTTTTATGTCCCTTTCATCATCTCTTCAAGAAGCGAAGTAATTCTTTTTAATGTACTGATTTCCGGAAGCATGATGATATCACTGTCAATCTTGTGCTCTTCACAGATAAGTTCTGTTGAGAAAAGTAAAACTTCGTCTACTTCCTCTCCTAACTGGGCGATGAGTGATTCCATTGCTGCATGAGCCATATCGATACTGAGTGCTGGCGGAGATGGGAGCATTATAAAACCAAGCAGCTCTGCTGTGGCATCAAGAAACGCAGAGACCATGATGTTGCCAACTTCGAGAAGAGCACTCTGGTCCATCTCATTAAAATCACGTTCCGTATCGGTCATTCCCAGCATAGTATTGGTCAGTCGAATGGCTGACTCCCTGGTAATATAAAAAATTATATATCCACCATGCTGGATTTCACCCTGAAGCTCAAATACAACCATCGCGGCAGATTCATCGCCGATATGGTTTCCCAGTTCGGAAAGATCAATAGCTTTGATTGCCGGGACACTCATCGAAACCGTGCTCGAGAGCATCTGTGATAATGTTGTCGCCGCGTGAGCTGCACCGATATTTCCCAGTTCCTGAATCGCATCTGCCTGCACTGCTGATAATTTCATTTCATACTCCTACACCATGGTATTTACATCAAGTACCGGTACTACTTCACCATCCCCAAGAATGGTAATCCCACTCACACCGCGGGTGTTGCCGATAATGCTGCTTAATGGTTTTACAACAACTTCCTGCTTTCCTTCTACAACATCGACTGCAATACAGCATTTACGTTTCTGGTATTGCACTACAATAAGAATCTCCCGCTCTTCGGATTTTCCCATCATATCATCCAGTAAGAAGATTTCAAGGACTTCATCACGAAGTAAAATTGCATCACTCTTACCTATCCTGTGGGTTGCTTCATCTTTGAAGTTTGCCACTTCAACAATGCTGCTTATCGGAATGGCAAGTCTCCGCTTATTTATCCGCACTATCATTACATCAACTATTGCCATTGTTGGGGGAAGCAGCAGTTCAAAACGACTCCCTTTTCCCGGGTTTGTCTCAACCCGGATTGAACCTTTCAAAGATTCAATTGACCGTTTCACTACATCGAGTCCCACTCCACGTCCGCTGATATCGGAGATTTTGTCGGCTGTTGAGAATCCTGGCTGGAACAGCAGATCTACTGCCTGTTCTGTGGTCAATGTTGCAGCATTTTCTTTTGTTATCAGACCTTTTTCTACTGCTTTTGACTTGACTTTTTCAACATTGACTCCAGCGCCATCATCAAGAAGTTCAATAATTACATTATCACGGTCACGATGAGCGGAGAGTTTAACATACCCTTTTCTTGGTTTGCCGGCCTTTTCCCTGACTTCGGGTGATTCGATACCATGATTCACTGCATTTCGGATTAAGTGAAGGAGGGGATCATTAAGTCCGTCCATGACACTGCGATCAAGCTCCGTTTCCCCACCTTCGATAATAAATTCCACTTCTTTCCCATCGTACTGGGCGACATCCCGGACTACTCTTGGAAGGCGGTTAAATATGTGATTTAAGGGGATCATTCTGATGTTCATCATCAGGTTCTGAAGATCCGACACCG
>JBAZQT010000072.1:0-13273 GCA_041645055.1 Methanoregula sp. | reverse complement strand
GAAGACGGTTCCCATTGCATCATCGGAGAAGAACGGGCCGCTCTCGATAATCGCCTGCCGGAAAAGACCTTTGCTCCCCGGGCTCACCAGGTGGGCGTAAATACTGTTTCCTCCGGCAGATTCCCCGAATACTGTCACCCGGGACGGGTCGCCTCCGAACGCACCGATGTTCTTTTCAACCCACTTCAGGGCAGCCTGCTGGTCGAGGATCCCGTAATTGCCCGAACTGTTATGGGAGGACTCAGCCGTCAGCTCCGGGTGTGCCATCCAGCCGAGTGCCCCGAGCCGGTAGTTGAGCGTGACGACGACAACACCTTTGTTTGCAAGGGGGCCCCCGTCAAAGAGCGCCTGGGATCCCGCCCCGGTCTTCCACGCACCGCCGTGGATAAAGACCATGACGGGTAGTTTTTCGTCCATGTTCTTTGCCGGTGTCCAGACGTTTAAGGACAGGCAATCCTCGCTCATGACCGGCATTACATCGAATTCGCCGGATTTCGGCTGGGGACATACTGCACCATACGAAGTCGCGTTCCGCACACCGGGCCATGGCTGCACTGCTGCCGGGGGTTTCCACCGGAGGTCCTTAACCGGGGCCGCTGCATAGGGTATGCCCCGGTAGATCGTAACGCCATTTTCCGTTGTTCCCTGGAGGGAGCCGGCATCGGTTGTTACAACGCCAGCCCCAGGTGAAACCGGGCCGGGCTCAGGGTTTTTCTGGATGCACCCGGCAACCAGTACGAGACCGGCAATTAAAAAAAATAACCCTGTATACATTGCCAAATCCGGAATTTTCCCTGCGGTTGTCATGGATATCTGTCTTTTTCCGTTGGATTGTGACGACATTAACCTGTCGGATTTTACCGGGGAGTGGTCCCGGTTTACCATCCCGGTGTGCGGGAAGAGAATGATTATGAAATCAGGTTCATTGAAATTATTTATCATGAACCCCAATAATCCGGTCCAATGATTTTTCAGACTGCACCAAATATTGCCCTCCAGGCAAATGCACCCGGTCTTGGAATCGTCATGCTCCTTATCTCATTACTGGGGAGTGCGGAATTTTATCTTGCGATAATTCCGGTGATACTCTGGGGTTATGACAAGACACTTGGACTGCGTCTCTTACTTCTTTGTTCAATAATTGTCGCAATCAACGCGGCTCTTAAACTCCTCTTCCATGCTCCACGCCCTTACTGGATCAGTGCAGATGTAAAGGCATTTGCATCCGAGACTTCCTTTGGCATGCCTTCGGCTGCGGCCCAGGTTTCACTTGCCTTCCTGGGATATATCGGTGCATGGTTCAGAAAGACACCGGTATGGATTATCTGTTGTGCCCTGATTATTCTCGTAGGAATTGCAAGAATGTACCTTGGCGTGCATTTTCTTGCAGACATTCTCACGGGCTGGATTTTTGCCATTGTAATTCTTCTCGTTTTCCTGCGATATGAAAATCCAGCAGCAACATGGTTTTTACAAAAACCAGTCCCGGTCAGAATTCTTCTCGCACTGGGTGCATCGTGTGCATTCATCCTGCTGTCCCAGATAATAGTATTCAGTTATGGTACATGGCAGGTGCCTGCCGAGTGGTCTGCTCTTGCATTTGCGCAGACACAGGAGTTAATCACCCCCACATCGTTGAAAGATACCCTTCTCGCTGCGGGGGTTTTGTTCGGTGCAGCTGCAGGTGCAGGGATCAGTGCAGAGTACATCCCGTATTGTGTTGACGGATTTTGGTCGCAGAAAGCAACTCGTTATTTTGCAGGAATAATTGTCCTTGCAGTTCTTTGGGTTGCATTGAGTGCAGCAACAAAATCACCGGGCCTTTTCGGATACGGTATGACCTATTTCCGGGCAGCACTTGCCGGAGTCTGGGTTACTGCCGGAGCGCCGTTATTATTTTTAAAACTCGGGCTCATGACTTTTGAGGGTAAAACTCAATCACTTCATTGAAATTTTTTTACCGGGCCGGTCGGAAAATTTCTAAACCAGACCTACGCCGTACCGGTCTTGGGGATGGGGCATATTATTCCAAGACCCTAAGGAAGCAAAAGTTTTGCGGCGAAAATCTGGAGAACCACGCGTTTGACAGACAAAAAAACAGAATTGGTTAACACGGCATCGCAGAACCGGGAACGTACCTTCGTACATCCACCAGTGTCCCGCTCTTTGCCATGCGTTCTGCGATGGTAAGGATTTCGTGAGCACCATGCTCATCCACGTAATCCTCGCCACAGTTTGTGCAGACCTGGGCAGGGACATCTTTTACGACAAGGGTCATTCCGTCACGATCAAAAGTGACGGTTGTCGTGCCCTCTTTGGTATTCCCGAGTTTACAGATAACGCACTTCATAATTTTCTCCGGGTATACTTTTCAGACCATGTATCCGGGTCTGGTTCGTATGCTGTGATACCAATAACTTCACTATCTACATTATTGTATGCCATGACGACGTGAAGCGGGCGATCGTTTACTGTTCCTGGAATGAGACAACGGGGATATGGTACATCATCAGGAGCCGGCTTATTCGCAGACAGGGGCCAGTTTTCCTTTTAGTTTCCCCTCATTATCAAGCCGCATCATTGCCACCACATTGTTCGTCATGCCTTTTACTTTCATAGTCACGAGCGGATCGGTTTTCAAAAATTCCGTATCGGTAATTGTATTGAACTGCGCCCCATGTACGCGGTACGCGATCCCGAATGGTGCCAGGATATAGCCCATCTGCTGGAAGTACAGGTAGATGTCCATCGCGGTCTTTGTTGCACCGTCTTCATGGCCCGAGACCGCAATCCCCACGATTTTTCCTTCCGTGAGACCGGGCTTTTTTAAGAGGTACAGGTTCTGGATACAATTCAGCCGGTCGAGAAAATCCTTGAGACGTGCTGACATATTGTTCCAGTTTATGGGAGATGTGACAATGACTGCTTTTGATGCTATCACCATCTCATGGAATGCAGGCATATCATCGAGCTGGTCCCTGCACGGGTAGCGACAGGCATTGTCCCGCATGCTGTAACAGCACCAGCAATGGTTAATCGCAAACTCGCTCAGGTTATACCGCCGGTAACTCACCCCGTTCTCTCGCAGGACTTCCTCTGCAAGATCCGCTAAGTAACCGGTGTTATTGGCCCGGTGACTGCTGCCGTTGATCAGCAGCACGTCAAACGGTTGCCCATCATAACGGAGCCCTTTCTTATCGGTTACCTTAATAAACTCCCTGCCGGTGCTGGCACATTGCGGACATTCTGCGGGAGGTGTCTCTCCATTGGCGACGTAACCGCAGACAGCACATTTCCAGATGTTACCGGGCATGAGTCTGCCCCGATTCGCTTCCCCGGGTACAATAATAGACATGAGAGAAATTCTCCTCCGCTTGTACAGGGCATCCCGGGCAGAGGCATCCCTGTTCTTTCTTAATGCAGTCGCTTATTCCCTGGTTGGCAAGACAATAAGCAATCTCTTCTGAACATTTAACAAAACTCGGGCACATCCCGCAGATGCAGAGCGCGATTCCTTTTTTCCGGTCCATGATCCAATGCTCCCGGTTCTTCCATTGTTTCCACAACTACTTAATGGATTTCCGGGTATGAGGGTTACGAAACTGGATATTCAATATTTGCACACAGACACACCTTTTTTACCCCAACCCGCAATTATGAAAATATGTCTGAACATTCGCGCCTTGTGTTTTGCACCACATGCATCGTCATTGTGATCCTGGCCTGTACGGTTGCCGGCTGCACGTCCCCCCAGACCGCGCCGGCAACAGTCGCATCCCCCGCTGCTACGGGAGGAGAAAATACTATTGCGATTAAAAATTTCGCATTTGTCCCAACTCCGCTGACCGTAAAGAGCGGCACCACCGTTACCTGGACAAACCAGGACAGCGCTCCCCACACTATCGTTTCCGATACTGGTTCACCCGTTTCGATCGTATCAGACTCGCTCTCAACCGGGGCTTCTTTTACGTTTACCTTCACCCAACCGGGAACGTACACGTATCACTGCTCGATTCACCCGTCAATGAAAGGTACTGTTATCGTGCAGTGACACCACCCATTATTTTATTGATGGGTGAACAGAGCGGGTTTCTTTGCATATTTCATGATCCAGACAGATAATTCCCGGTTATTATGTGTCGGATGAACATGTTCGATCGAAGTCATCATGAGGATGTACGTGTAATCATCCACGAACAGCAATGCATTCCTAGAGATTGAAATAATGGCATTCACACAACCGCTTGACCAAACGGATCACCAGCAGCCATTCCATACCATTCCAAAAGAGGATCTCTTCGTCATTCTGGGGAGCAGCCGGGATGGGCTGACCTCCGTTCAGGCAGAGGCGGCTCTTGCCCGCTACGGGTACAATGATATTTCCCGCATCAGAAAATCTCCGGTCATCTTCCAGTACCTGGGTCACTTCAAAAATCTTCTCGTAATAATCCTGCTCATCGCTGCAGCAATATCCCTGTTTGTTGGGGAGTTCACCAACGCGTTGATTATTGTTGTCATCGTTTTTGCGAGCGTTACCTTAAACTTCTTCCAGGAATACAAGGCAGGAAATGCAGCGGACCTGTTAAAACAGAAAATTATCTCAAAATCTATCGTTTTCCGTGACGGAATGCGGACAGAACTTCCCGTGACGGATCTTGTCCCCGGGGATCTCATCATCCTTGCTGCCGGCGATATTGTCCCTGCTGATGCCCGGATCCTGGATGAGCGCGATTTTTTTGTGAACCAGTCCGCCCTGACCGGTGAACCGTTTCCGGTCGGAAAAACTGCTGAAACCGATGATCCGGAAAAAACCCTGGCAGAAGCCGGCAATTACATCTTCCTTGGCACTTCTGTTGTCAGCGGTACGGCTACAGCGCTTGTGACCCGTACCGGCATGACAACCGAATTTGGCCATGTAGCAAAAACCCTGATCGAACGCCCTCCCGAGACCGAGTTCGAACGGGGCCTCAGACAGTTCAGTTACTTAATGTCGAAGATTATTTTCTTCCTCGTCATCTTTGTCTTTTTTATTAACGCACTCTTCCGGCACGGGGTACTCGAATCGCTCCTTTTCTCGGTTGCGCTTGCCGTAGGAATGACCCCGGAACTTCTCCCGATGATCCTCTCCTTAAACCTGTCCAAGGGTTCGATCGCCATGGCAAAGAAGGGGGCGATCGTCAAGCATCCCGAATCGATCCAGAACTTCGGGAGCATGGATATTCTTTGTACCGACAAGACCGGTACCTTAACCGAGAACCAGATCGCCCTTATCCGGCATCTTGATACGGAAGGAAACGATAGCGAGAATGTCCTGCTCTACTCGTACATTAACAGTTATTTTGACACCGGGCTCAAAAGCCCGCTCGACGAGGCTATCCTCAGGTTCCGCCATTTCGATATCGACACCTACAAAAAGATCGACGAAATTCCTTTTGATTTCCAGCGCAAAAGGGTCTCGGTCATCGTCTCCCGGGTATCCGGTCTTCTTCTCGTGGCAAAAGGTGCGCCCGAAGAAGTGCTCCGGGTCTGTTCTCATAGAGAGCAGGGTGGCATCATTGAACCCCTCACCGATACATTGAGACAGAACATCAATAAAATCTACGAGGCCCAGAGTGAGCAGGGGTTCCGGACGCTTGCCGTCTGTTATCGTACCGTGCCAAACGATCAGGCAATGTTCTCCCCTGCTGACGAAAACGGGATGATCCTTGCCGGGCTCGTTACGTTTATCGATCCACCCAAGGAGAGTGCCCGCGACTCAGTACAGCTTCTCGCAAGATCCGGCATCGAACTGAAGATCCTGACCGGGGATAACGAGAAGGTCACGAAAAAGACCTGCGAACTTATCGGTCTCAATGTTAAAGGTGTCCTGAACGGTGCCGAGATCGATCATATGGACGTTGAGACATTGTCACGGGTGGTCGAAGACGTGACCATATTCTCCCGCATGACGCCGGTGCAGAAGAACCGGATCATGAAAGCTCTCAAACACAATGGCCACGTGGTCGGGTTCATGGGAGACGGTATCAATGATGCTCCCTCCATCCGGGAGGCCGATGTAGGTATATCGGTGGAAAACGCCGTGGATATTGCCCGGGAATCCGCCGACATCATTCTCTTAAAAAATGACCTGCGGATCCTCAATGATGGCGTGCTTGAAGGCCGGAGAACATTCGGGAACACCATGAAATATATCCTGATGGGGACCAGCTCCAATTTCGGGAACATGTTCTCGGTTGCCGGTGCTTCGCTCTTTTTAAAATTCCTGCCAATGCTCCCCATCCAGATCCTCTTAAACAACCTGCTCTACGATATTTCAGAGTCGACCATCCCCACCGATAATGTCGACGAATCCTATATCAGCTCCCCGAAAAAGTGGGATATCGAATACATCAAACGGTTCATCCTTTTCTTCGGACCCATCAGTTCGCTCTTTGACTTTCTCACATTTTTTATCCTGCTCTTCATCTTCAGCGCCGATGCATCACTCTTCCAGACCGCGTGGTTCATGGAGTCTATCTGCACCCAGACACTCGTGATATTCGTGATCCGGACCCGGGTCGTGCCGTTCTATAAGAGCAGGCCAAGCCGGCTGCTCGCACTGAGCACCGTCCTCATCGTTGCGATTGCCTGCATACTGCCGTTCACGGTGATTGGGGCCATCTTCGGGTTTGTCCAGCCGCCGCTCTCATTCTTCGCGGTGCTGGCGGGGCTCGTGATTGGGTATATTGTCATGGTCGAGCTGGTGAAATACTGGTTTTACCGGAGGTATTCAACCTTCATTAAGCGAAGTACCGTGCAGATAGCGAGGGCATAGGAACCATTGCTGCAAAGGAAAAAATGAGTTTCATCATGACAGAAATCCATAAACAATCCGGAACAACCGGAAGCGATGATATGAAAATCATAGTCAGTAAAAACGGGCCGTACCTGGTACAAGGCGGAGTGCCCCTTATACAAGAAGAGATTTGCAATGATGACGAGGGATATTGCCGGAAATGGAAGGAAGTGACACGGTATCCCGTCCAGGAAAAATATGCCCTCTGCCGGTGCGGCCACTCGGAGAACAAGCCGTTCTGCGATGGGACTCACGTAAAGATTCACTTTAATGGTAAAGAAACCGCCGGGAATGAATCCTATCTCCGCCACCCCAGGATCGTTGAAGGCCAGACACTGAAACTGGAAGATGTCGAGAACCTCTGCGTCCATGCCAGGTTTTGTATGCGGGCCGGCGGCATCTGGAACCTGACAAAACAATCAGGTATCAAAGAAACCCGTGATACGGCAATTGAAGAAGCATGCAACTGCCCGTCAGGCCGGCTCGTTGTCCGGGACAGGAAGAGCGGCCAGGCTATCGAACCGGATCTGGAAAAGTCCATTGTGGTCATCGAATATCCAGCCCGGTCCGAGCACGGTCCTCTCTGGGTGCGTGGCGGTATTCCTATTGAATCTGCTGACGGGAAACCGTATACCATCAGGAACCGGGTCACCCTCTGCCGGTGCGGGAAATCCGGAAACAAGCCATTCTGCGATGGCAGTCATGTTGAACACAAGAACGGGCGCTGATTCCCGAGTTATTGCCTCATAGCGTGAGTGAACACGACCAGGCACCTTCGAGCCGTTCCCCGTGGAGTGCCTGGCGAATGGGTGAGGTGGTGCATGGTTAATGGGAAAAATCCCCTGTTTTTGGGGATTGGTTATTCCGGCCCGGGACGGTAAGAGACCCACCCTCCACTCAATTCACTTCTCCGTCGGAGATGTCGGTCTCTTGATGCGATCTTGAAGATCATTTTCTTGAATGACCTGCAAAAAACATCGAATTCCGGCACACGTTTTGAAACCGGCTAAAATTCTCCGTTTTTAAGCCGAAATTCGCATTTTACAGGCAGAAATATGTACCCTAATGGACGCTATTGGGAGGCAAAACCCGAAGGGGCTGGATAGGTAACACGGTCAAAGGGAAATGAAGGCCTGTTTTGGGGTGCCGGGTGTCCAGGCCATCACGGCATGATCTCTTTGAGGACAGATCCTGCGTACCCTCTATCCGGGCCCGGAATGACCCCGGATTGCATCATTTACGGCTCCCGACCGGCCAGTTACGGGGATTTTCCGGCCAGTTCTTTTGAGGAAACTGCAATATAACTCTTCATTGGGAAACGAAGCGTTTTTCGAAGAGGGAAACCGGCCAGTACTGTGCAGTTTGGATTGAGGATCTCTGATAATCCTTGAGTGCAGGTGACTTCGAGAGAAGACGGCCAAAAGAACTCCTGTTTTTGCGCATCCTTCCGTTCCCCCTGTTCATGCAAAATATCCAGGAGTTTTCGATCGAACAGGGGGTGATCTTCACCATAATGGGGGAAGGTTTGGGCTTTGTTTGGGAATTTTCATCAGAATGAGGGCGTAACGTGCCCGGATAGATGGGGTTGCAAACTCTGAAAAAATGGGTGGTTTTTGGGGGAGCTGGGATCGTGCCAGATTATTGTTGCCCGAACCTGCCTGTACCGGATAAAGCAGGCGGGGTTGAGAGTGGATTTGGCAGGAGTGATCCTGTCAGGCAATTCTTCAGCTCTTCTGCCGGGAGAGAGTGAGGATAATGGCTTTTGTGTCATTACCTTCCTCGATATAATTGAGCTCCATGGAATTGGGACCGGTCAGTTTTCCAATAGAAAAACCGCCCATACTATCGGCTTCGTAGATTTCGCCGTTCATGGTTACTATTCCCGCGAAGTTCTCGTAATAGGTTTTTCCATCCGTTCTCGGGTACTCCTTCCTGCCGGTAAATACTTGTCCCTTCTGCTTCGAGATGTTGTATATCGTCATCGGGAAGTCGGTGAAATCATCGAGCGTGGTGAACCCGGTCCCGGTTCCTTTCCACAGACCCGTCATATCGGGAATTGCAGTATTTGCAGATACGGACTGCGGTGTTGGAGATGCGACCGGGGGAGTCGCTGCCGGTGCCTGGGACGTGCATCCGGAGGCGATAACGGCAAGAATAACCAGAAGGATCGTAAGTACTGTCTTCATATACAGGACAGTACAGTCAAGAACATGATATAGATAACGGAAGTGTGCGGGTAGGTGTCAACCAACATGAATTTCACGCAATCTTCCGGACCCCCTGTTCATGCGAAATATCCAGGAGTTATCGATCTGATATCGGGGATCTTCACCGGACCGATGGGGGGTTTGGGCTTTGTTTTGGGATTTTGAAGGAACGGAGGCCGCACCGTGGCCGGAAGGAGGGGGTTGTAAAGTATTTTGAGAAAGGGGGGTTTGAGAAAGTAAATTCAGCATCAAATGTTCAAGAAACTGCGTTGATAGTGACAGTTATTTAGAAATCACCTAAAAATATTAATACTTCATTATTGAAAAAAATGAATGACACAAACAAGATTTTTTGTTTTAATCCGAAATTGCATTATTTGTTATTACGTAATTGCGAATCTACAAGTCTTTTAAAATCATTATCGCGCTGATGGTACCCCATCTTTGTGATTAGTTGTTTTGCTTCGTGTAAATTTTTTTTAGATTGAATAGAATCACCTAATGCGAGATATAGGGATGCATATCCAAGATAGCAATCAACCTCATACAAATGCATGCCACTATGCTTTACAAAAGTAAATGCCTCATTGATATCTTTCAGACTCTTTGGATATTCTTCCAAAACTTGATACAAATTCCCTCGAGCCAACAATGCCTGAAGATGAAACTCTCGAGCACCGCTTAATCGTAACCATTTTACTGCTAATTCGAAATATGGAATGACCTTTGAATAATCACCGGTTTTTTCTTCAGTAATTTGTTGAAAAATTGCTCGACCTAATGATAGATGAATAAATGCAATAGTCTGAGGGTGAGAAACAGAATCTTGTTTAAACCACTCAAGTATTTTATATGATCTATCCTTTACTTCTAAATATTTTCCTTGACTGAGCAAAAGAGAACAATAATCAAATCCATGTGATGAAAATAACAAGGGTCTCAAAGGTTGTTGCTTTTTTTGGAACATTTCTGCGTTGCGAAATTGAGTTTCAGCCAATTCAAAACGACCGGCACGGTGTAATACTGCTGCGAATGCAGCCCTAGATCCTGATTTTACATAACCATCTGTTGATCGATTAGAGAAAACAACCCCTTGTTTAGCATAATCTAATGCCGTTTTTATATCCCCAAGTGCAAGCAATTGAGTACTAATATTACTGGATTCAACAGATGCATTTCTCCAATTTTTAGTTTCATAATTTAGTTCTAATGCAATTTTTGCTGGAGTAATTGCTTCTTTTAATCGACCTAAATACATCAACGCATTACTAGCATTGTTTAAGATGGATCCTTTATCTGAAATTTTTAGTCCAGAGATTGGTCTATCCCAGTAAGATTCAAAAAAATTTGATAACAATGTTAATTCTGCACTGGGCGATCCTAGAACTTTTGTAATACTACCTTGTTCGTGTTTATTTATCTGGCCAAAATAAATTTCGTCATACGCTTCTTGAAATCTACCTGCATGACAACCATGTGAAACTGCTGAAAAATGTGGAACCATTTCATCAAGTGCCTTCGGAATGGATTTGATTTTAGATTTGTAGTAATCATATAGTCTACTATGAGCTTCTTGCCAACCTTTTGGATTATTAATAATCAATTTATTACTAAAATATTCTCGAAGAAGAGGATGGAAATCTAATAATTCAGATGTTGTGATATTTCGAATTGAGATAAGTCGCACAGATCGAAGGCTATCAATAGCATATTGCCAATCGACTATTGGTATTTTGAAGATATTTTCAGTCAATCCAGGGATAATCGATTGGCTTTTGAGGGTTGTAAGGACTTCTTCCTCTATTGGCCGATCAAATAAACTTAATAAATATAAAATATCCAATTCCGGGTTTCCTTTAAACCATTTTTCATAGGAGGCCATTATTCGCTGAACATGAGATCCTCTTCGTTTTTCTTCTGTTAGACGAGTGATTTTATTTCTTTGATAAATGTCTCCGTCATAAACAACTTTTAAATAACTACCTAAAAGTGTCAATGCTAATGCGTGGCCATCATATTCAGATGAGGCAAGTTTTAGCTCATCTTCTGGCCCTTTGATACCAAATGAAGAAAGATATTTTGCACCCGCTTCAGAACTAAGATTTTCAAGATCTATTTGTTGAACGGAATTGTCAAGAAAATCCTTTAAATCATCTACTGGGAGTCGAGATGTAACCACAACTAGCCCCTGATTATGGTAAGCTAATTCTCGGAGAAGGGAACACAGTGCAGGATCTTTTATCCGTCCAGTATCTATAGGTGGGGGATATTGTAATGGTTCTAATCCGTCAAGAATGAGGATTGTTGGTTTTTGTTTTATCAAATCTGCTAAGCGCTCTCCTTTTTCCCAAGGAGTGCCGTTTGTGGGATGGGGATCCCCAAACCAACTTAATGCGTTAGTGATGAAAAGATCTGAAGATATTTGTCTCCCATCAGCAGATCCTTGACTATAAAAAGACCATCCAAAAACTCGTTTTGCTCCACGATAGGAATCTCGTTCCACTTGTGATAGCCATTTATTGACAAGGGCTGTTTTTCCGACACCGGCCCATGCAACTAATGTGATTATTTTTGTTTTTTCACTTTTCAACCCATCATCAATACTTTTCAATTCTAAATCTCGACCAAAAAGAATGGGGCTTGTCGAAGGAAGTTTTGCAAGAGAAACCTTAACCTCATTATGTGTTGTTTTTCCTTCAATCAACGACACAGTTTTTATTTGTCCAAGGGGGGGTTTACAAACACGTGCCGGTTGGTTAGTAAGCCGGCGATAGAGATCATCATAGTCCTGTTGGACTTCAATATGATAATGAGTCACACCTTGTAACGGTGTAGGAATGTTTGCAAAGGCTGCATCATTAAAAAGGATCGGAATAAAGCGTGTATTCATTGATTCGGAGTTGTAGATATGCTGATAAGTGAGATAACTTTCCCATTTCGCTCCTAAACCTTCCCCTGCAGCCACTTTTTGTCCCGTTGCTCTTTGTAAATATATTTCTGAACAAACTACCAAGACAAAGTCGTCTTCAAGAATGTGGCGATCCATCCATCGCGGCCATCCTTCAGGGGGGGAATCTACGTACTGATCCAACGCAACATCAATGCCATCAGCCCTTAACCGATTAGCCATATCTAATACACGTGCACGATGTTCCGGCGAATCGTGGGTATAACTTATAAAAATGGTAGGGGGTGAAGTCATTTTACCTTCAATATTCGTGGATATTACATATTTTAAATTTTTAATTGATATAGATGATTCGGTATTAAAATAACATTAATTTATAACGGGACCTGATATTGTGTCAGAGTAATAGAAAAATGAATAAAGGGAAAAACCCGGTCGCCCCCATCCACGCGACCGACCTCTTTTAATGTCGTCATGCCAAAGACCCGGGCCTGAACACCAGTGCCTGGACCGCTCCTCCCTCACCCCCGCCTCTGCATCACAATCACTCCCTCCGGACAAACAAGCGAACACAAACTGCACCCGTCACACCGTCCCGCATCGATCACGAGCTGCCTGTCCAAAAGTGAAATCGCATGGTACCCCCCGTCGCGGCAGGCCACAACACAGCGACCGCAGGATGTGCACCGCTCGGGAAAACCTGGGGTGGCAAAACAGGATTCGCTCCGGGAGAGGGAGGCATGCGTCTCGATGCGGGGAAGAGCACGGCCTTTGAGTGCGCCGACACCCGTTAAGTTCTTTTTGGCAAGATAATCCGACAGGCCCGCATTCATATCGCGGATGATACCGGCCCCTTCCCACATGACCGCAGTACAAACCTGGACTGCCGATGCACCGGCCGCGATATATTCGGCAGCATCCTGCCAGCGGGAGATCCCACCGATTCCCATGAGGGGGACCGGGAGATCCCCGGCAATCTGCGAGATCACCCGGAGCCCGATGGGTTTTACCGCGGGGCCCGAGTATCCCCCGTACGTGCTTGCACCCGCAACCGAAGGAAGGGGTTCGAGCGTTTCAAGGTCAATGCCCATGAGGCACTGGACGGTGTTGATCGCTGCAAGGATATCGGCCCCGGCGTCAACCGCAGCCTTTGCAACCGGTACGATGTCCGTCACGTTGGGGGTGAGCTTCACGATTAGGGGGACGGTTACGACCTTCCGCACCGCCCGGGTCACTTTGCTCACGAGATCGGGATGCTGCCCCATGGCTGCACCGACTCCCCGCTCCGGCATCCCGTGGGGACACGAGACGTTCAGCTCGATC
>JBAZQT010000071.1:0-13507 GCA_041645055.1 Methanoregula sp. | reverse complement strand
CTTAAGGCTCGAATATACCGACTCCAAGTTAAGGAGATCAAAATCAAAGTAATCCTCTACAACCTCTCAAGATTGATTTCTACTTTGTCTTTTCTTGTTCTCATTGAGGAATTCTACAGAGCCGAAAAAGGGTTTTTTCTTATAAAAGAATTGTATTCAAAGAATATCAATAAAAAAGTGGATTTCTCACATCGCAAAACGATGAATTAATCAATCGAAGTGTGATAGTAAATAGATAACCGGATCAGTATTTTTGGGGTTAATAGTGACGAAATATTCTTGGCTGCCCGTTACAGGTTTTGGCACCCATATTAAATCAACCCAGAAGCATCTCATAGTGCAGAAAAAAAAAGAGACTGATACCTATCCAATCGACTCATTTAAACATCTGCTCATTGTTGGGGGGCATACGATCAACTCAACAACAATTTCACAACTCATTAAAAAAGGGGTGTATATCTCGTTTTTTGATCCGGATGGATCGCCGGTAGGAACAATACAGCCATTTGCAGATCATGGCCCTTCTGAATTATCTGCCCTGCAGCAGAATATCCCCCGCCACCGATACGCTATTGCCATTGCTGAAGGATCGATCAGATCACGGATGTTATCGATTACGCGGGCGCAGGAAACCCACAATGCAAACTTGTTGTACGAAGGGGAGTTAGAATTCTTAAAAAATGCCGAGGAAGAGCTCAGATACCTTATCAAACTTGACGAAATCCGACGTCTTCACCGAATGACTTCCGATATGTATTATGAAATTATGGCGAGGGATCTTCCTCCCGGCTGGGGATTCAAGCGGAGAACTGAGCGGCCGCATAGCGATCCTGTCAATGCTATGCTTTCGTTTGGCTATGCGATGCTCTATGGAACATGTTCTGTTTCGGTTATTGGTGCGTTTCTGGATCCCGATATCGGTCTTTTACACGATGGAAAAGGGAGCCTGATTCAGGATCTTATTGAGCCAATAAAGGCGGAAATGGTAGACCGGCTGGTGTTTCAGATTACAAAAGAGGTTCTGAAACCTTCTGATTTTGAATTGACGGCGAATCGTTGTATCCTTTCAGATACACTCCTCCGGATGATGATTGAGCTGTTTTACACTTCAATAAATGCTGAAAAACTGAACGAGCATGTATCTGACTTCTGTGACTCCCTTCAAAAAAATACCGAATTCAGAGTATCGTATTGACTCTCCCGTCGCCCTTGATAATGGAGAAATCATCAAATGTCTTCAGAGGGATTTCCACGATCTGGACATCGCGGATAACCGCTCTGGGGCATCCGTACATCATTGAGACAAATTTTTCAAGGATCATTGCTTCTCCGGAAGCGTAAATATGGACTTTCCCATCGGAAAGATTCATAACGGTACCCATTACGTGTAAATCCGTTGCAATTCTGCGGATACAAGCCCGGAATCCCACCTTCTGAACCCTTCCGGTGATAATTACCTCAATGGTTTTCACTTTTTTACAACCCCTGCATAATTTTTATCGCCAGACCCAGTTCTTCAAAAACTTCGTCCCGTACGGATGCCTGCCGGATGTTTGTCGCGGAATCTATAGCATAATCGAGAATTTCATGTGCGGACTCTTCGCTTCCTGAAGCGTAGGTCTTCAGGGCGATATCACACATAATATAGGATCTCCGGGAAAGTGGGCGGATGATTCGTGCCTCCTTTATCGCAGACTGGCTCATCCTCTGGGCAAGTTTTGCCTCTCCGGCTCTTTTGAAAAAAATTGCCAGGTCACAGAAAAAGAGTGCCTCTTTACCCCGGTCTGCAACCGATCGGACCACATGCTCAAGCGATATAATCTGGGCGGATTGCGTGCTGTCATGTAACATTTTTTCTGAAAGCATTTTTATTTTCATATACCTTGATGTTTCATCAGTTGTGTCTGTCTGTCCTGCTTGCTGGAGATGATGAATACGGACTTCATCGTTATTGATGGTGCGTATCACCTGAATTGCGAGATCAAGAAATTTCTTCTCGTTGTGTTTTTGATACAAAACAAAGTAAATCTGGGTAATATTTTCCCTGATTATATCTGCAATATATTGTATGTTGATCTTTTTGCACAGTTTATTGGCTGTTGCCAGAAGTGTTTCGGAAATACGGATGTTATCGTTCTGGAGTGCAAGTGGGATCAGGTCGATAATGATAGATGCTCTCTCATAGGGAGACAGGATTTTTTCCGTGGCCAGTGTCATTATGTCCAGCAGATTATTGCATTGTTCCTTGTCGTGACTGAACATGTTATAAACCGCGACAAGCGAGCTGATGTATTCAGTCGGATCGGTGATCTTCTGGATAACCTCCAGAGCCACCTGCCTCCATTTTATCTCCGGGGCAACTGAATTCAGCCTCACAATCGATAAAATAATCTGTCTACGGACCGCCGAGGCTTTTTCTGGTTCGACCCGATCCAATAACAGAATACCCTGATTGAGATATTCGGCAGCATTTTTTGGATCGATATCCGAACATATGGTTGCCAGATCAGCAAGGATCAGTACTTTCTGGTATTCGGGCGACAGACAACGGATATCAGTAGAGATTTTTTCTAATAATGTACGGGCCCTGTCACGGTCTCCATGTTTTATTGCCGAGTCAGCAAGGTTACACATACCAGAAAAACGGATAAATGGATCACCTACACCGAGAATAATCTGATATGTCAGATCAAGAATAACTGGATTTGAGTCCCCGAGATCATTTCTGAAAAGATGATTCGCCATTATCTCATACGGGTCCGTCGAACTGGTGGGTGGAATGTTATCCCTCAAGCAGGAGATTACCCGTGTCATCATTGCATCCCTCTCATAAGCATTTCCGATCTCTAATGCATACATTGCCAGAATAATGGTGTAATCTGGATTACCGTTCGACTGGGAATATGACAGGATGAGATCGATAAAACTGGCTATCTTGAGCGAGACCTGGTGGGTCTTGCTGTCGGCTTTAATAATATCTATTCCGCATTGAAATGGACCCAGAACGGTTGAGATCCGGTTCTTTTGTGTCAGATATTGAGGATCCTGCAACAGGATACACCCAATAATGACGAACCCCTCAGCGATCCTTTCCAGCAACTGCGTTTGTAGTGCCGGGTCATTTACTTCTCGTGCTATTCGGGCTGCTTCTTCGAGTGCTTCAGCTGACCGTTGGTTGATGGCATATTTTATGATCCCGTCGATGATATTTGCAAGGGCGAATGAAGCGAGATCCGGTTCAAGGAGTGAGCTGCTCCAGGTTTTCATCCGCAACAGGAAATCGAGATCTCCTTGCTGCGCGGCAAGAATGGCTGCTTCATCGATGATACTGCTTAATGTTGCTGAGCGGGTATTCTGTCCCTCTATTATGCAGGTAAGTCCGACAGCCCTTTGAAGCATGTCCCGGTTCCTGGCATGTACTCCAATCTTGGCAATCTTGATTACGATGAGGGAAATTGCTTTCTCCTTGATGGATACGTCGTTGATAGAATCTGCAAGACTGATAAGAATATCCGGATTATTGTTGTCGAGAAAACCACGTTCAACAAGGATAGTAATGCCCTCAAGGAGAATATGATCCCGTCGCGGATGAATGGAAACCAGCTCGATTGTTGATGGGAGGTGTTGAATTAAGTTTTCAGGATTTGTCTCCTTGCACAGCTCAGAAATTGCACGTGCAATTGCAGCATTGCCCACTTTAGGCCCAATCCGTGCAAGTATTGAAGAATGAACAATGGAAATCCGATCATTCAGAATAGCCCTTTTTAACAGGTGTGTCAAAGTGTCTGCATAATGGGGTGTGCTCTCCATATTCTGGCTAATTTTTTCAAAAACACCTAACGCTGAGGGAAAATCATCAGAAATGAGCATAATCTGTGAAAACTGCAGGTAAATGCGCGATGTTAATGCATGATCTTCGTTTTCATCGATAAATGGTATCAAATGAAGGAGAGCCTGCATATCATGGGTGGTGTTCGCAACAGATATTCCGGCACGCACCAGTTCTCTGAGGGGATATGGTTTTGTTTTGGGCAGATGCTGTTGTATTTTCAGTGCGGATGAGAGGAACCATGGATCTCCGGAGCGTTCAGCTTTCCTTAGGAGATCGAGTATCAGAATTTCTGTAACAGAAGGATTGTTCGTACATAATGTTTGAAGTGTTTCAAGAATCTGGGTTTTGTCTTTTATCTTGTCCAGCATATGTTCTGTAAGGGCACCAATTATCTCGAGATATGCTTCATGAGGCACTTTCTGAAAATTGTTGATGAAAAGTGGTATATCAGCCATTTCTTTTCCGAAAACCGATCGCGATCCTTTTTCAATAATAAAAGCAAGGCAATCGTGTCTCCGGTTTTTCTGGCGGATAGTTGTCGCCTGGTGGATGCTGTCAAAAAAAGAAGAACGATCTTTCTCAAGAACGGCAATTGTTGCAAGCGCCTTTGCAAGCTCTGAATGCAGAACGGCGCGTTTGGATATATCCCCAATCTCTTCGATGAGCCTGAGAGATGCATGTAATAATTCTTTATCTCGAGTGGTGATTGCCCAAACAATGAGAAGCGGGATAATATCAATCATTATTTCAGATCGGTATTTCCTGAAACTGATCTTGTGAAGTACAATCATCCCGTCCTGGATGAAACGGGGATCCGAGTGGGAAACACCTTCATCAATAAGATTCCGTGCGATTCTGGCAAAAATTCGTGATTGATTGCTTTTTTTCCCCATTTTTTCTGAGAGTGAAAAGAGTGATTGAAACCAGAGATCATTTTTTGTAATGATATATTGGGCTATAATTCGCGAGAAAAGAACCTCAGCTTCATCATCCGATATGTCCGGGAGGATATTCAATATGGATACGTCATTGCACATAATCGAAGAATCTACGACAATTTTGTTGATTTCCGTGAGAATATTTTTCTGTGATTTCCTTCCTTTTGATCGGGAAATATCCGGTATAGCAGATTCTAATCTCATCCAAACATCGCTTGGAAGTATCTCATGGAGTTTTTCGAGAATCGTGCTGGATGGGATCATATCATTCACAAAGGAATCTAATCAATAATTACTGTGAATTTGATTAAATTATACATAAATATTCCGATAACAATCAGGCTTAAATTTAATTTTTTTTGGCATACTAGACAATATTTGGCGATTTATATGGGATATTGCGGTATTAATGAAATCGTTCCTGAATAATGCGAGAAATGTACTGAACCGGTATTCAATCAATTATTGGATTTGTGAATTGTAAAAAAAAGGATGCTTTCTGGTCTGTTTTTATCCATACCTTTCCAGTTTTTGAATGATCTCTTTATGGAAATCCTGACATTTGTCAGGATCATCAGCATCAATAATAACCCGGACGATTGGCTCAGTCCCTGATGCTCTCACGAGAATCCAGGCATTGTCCCTGAGAATTTTTATTCCATCCGTATAATCGGTTTTTTCCTGAGAATAATCGGTTTTTATTCCGTCTAAAATCTCTTTTCCTTTACGGGTTCTTATCTTATCCTTGAGGACATATCTTCTGGGTAGTTCTTTAATGAGCTCTGACAAGGTTTTATCTGTTGAAGACAGGACTGATACCATCATAGCCGCCGTCATTCCCCCATCCCGGCAGAATTGGTGATCCGGAAAAATAAGCCCGCCATTTCCTTCCCCTCCAAAGATTACATTGACGCCATTCCCCAACAGTGAACGCATTGTACGGGCTACATAAATACTACCAACAGGAGTGTATGTTATTGTACCGCCCTCTTTTGTAATTACCATCTCGACAATCTGCCCTGTACTTACTGGCGTTACAACGGTTCCTGTTTTTTTACGGCAGATAAATTGAGCAATAAGAGCAAACTGAAGGTCTTCCTCAACAAATTTACCTTTTTCGTCAATGAAGACCGCCCGGTCTGCGTCCCCGTCATGTGCCACCCCGAATGCAGCTCCGCAGCTGATGACAAGTTCTGACAGAGGTTTAAGTCCATCAATAGATGGTTCAGGAAGCCTCCCGGGAAATGTACCGTCCATATCGCCATTAATCGTTAATACCCGGCATCCCATGGTTGTAAGAATAGCCGATGTTGTAATGCATGCAGGGCCGGATCCGGGGTCTACAACAACGGTCATTCCTTTCCCGGGTTTGTCTGGGAACAATCCTGTAATTGATGAACAATATTCATGGATGAGGTCTGGACAAGATGATTCCCGGCCTGCCGTTTCCCATAATACTGGTGCAAAAGAACGGCTGAAGATTAATGCTTCAAGTTTTATGGTCTCTTCATCTCCCATCTCGGTTCCATCTGGCTCAATAATCTTCACTCCGTTATATTCAGGAGGATTATGGGATGCAGTAATCATTACGCCGCCATCAAAGTGTTCGCGGACAAGATACTGGAGAGCTGGCGTTGGGAGGACGCCGCAATCAATCACATCACATCCCGCCGCACAGAGGCCCGCTTTTATAGCTTTAATCAGAGAATCCCCCGATGTACGAGTATCCCGGCCAACGACAATTTGTCCTTTTCTGATAGTTCCAAGTGCTTGACCTATCGTAATAAGGAGTTCAGGAGTAATCTCCTTCCCGGCCACTCCCCTGACACCGTTCGTACCGAACAGTTGTTTTTCCATTTTTACTGCTGTCATATCAATTCCCCGGGTAGGCTTTGTGTTTGATAATCTTCAAAGAGTTCAAGATTTGTGATAACTTGGCTGACAGTTGGATTGGTAAGAACACACTTTTCAATCTCAAGGTTACCAATGACAATTTTTGGGTAGGGATACTGTTTAAATCCCTCAATTACGGTGAAATCCATCCCTGAATTGGCTAGCAGTCTTAATGCATCATCCAGAGAATTTTTGCGGAAAGCAACTACTGATTTTACCGCGTCAATACCTACTGCAATATCTGCACCTGCATTAAAAAAAACCGTTGTATCTTTTCCTTCTTCAAGATGGTAATCATGGTGTCCGAGATGTTTAATTACAGATACAGATCCGAGTATCCTGAGTTCGGGGATGAGGTTTTTGATAAATGTTGTTTTTCCTGAATTCGAACGACCAACAATCTGAATGATTTTCATGATGAATTCATCCCTGAATCAACTTTTTTGTCAGGATTATGGCTCACTTGATCCAATTCAATTACATTATCTGAAATCTGTGTTTTTTTCTCTTTGACTGTTGTATTAGTATCATTCTTACTAACAGGAATTTTTTGGGAAAAGTCATCTTTTAATGTCAAGGGTTTGGAAATATCAGCAGATGAAATGTCTGATAGCAAAGTATCGGTCTGGTAGCCAACAGGTTCAGATGAGGTGATAGCAATCTCGCCGTCTTCTCCTCGTGTTCTAAGAATGGTTTTTGCGGCTTCCCCTACGCTTCTCATTACGGTGGTTATTCGATCTTCTATATCAATCTCTTCATCGATATCCAGGGTGGTTCCTTCTACTTCCAGAAGAAATCTTGCAACCTCACTGGCTTCAAAGAGAAGGTCATCAAGCTCATCTGTGGTAAAAAACCCGCACATTGCACCATAAAAAAAGGTTGCACTTGCCTTCCTCACTTTTTTCTTGAAGGAGTTGCGTGCCTGATTCACTGCCTGGGGAGTATAGGTATCTTCCATAAATGGAACCAGTTCAGGAAGGTGTTTGCCGATGAAGGTCATCTCGGCTCCCCCGGATGTTCGAAAATCTGTGCAGAGTCGGGCCAGAGCCCATTCCCGCGCAGTAATGTATGTGCGTTTTCGCAAGAAATGATTCACTTTCCGATAGGTGGCACCGTCAACCTTCTTGAATTTTTTATACTTATTAATTTCCTGCTGAATTCTTCCCTCGTCCATTCGCTCTACATCCTCTTTTTGTATGATTTGTTTTATGGTTTGGTAGTAAAATACCACTTTTTGTATAGCATTATGTGGTTTATTCTTTATAAAAAACGCATGGTTTCCTGATGTTTTTGATGTATATGACTGTCGTATCTTTTCCAACCCGTATCTTACATACAGATTGTATCCATTCAAACCTGTAAAAATGAAAATTATTTATGCGTTCGAAATGTGTTTCATTTATTTTCTTGGGGTTGCTCACCCATAATATCCCGAATATAACACTTCATTTTTGACTGGGGTGAAGTTGATTCTTCTTTATTGTTCCGAACAAGTACTGCCTGAAAAGTGTTTTTCTGTTCAGCGTTGTTTTCGCTGGGTGCGATTGCTCCCGGTTTACCTGATGATCTGTTGCTGTTAGATTCGATAAAGGAATCAAGGGATTCTCTGGGGATTCTCCAGGCACGATAGGATATTTTCACTCCCTGGAGTTTTCCGGAGCGTAGCCAAATGTGAACCGTTTTCTGGTGAACTCCGAGTCTTTCTGCTACCTCCCGGGGTGTCAGCATATGAGTACTTCCGGACATATTCTAATGTTACCAATAGTTCCTCATAGTAAAAAAATTACTGCACGATTTTATGTAATGTCTTGTGATAATTTGTCCTTGGATAATGGGGGTTAGCAAAATTTAGCCAAAGCTGCCTGCATGGATTAGTATTCAGATCACGGATTTTATTGCATCCAAACCGATTTTTTATATAGCATTATATGGTTTATAAAGCATTAATTGTCTAATACAACCGGGAAAAGTGAAAAGCGGTGCTCTGTAGAAATGATTCGAAAAATTCAACGCTTTTGGGGGCTTTGCCCCCGCACGCTCGAGGTGCCCCCATTTGGGATAACGACGTATTACCGTTAACTGAACGAGAGGCCATCACCCTGCGCCTTTGTCCCCGGGCGGGACTAATTCGCGCAGGAGGGGGTCATCGAGCTCTATGACCAACGTTTTCTACAGAGCAAAAAAATGAGCAAAATAAATGTAAATATCTCTCGTGAATTGTCAAATTTTATGACTTGATTAGATCACTCTGGCAGAGGATCTGTGAATGGTTAGAATTTCCTGTTACCCTGGGAGAATATTTATCATTGTATCCATGCGGGGGCTTTTGCAGATCAATTACCGGAATTCGTTCGGACCCGCTATAATTTGACCATCATTACAATAAAATCAAGATTTTCAGGAAGGATACAGGTCCTTCCGGAACTTTTAGGGGGAGATATTCAGGTGTAATATCTTGTATTCCGGAAAAATCATTTACGGAACAGAGAATCTTCTCCTTTTTGAAATTACATCAAGTCATGAGCCGGTTAAATAACTATCAGAATATCAATAATGGGATCGACGGTGATTGAACTTCCGGATTATTGTGAAATATCGAATCTTCTCGTGGGGTTTCTTATGAAAGTTGTCGGAATCCGAAATGATATATGACTTAAAGTGATTATCTTCAGGGGCGATCTCCTGTGCCTATCTGAAGGTGCACCCCCCGCTTCGATTACCTGCATATCTCCAAATCAGGCAATAGCACGACGGAGATCTCAAGAAGCATTGAATTTTGGGCTTTTCATCTTTTCACAATTTATGGTCAGGTTATAAAGTCCTGTTCATTCCTGCTTTTTTCCGGGGTAGTATTCTCTGAAAAATAATACCTCTTTGAATGCACAATTGTAATCAGTGATTTTAAAGAATTCCCGCGTTTTCAACGAACCTTGCTAATAATTCTGTTCCCAATCTTCACCTGCAAAATCCCTTTGAATGTATCGCAATCATCTGTAAGTATAAAAAGGATTTCCGTGACTGACTTTTCTGGTATCCAAATCTCACTACGACGTAAATATTAAAAAACCCTCATATGGGGTCCCGGTGGGACTTTGACTGTATTATGCATCCAACATACCCATGAATTGAAAAGAACCCCGATTTTGCGTGTTTTTGCAAAAAAAGCTTTATCAAAAACGAGCGTTTGAAATTACCAAAAAGCTTATCCATTTTTGATAACGATTTTATATCAAAAGGCAAGACTTATGATAAAAATTGGATATGTCCGGGTTTCCCGGGAAGATCAGAATGTTGAGAACCAGGTTAATCTGCTCGAGGCAGAAGGACTACCCCGTGATTCTATCTTTGTAGACCGGATATCCGGAATTTCCCCGGTAGAGGATCGCGCGGGCTATGCAAAGATGATGCAGCTGATAAAAAACCGGGCCTCCGAAGAGTTAATTACCCTATATGTTTTTGAAATTTCACGTCTGGGACGTTCTTTCCTTGAAACCCTTAATACGGTTCGGGTTCTTGAGGAATCTGGTGTTCGTGTCTGGTCCTTATCTCCTGCAGAATCATGGAGTCGTATCGAAGATAAGAAACTACGGGATCTCATGCTATCCATTTTTTCCTGGGTAGCTGATAGGGAGCGGGAGAATCTGATTGAACGGACAAAACTGGGGCTGGCAAGAGCAAAAGCCGAAGGAAAACACCTCGGAAGACCGGAACGGCAAATTCCCTGGAAACGGGTGAAAGAACTTGAGGAAAAAAATATCTCTTTGGCTGCAATTTCACGTATTCTTGATATCCCGTATACGACCCTTTATCGGCATAAATCACAATTAGATAAAAAAACAAACCCCTGAATATTTGTTAAAACGACCCGGTGCTCATAAATTAGATAATAAGTGATTCATTACTGTATTTATCTGGCGGGTAAGTTCACCGACGACGGGGAAAAAAGGTCATAGAATGCTTTTGTTGGCAGTTCTCTGGATTGATGGGTATAAGTACTCAATAATCTGAAAAAAACCCTCTTTTGGAGATTTCCTTTTAGGATTGATCACACCAAATCTCGCAGGATAGATTTTTTAAGAAATTTAGGAAGGAGGGAAAATTCGCTTCTGATTTGAAATCGGAGACTTCGCAGAATAGGTATTCTGCGCAAACCTTTATTTATTTGAGAAAAAATAGAATAGAGCATGGAAAGCGGGTATTTTTCGGAGTGGCTCAAATCATACCGAACGTATCTCCGGATGCGAAACTATTCCGCTCGCACTCTTGACAGCTATGGGCTGGTCATCAGACACTTTGGTTATTACGTATGGCTTCGCCGGCATACCGAAGTGACAAAACTAGTAATTTACTGGAAGGATATTGAGAAAGCAAGGCTTGACACAAGTGTCGATGTTACGCCAGTTATGGTGACGGATTTTCTTTCATTTGTCTCTTCAATGAGAACGTACAAGCCGAAAACCTATCACCGCATTATCTCAACGCTCAGCTCTTTTTATCGGTTTTTATACACGCAGGGTGCAGTTACCGCGAATCCCCTTACCGGAATTGATCGTCCACGCATTAAGCATCAGGATATTAAATATTTAAAACACAGCCAAGTGCTTCGGCTAATTGATTCTATCGAAGATTCCCGGGATAAGCTGATCGTTCGGACAATCTACGCCACCGGGGTTCGCGTATCTGAATTATGCAATATGAATATTGAAGATATTGATTTTGATGAGCATACGATAAGGATAAAGGGAAAGGGTGATAAAACAAGGATTGTCTTCGTGGATGAGGATACTTTAAAGGATCTTTCCGCGTTCATTGGAAACAGGATTGTGGGGCCCCTTTTTATCGGTCAGCAGGGAAAACACATCTCTTCCCGGGCAATTCAGCATATTTTCAAGCATTATGCCCCGAATGGCATCACTCCCCATAAAATTCGTCATAGTTATGCCAGTGAATTGTATAAACGGTCAAAAAACCTACGGGTGGTTCAGGAGAATCTGGGACATACTTCTATTAAAACCACAGAAATTTATTTACACACTGATATTGATGAACGGCGTCAGATTTACCAGCAGTATTTCCCTCTTTCAGGGTCAAATGACAAAGAATAATTTTTTTCTCCCCGATCATAAACTATATGATGCTATACACTATGATACCTCATTATTTGATGCTGGATAACAAAACTCAATATCGTAGTGGATGAGCGGATAATGGAAACCTGGATTCTGATTGTCTACTGATAAATTGCGTGTTAAAAGGGATGATTGTCGGGGTGCATCTCTTTGATCATCAGGTAATTATCCGGAGGATTCCTTTATGATTCCCAATAAGGTCTCGGAAAAAACACGTCAGGAGCTGCTCCGCTTGTCGTGGCACCTATATGTTGCGAACGGTGGAATCATGACAACGGCTTCCTTTCCGGTTGTATTTTAAAATACGATTATTTTCTCGGGATAGGGAATTGATTGTCATTTGCTGACAGTGTTTTATCCATTTTCGTTTCACCGTACGATCATGGTGCACGATGAAATCTGTCATTTCCAATTCAACACCGGGTGAGTTAAGCATCATTGATAATTATCAATTTTCCCGGGTTATTCATCGATATGTGTAAATTCTATACTTTTATTTATTATTATTAAGATAGTATTTCAACATTTTCCGAATTATTTGATTGTTATGAAGTAAATTTCTCTACTTTAAAAAAATTTGATTTTCCAATTTGTATCTGATTTTTTCAAAGATTCCTTTTTTAATTAGTTTCATGAAGAATTTGGAATAATTTCTATAATAAAATTTCCAATATTTCGAATGTTAAGGTATAATTTGACACGATGGAAAAAAATGAATTTTTTATTTTATTTCGTTGAAAAAATCACTTAGTTCATTTTCTGATTTTACTGGTAATTCTTATATCAGAAATTTTAGTTTTTAATTCTTACTCGTAGTATATTGAAAATTCAAGATTGTTTTAATTTGCATTTTTTTGTATCGTGTACATTTGAATTAAAAAAATTTGAATTTAAATTCTCTGACGTTTATCATACAAAAAAATTGAAAATTTCTATTAATTCGATTTTATCGATTATCGTGTAACTGTAATTTTAGAATTTGGATAACGGTCAATTGTTTTCATATCTCTCGGGAAAATTTACCGTTTTCCAAGAATTAGAAAATTTTCAAATGTATACCGCAATTCTTTTCTCTCCAATTATCAACATTGTTCAGGTATTCATATGCCACGAATCCAAAAACGAAAATACGAAAAAATTGAGGAAGATGAAATCGATCTTGTAATAAAATGCAATGACAGCCATGAATTCTATGAAAAATACCGCGATGCATTTCCTACTAAAAAGAAAGGGATTGACAGCATCAGCAAGATCTGGAAACGCCGCGGCGAATTCATAAAAAAACATCCGGATCTGATTTTATCTGGAGAATCTGCTCCAGGGAATTCTGTTGAGCTTGAAAAACTGATTTTAATTCAGAATAACATTCTTGAAGAATTATCAGGGGTCATGAAAGAACATCTCAAGATCAGCAAAGAAATCCTTTCCAGGATGCCAAGAAATCCCCCGCGGATTGATGACCCCTCCCCTCACCATACGGAATTGAAAATACCTGATCATAAAGAACCGGCAAAACGGTCAGGCACGGAAAGATCCAATGATATTATGATTGGATCCTGATGGATGAACCGGGGTATATTGCATTCTCGGCTCTGTAGAAATGGTATCCCTGTAGACGTAAATTCGACCAAAAGATCTAAGGTACAGTGCCTCCTTACATTGTTATGCTACTAACGATTAAGGAGGCAAACTAATGTCAGCAAACCGGTATATCA
>JBAZQT010000003.1:0-73369 GCA_041645055.1 Methanoregula sp. | reverse complement strand
GGTTCTGCTTTCAATTCCACCTGGTGTCTATCATGGATGGAAATGCATCTCAATGGATGAATCGTTGATTGTGTGCCTCCCTACGGAACCCTACGATTATCAGCACCCGGATGAATACCGTTTACCTCCTGATACAAAAGAAATTCCTTATGACTGGATTCTCACTCCTGGTAAAAAACACGGTTAACTATCATGAGATTTTTTGTTACTGGTGGTGCAGGATTCATCGGGTCCAATTTCGTCCGGTTGCTCGTTCAAAAATACCCGGATGCAGAAATTATAGTTCTGGATAAGCTAACGTATGCAGGAAGACGAGAGAATCTTCTGGATGTTAAAGAGAAAATTACCTTTATTCAGGGCGATATCTGCAAAATGGAAGATATAGAGAAGGCAGGGGTATGTGATGTAATCTTTAATTTTGCAGCCGAAACCCATGTTGACCGGTCAATAACAGATCCCGAATCTTTTGTTAAAACGGATGTGCTTGGAACCTGTGCTCTCCTGAATTATGCCCTGAAATATAATGTTTTGCGGTTTATTCAGGTAAGTACGGATGAGGTTTATGGAAGCATTCGTAACGGATCATTCCATGAAGATGATCTATTAGATCCGTCCTCTCCCTATTCAGCGAGTAAAGCTTCAGCCGAACATCTGGTAAAATCCTATTACAAGACCTATGGGCTCCCCATCCTTATCACTCGCAGTTCCAATAATTTTGGTCCTTACCAATATCCGGAAAAACTTATCCCGGTTCTGATCTTAAAAGCGCTTTCAAATCAACCTCTGCCAATATACGGAACTGGCTTGAATGTGCGGGACTGGTTGTATGTTGAGGACAATTGCACGGCAATTGATACCGCGTATTCAAAGGGGATTCCGGGCGAGATATACAATATCGGTGCAGGGAATGAAAAGACAAACCTTGAAATCGCAAAAAAAATTCTTCACGCACTCAACAAAAGAGAGGATCAAATCACCTTTGTTAAGGATCGTGCCGGACATGATTTCCGCTATTCAATTGCATCAGATAAAATCCGGAGTCTTGGGTGGCACCCGACGTATTCATTTGATGAAGGAATGAAAAAGACTATTGAATGGTATGTACAGAATGAACGGTGGTGGAAACTTCTCGTCTGAAATTAAAAAAAAAGAATGCGGGAATTAGAAAACTCTTTTTGCATACTTTTTAAGCCTCAACACTTCTAACTTCAGCCGGAATATCCCGTATTGAATAAAATGTTGTCTAAAAAATTTGGGGTTTTGTCGTTTCCAGTAATTAATGATGAATAATGCTTCTTCTATAAGACGATCTATTTTTTTATGGGTGCCGCTCTCATCATGTTCACGGTACAGGAGTAGTGGGTCATCAATATAATCAACCGATTGTTTTTGTGTAACCTTCAGCAAAAAATCATAATCTTCCGCAAGGGAAAAGCGCGGGTCGAATCCACCTATTTCAACAAACAATTCTTTCTTGAGCATAACTGTTGAAATGCCGATAAAATTGTCAAATATCAGGTATTCGAAGATATTTCCCTTGTGTTTTTCCCCGCTTTTTAGCACATTTTCGCAAAGGACAGATCCCTTTTCATCAATAACCGTTACATTCGTATATGAAATTCCTAGAGTTATATCACGGGAAAACATCTCAACCTGACTCTCAAGTTTCCGTGGCGCCCAGAGATCATCCTGATCGAGAAACGCGACATACAAGCCCCTTGCAGCGGCAACAGCGGTATTTCTTGCCCTGCTGACACCCCCATTTTTAACACTAATTACCTTGATCCGGTCGGGTATTCTTTTTGCATACTCGTCAAGGATTTTCAGACTGTTGTCAGTAGATCCGTCATTTACTGCTATCAGCTCCCAGTTCAATTCAGTCTGTGCGATGACAGATTCAATCGTTTCAGAAAGATATCGCTCCCCATTATAAACCGGGATAATTACGCTAACTATCGGTTTTTGGTAAATGTTAGTATCTGTCATGATAAAAAAAGCAATTCAATTATCTCGGTAGCTTCCCAGAAATTACTGCATCAATCACCCGTTCAATCTGTGAATCTGTAATATCTGGGAATAGCGGGAGTGTGAGAATCTCGTCATAAATCTGTTCAGTTATTGGGAGAGAGACCGCTTCTTTTTTGTAAAAAGAAAAGATATGGCTGGGTATGTAATGGATGCCGCTCCCCACTCCCTTGCGCGCAAGATGATCCATCAATTCGTTCCTCCCTTTTTTAACCTTGAGAATATAGACAAAGAGACCAATATCTCGATAATCATCATTTCTCAGGAGTGTAATCCCTTCCACACCCTCAAATGCCGAATCGTATTTCTGTGCAACTTCTATTTTTCTCTGGTTCATCCGGTCAAATTTTTTCAACTGGATCAAACCAACGGCTGCACTGATATTACTCATGTGGTACCGGTATCCCTGAGTCACAACATCATAGAACCAGCTTCGCTCGTTGCGATACCTGCTCCATGTATCTTTGTCAATCCCGAGGATTCGTTTCTGCTGGATTTTTTCAAGAAGTGAATCATCCTGAAAAACAACAGCACCTCCTTCGCCGCAGGTGATATTTTTTATCGGATCAAAACTGAAGCAGGTGATATCACCAAATGATCCTATTTTTTTGCCTTTATATGAAGATCCAAAAGCGTGAGCGGCATCTTCAATGACAAAAAGATTCTTTTTTTTGGCTAACTCCCCTATTTCATCCATTTCACAGGGGAATCCCCGGTAGTGAACAGGGAGAATGGCTTTTGTTCTTCTGGTTATTTTTCGTTTTATCTCTTTTGTATCGATATTCAGATTATCAGCGTGTATATCACAAAAAACCGGGGTTGCACCCGTTGCGGTGATTGCCTGGATTGTGGCAACATAGGTGAATGATGGGACAATGACTTCATCGCCTTTTCCGATGCCCAATACATCGAGAGCAAGGTGAATAGCGGTTGTACCGGTATTGGTGCAAACGACATGCTTTGCATTCAGAAATCTTTGTAATGCCTGTTCAAACTCAAAAACCTGCGCACCGAGTCCCAGCCAGCCGGAGTCAAAAACTGTTTTTACTGATGCGAGTTCTGCCTCTCCGAGAGATGGTCGGGAAACCGGTATGAGATCCATACAAATTATTCAACTTCTAATAATTTAGAGATAGCAGATGATATGTCTCTCAAATCTTTTTTAAGATTTTCGATTCTCTTTTTTGGAGGCGAGATACTGAACTTTTTTACTTACATAGTTTTCACAGAATCGAATTCTGAAATGATGTCCCGAAATTCATGTTTCCATTCACGAAGCCACTCGTCAGATGTGCGGAGAAAATGATAGTTAAAATCATTAAGTGTCTCTTGAATTTCATTTTGATTCCACCATGATTGTGGATCATTGAAAATCTCATTAACTTTTTTTGCAGCGGTTTCAGGTGTATCGTGAAGGATACCCACCTTGCGTAGTTCGTCAAAAAATGGTTTTGCAGATGGACGTAATTCCCAATGTTTCGGATTCCAGAAAAGAACCGTTGGATAATTCGCGGAAAATGTTTCAAGGAATGTTGTTGCGTTATAGGTACCAATGAATAAACGACTTTCATTTAATTGTTGATAGATTGATTTCTTTCCTTGATACTGCTTAAGTGTTGGACAATTATCCCTCCAACGATTGGACTCATTCCAGCCATAATCTAATGGAAATAAGCGTAATAATAGTTTTTCATGAACTTCATCTGAAACAGACCGGACAAAACGATATTGATCATTGATATAATCTAACATCTGTGGCCCTACCGTAAATGAAAACATCTCATATGAATAACGTGGAGATGAATTCTCTACCATCAAAATTGTCCCTTTTGGATTAGGAGTTACACTTTTAATTATTCCGTTAAACTTACCCGTGGTTAATGGTATAACATTAGGGGAATCAGATGCTTCCCACCCCCATGTATAGAATCTATCACAAATATTTATTTGATGAGATTCTGATGCTGACCAGAGACCACTACCATAATGACCTCCATGCTGAGTTCCTATTAATTTTGCACCCTGTTCTACTTGAAAGGCAGACCATAATTGGAATAGTGTATTGCCATTATATGCATTAGCTGTAAAGATTAATTTTGGTTGTTTCGGAAATGTTTCAAGCGATTTTTTATGCAAATCGACGTATCCTTCTACATACACTTTTGGGATTTGTTCAGCAATCATCCAGTTTAAAATTGATTCAAACTCGCTTTTACCTTCCTTGAATCTCAATTTTTTACGCATGGTATGATTAGCAGGGCCACATTCAGATAGAAACGGATGTAATTCAAAATATGGTATTTGATTGAGAGAAAGTTGCAGTTTTATACTGTCCACTTTATCTAAATACGTGCAGACAAAAACAATTCGATTCCATTGAGACGGACTGTATTTGTTGAGGTTTTCTAGCAACTCGTTAAGTATTAGTTTAAATTTTGATTTATTAGCCATTGGTAAATTGTCTGATGGCGGAAATATTTCGATATCTAATTCACTGAAGGGCATTTCTCCAAATGTTTGGATTATCCTGCTGTATAAATAATTATTATATTCATCTGAATGAGTCCATTGATTGAAATCAACAAAGTCATTAGGTACCCATCTCTCTATATTCTTATAAACGATCCACGTATCACTCACAAGTCCAGAGTCAGATGCGCTTTTTATAGAAAGATACCTGTCAAATAATGTTTCTATAAAATAATAAAGCCAATATCCGACAACAATGCGCCAGTAGCGTCCCGAATAACTCACTTGGTGAAGATTATTCAATTTATCTGTCAATAATATCAAATATTTTTCATAAATTGTATCGAGATATATATAATCCCGATACAATTTTTTCCTATTATCCCAATGATAAGGTAGAACTTTATTATTTAATTTTGACCAAATCGGTTTCTGATCATAAATTTTACACCATTCTCCAAGAAATAATATATCCTCATCAATTTTCCAGAAACGTTGGTCAGCGGTAGTTATAAGAAACATAAATTACTCAAATATTTTTACTTTTAATCCACTAAATGAACAATCCAAACTTCAAAAGAATATCCTCATCTTATCGTTCTCAATTTCAACAATTCCATTTCTGTGAGCCGTGTTTTTATTAATATTCATTGATGTCTAAAATAAATCATTGTTTGAGATTTAATATTATAGCTAATCCAAGAACACATTCAAGATATCGTACAGATAAATATCGTTATAATGGACAAGTGACAATCCGACTAGCACGTATAGTAAAAATCCAGATATCTGCTCTGTAGAATACCTCAAAGAGAATTTGAATCGAGAATGTTGAGATCATCTTTGAGAGGTTATAGAGGATGACTTTGATTTTGATCTCCTTGACTTGGTGGCGGTATTTCCGAGCCTTGAGAGATTCCCCAAACTTTCTTTTCAGTACTGATAACAAGGTTTCGACTTTATTTCTCTGAGGGTATTTTTCATCATCGAAAGATTGAGCGATTCGTCTTCGATAATATCCGGAGATTCGTTTACGTTTTCTGTTTCTGACCGGGATAAGGGAACATGAGTTGAGCGCATCTCGGATTAATTCATGGATCTCTTCGGAGTCGTATCCTTTGTCAATGACATAGAGAGCAGAATGTCTGACTCGGTGACATTGTTTGAGGAGTTTTTCCGCGTGAATGACATCATGAACCGGATGCCGGGAAATCTTCAGACTGGTGATAATCTGTTGATCAGTATCAACCGAAATCGAAGTTTTCAGAAATCGTTTTCTCGTTTTACCGGTTCTCCAGGAATCGTAATCGCTTGCGTAAGAACTGGTAAACCCGGATGAATATACGGCAGTGCAGTTGATCATTTCGCCCCACTCATAGAACATTTTCATAAGCCGGTTCATGAGGCGAGTAAAAGTTGTGGATCGGATCCGTTGACAGAACTTATGGATTGTTGTGAAATGGGGGATCTCATAGAGATGGATCTTCTCTCTAAGAGAGTCCATGATCTCAGTAAGTTCTACCATATCCCGGTAATCTTCAGACGGGTACCCTTTCAGGAGAAGAAGAATGAGTAACTGGTGCAGGGTATAGGTTTTTCGTGAGAATTTCGCGGAGAAAAGGGGAATTCGGGAATCTCTGATCAATCCAGAGGATAATTCAACAAACATGATATACCGGTTTATCGACTGTATTTTGCTTACTTTAACGTTAGTAGCATAACCGTGTAAGGAGGTACTGTACATTAGATCTTTTGGTCACATTTTACTTCTGATAGCGTAGGTTTTCTACAGAGCCTAGATATCAATTTGAAATGATCACTTACCAGCAGGTTCTTCCCCCATCAATAGTCAGAACGGATCCCGTCATATATGACGAGGCGTTAGAGACCAAGAAGATCACAGCACACTGATATTCATCCACTTCAGCCATTCTGCCCAAGGGGATAAGATTCGTCAATTTCTGGACAAATTCCGGAGGCTGACCATTGTATATCCCCCCGGGACAGAGGGCGTTTACCCGGACACCTTTATCAGCCCAATACGTGGCGAGGTACCGGGTCAATCCGATTATCCCATGTTTTACAACCGAATAGGTAACTGGTTTTACCGGTTGCATATCATCGGCAATTCCTTCTTTCCGGTAAATTCTCTGATCCGGGGCAATTATTCCAAGATCTGAAGCAATATTTAAGATAACACCATTTTCCTGGCTGGCCATTTCTGAACCGAAGACCTGGCTGCAGAGAAACGATCCCTTCAGTGCAACAGCAAGATCAAGATCCCAGACATTCTCGGGAAATTGTTCAAAACGTGACCAGGGCTTCTCACCTGGAGTTTGTGTTACCTTTGGATCGTTTGCTGCATTATTGATGAGAATATTCACTGCTCCGAACTGGTCGGTGAGCTGCGAACAGATACCCTGCACGCTTCTTTTATCCGTAATATCGCAGTAATAACCGTGACATTCCCCGGATAAGGTATCGGATAATAATTTTGCCTTCTCCTTCGCTTGTTTCTCGTTAATATCGACAAGAACCGGAATACCACCGGAACTCATAATCGCCCGGGCGTGCTGGTAACCAAGGAGTCCTGCTCCTCCGGTGATCACTGCCACTTCTTTGTCGATCCTGAATCGTGACTGGGATGAATCTGTCATAAAAATCGGTTATATACTCCTCGTCTGTCCGCCATCAACAATAAAATTCCCTCCGGTAATAAATGATGCATCATCTGAAGCGAGGTAACAGACAAGAGATCCGATATCGTCAGGTGTACCAAATCTCTGAAGAGGGACATTTTCTTTGATATATTTCTGTGTGAGTTCCGGGTTATCGTGGGTTTTTTGATCCCATGTTCCTCCGGGGAATACGATATTCCCCGGTGAGATCGCATTCATCCGGATGCCTTGTTGGGCTGCAAACGGAGCCGTGTTTTTCATGTAACTCAAAAGGGCTGCTTTCGCACAGGCATAGGGGACCGGTGCTGCAATGGTCTCAACACCGGCAATCGATGCGATGAAAATTATTGCACCTTTTTTTGCATCCATCATATAGCGAAGGGATTCTCTTGAGAGACGGACTGCACTTAAGAAATTGATCTCCATGCTCTCATCCCAGAGATTGTCCGGAATGTCCCATCCCATCCGTGACCTGCCCGAACCGATATTAGCGACAACCACATCAATGTGTCCGTTTTCATTATTGATAGTCTTTAACAGCCCTGCGATAGTAGATGTGTTACTCAGGTCTCCCTGAAATTTACAGACATGATCCGGGAACTGGTTCCTCAATTCATTGTACGTCAGGTCCAGTTCGTTCTGTGAACGTCCGGTAAGGTATACGGTCGCCCCCCGAGAAAGGAGATGATACGCAATACCTTTACCAATACCCCGGCTCGATCCACTGACAAGAGCTACCTTTTTAGTAAGATCAAGGGATGGGTTCATAGTCATCACGGGAGATATTTGCCTATGAAATCTAAATATCCTTTGATGGTCTCCTGCTCTCCACCGGGTAGTTTTCTGGCAGTCTGCAGGATAAAAATTCCATTGTAGTTCATGCGGTGCAGAAGGGAAAACACAAGGGGAAAGTCCACGTCTCCCTCGCCAAGAGGGACTGTCGTTCCCCCATACACACGGTCTTTGATGTGAACATCCGTTATCCAATTGCCATAACTCTCGAATTCTATTGTCGGATTATACCCGAGACTTGCACTGTTGCCGATGTCATAATTAATCTTCAGGTACTCATGGTCGATATCCCGCATCAGGCCGGAGAATTTATCGGGTCCAAGATCCGTCTCAAGTGCGAGACAGATCCCATATTCTTCTGCAACCGGCAGGCATTCACCCAGCCTGCATTTGAATTCTTCCCAGTCGGTCTCGTTCTGCAACCGTGAGTTATCGACGCAGGGAATAATGATATTTCCCGTGTCGAGTTTTGCGCAGTTCCGTATGAGATCCTGCAGTATTTTCACCCGTGCCAGTCTTTCATCATGTGACCCCCGCTGAAGTGGATATGCCATAAAATAGTCTGCACAGACCGAGAGAACCTTAACATTACTCTCTTGTTCCAGTTTCATTATCTCCTGTAGTCCTTCAGCGGTCATCAGCGGGTGGCCGGTAATGTTATCGCCATCAAAAATGAATTCGATGCAATCCAGTCCGAGATTACGGGCAAGGGGAAATTCCTTCTGCCACCCATTTCCCGGAAATGCCTGGATGGTATTGTTTATTGGAGGCAGCAACCGCCCCTGCATAATACCGATACGGGTCATGGGAATTTACCTCTTCCTGAACAGATGCATATCACGACAGTGCTTCCACAAGTTCAAGATAATTGCCGGCAGGATCCCTGCAGAATGCGATTTTGGCAAAACCATCGGGAGATTTTGACGGAGGAGATACAAACGTAATTCCGGCGAGGGTCAGTTTCTGATACAGCTCATCGAGGTTCCTGACGGTAAATGCAATATGGGTGATACCCGGACTGGTCAGTTCCGCGTCCGCTGCGTGATTACCGGGATGTGATGCAAACTCCAGTAGTTCGATAAGGGTTTCTCCATCATCAGCTGCAAGTTTGACAGTGATGAGCTGGCAGTGTGAAAGTCCAAGCAGATCGCTTGCAAACACTTCGGGTTCATGAACCATTTTCACCAGTTTCAGACCCAACAGATCCCGGTAAAATGGCAGGAGATCATCAATTTTTTTTACCACAATCCCCACATGCCTCACAGTTCTGATCATGCGTATCTCAGGGTTTTACAATCTCTTGTATGGATTCTTCAAGAACTTTGAGTCCTTCCAAAAGTGCTTCGTCAGGAATAGTCAGGGGGGGCCCCATCTTTATCGATTCCCTGCCGGTATGCACGAGGATGAGCCCCTTGTGCATCGCTTTTTCACAGATGAGACTTGCTGTGAGGGGATCCGGGAGCCGGGTTTTGGGATCTATGATGAGGATCGCTGCAACAAGCCCCTTTCCAAGCACTTCAGAGATCCGGTCCGGGAACTTTTTCCGTATGGCTTTTAACCCCTCTATCAGGATTTTTCCCTTGCGTTTCGACTCGTCAACAAGGTTATGGGATCCTATGAATTCGATGTTGGCAAGACCCGCAGCGCAGCAGAGCGGATTTGCAGAATGAGTACTGCTCATAGACCCGATATCCGGCAGATCCATAATCTTCCGGGTTCCCAGGACTGCAGAAAGAGGGAGGCTCGAACTGATCCCTTTGCCACAACAGATGAGGTCTGGCTCGACGCCATAGTGCTGGTAGGCAAACAGAGTGCCGGTCCTGCCGAACCCTGCCTGTATTTCATCAAAGGTGACGATGATATCGTGCTTGTGGGCATATGAGACAAGAGCCTGGACATAATCGACCGGGAAGAATACGGCTCCCCATCCAATATATGACTCAAGAATAAATCCACAGATATCGGTTTCCGGGTTGATCCCTTTCTTTTTCAGTTGTTCGATGTGAGCTGAGAACAGCGCATCACCTGAGACCTGTCGGCCACTTTCATCTTTCAGCTTCCATGGATAGGGAAATGGAAGGCGGTGGATGTTGGGATCTTCATATCCAATCCACTCCCGGGCGGTAGCTGTACCGCCCATCATCTGTGATCCGAGGGTTCTTCCGTGCATACTCTCTTCAAAAGAGACGATGCCAGGTTTTTGTTTTCCGTTTGCTTTTCCCTGTAACCGCATCAGCTTGAGGGCACATTCCGTTGCTTCCGTGCCAGAGGAAAGCAGAAATGCCTTCTCGAACTGCGAAGGTGTAAACTCGATGAGTTTTTTGATGTAGTCTCTCCGGATTTCCGTGTAGTATGTGTAACTGTGAAGGAGTTTTCGGTCGATTGTCTTTTTTAATGCTTCACAGATTTCCGGATTGGCGTGGCCGGCGTTGGCAACAAAGATTGTTGATGAAAAGTCAATCCATGTATTCCCGTATTTGTCGCTGATCTGGAAATCCACTGCATGGTCCCAGACAATGGGCATCTGACCGTGCATTGATCGGGATTCGAACTTGTCGAGGTCATCAAGGATCTGAATGGATTCCGGCACCGGAAGTGCTGTGGAAATTTTTCGGTACTTTGTTTGAATTTTTGGAACATGTACCGGTTTTCGTGAAAAGGAAAAACCCGACATAGATTATTCTCCAGAATGTAGGTTAGTGTGGGATGTACTGGTTAATAATTTTGAGTCAGATATTCGTACAGCGGGTGTGATCCTTTATCGATGCTGTACTCGATGTGGCTGAAATCCTCGGGGTTATCAATTTCTATAGTAAATGGCGTAACAAACCCAATCATTCGTGGCCCATGCAGGGTGTTGGTATTTGTTACGTACCCGGTCCGGATGATATCAACGTACCCGTTCGGATGATATGCCTTGGGGAAGACCTGACGAGGGAGGTTATAGTATTCCGGACGGGTTTCATTGGGGAAAAGCCCGGTAAGGTATCCTTGTTCGATGCCAAACATTTTCTGCGGGGGTTCTGCCAGTTCATGGACCGATCGCAATGCCGTTGCTTCGTTGTTATGTGCGATTTCACTGATCGCCTTGTCAATTAGCACAGGATCTCTAAGGGGTGTTGTGGGCCGCAGATGCACAAATAATTCCGGTTGATCTTTCTCATTCTTTGCAAACCAGTCGATAGCATGCCGGACAAAATCGATGTCCGGTGATCGGTCCTGCGCATATTCATCTGGCCGCAGAAAGGGAACTTCAGCACCAAACTTCTTTGCAATCTCCGCAATTTCAGTAGACTCTGTTGAAACGATGACGCGATCCGTTATTTTCGACAATTTTGCGGCAGCAATGGAATATGCAATCAGTGGAAATCCTTTCAGGAGTTTAATATTCTTTCGTGGTACACCTTTGGAACCTCCACGAGCCGGAATGATCGCTACATATTTTACTGATGACATTTGAAAATACCCTGCTTAATTACCTTTTTTCCCGATGAATGCCATATTATCCGTATAACCATGCGAAGCAAGTATCGACTTGTACTGTTGGTCAGCATTTGCCATGAATTCATCCAGTTCTTTCTTGATCCTGTGATCAGATGTGACCAGTGAAGGTAGTCGTGCAACCCCCAGTCCTGCATAACAATCGGGCTGGGGTCTGTGGGTTAATTGCCAGTGGATGTGATTCATAATATTATAATCTTGCATATAGTGAATCTTACCTTGAAGGCTGGCTTTTTTCATCAGAGTCATCAAAGATTCCGGAGAGAAATAATATGCATGGGCTTCATGGAAGAAAAAGTCGTGATACTCTTTGTTATTATAAAGAGAAAGCAGCGGATCGAGGAGGTTCGGGACTTCGATGTACAGCCATCCATCCCTTTTAAGGTATCTTTTTAACATGAAAATGAATGACAGGGGATCTTCCACGTGTTCCAAGGTTTGGATTGCACATATGATATCAAACGATTCTTCCTCAAGTGGTGTGACCAGCAGATCCATCCCGTATGTTATACAGTTACATCGTTTGCTGGCATATGCTGCAGCATCCGAGTCGTAATCGACGCCGATTACTTCCTTTACATGATTTTTAATTTTGTAAAGGAAATGTCCAGTGGAACAACCCACCTCCAGTAACCGTGAATTCTTATCCAATAACGGTAAGACTGCCGCTACCCGTTGTTCCTGAAAATTCACATACGCATCGAAGATTTCAGAATATTCGGAGGTTTTGTTCAATTCAGGCCCGAACTTTTTCCGGTATTCAGTATCATAAAAATCCTGCTTTTTTGTCGGGATGATCTCTTCAAGATTCCCGAGCTTGCATCTCTCGCAATAGAAAACAGTGCCCGGTCCGCTTCTGATTGTATTTGTGAGAATAGTCATATTCTCATTTCCACAAAGATAGCATCTCACCTCAGATAACCCCCTTGATATGAAATATTTTATTTTTTTGGGATAATTATACGCATGATTTTCTGATAAATGTGCATAAAATGAGGTACTTTACTCAAAATATCTGAGTTTCTTTGCAATACCCATTTCTTTATCCGAAACTTCTTTTACACCACTGCCCAGAATTCCTGGAACTGCCCGGATCTGCTGCATCATCAACCGGAGTTCAGGTTCATCGATCGAGGCTGCCTGATCGCTCCCGTACATCTTCTTATCCAAGGTGATATGCCGTTCGATGATTGTGGCACCCAGTGCCACTGCCAGTACTGATGGCAGGATACCTTTCTCATGCCCGCTGTATCCTACATCGCATTTATACCGGTTACGGAGTTCATTCATCACGAGAAGGTTGCATTCATTATCCTCACTAGGATATGTTGATACGCAGTGCAATAGCGAGAAGGGGCACTGGTTTTTCCGGAAAATTTCCACAGCACGATCGATGTCGGTAAATGAGCTCATACCGGTTGAGATGAATGTATGTTTTTTCTCCTTTGCAATAACTTCGAGAAGGGGAAGATGGGTCAGCATCGCCGAAGCGACTTTATTGAATTTTGCATTGAACTGCTGGAGGAACTTCTGGCTATCCACATCCCATGCCGATGCAAACCACTCAATTTTTTTCTCCTTACAGTACGCATTGATGATATCGTACTCTTTTTTTCCGAATTCCAGTCCGGCCTTCTGGTCGCGTTGGGTCTTGCCCCACGGACTTTCCCGGGGTGAGTCAAGAAGTTCTTTGGTGTATACAATCTCCAGAGTTCTCTTCTGGAATTTAACGGCATTACAACCCGCATTCTTTGCAATGTCAATAAGCTTTTTTGCGATTGCAATATCCCCGTTATGGTTAATCCCGATTTCTGCAATAACGAATGTTTTCATAATGACCCCTTTTTAGTGTATAGCAGGTTCGCTAAAACCAATATTAACTTAAAACAATATCAATGAATTCACGGATGGCACCACGTCCCCCGTTTTTTCGTGTGATATAATCAGCTACTGCAAGGACTTTGGGGTCAGAATCGGCGACTGCGACCCCGATACCTGCATAGGTCATACATTCGAGATCGTTAACATCATTGCCCATATATGCTACTTGTGCAGGCTCCAGATTCATATCGGCGATGATCTTCTGGAATGTGGTGAGTTTGTCATCGATCCCGGTATAGCAGGTTATCTTCAGCTTATCGCATCGCGCCCTGACAACCCTGCTGGTCTCTTTGGAGATCACAATAACGGTAACATCAGGCCTTTTTTCCCGGAGCATCTTAAGACCAAGACTGTCACTCCGGTCGCATACCACGGTTTCCTTGCCGTTTTCATCTATGAAAACCCGGTTATCTGTAAATACACCATCGAAATCAAGAGTATAGAGGCTGATATTTTTAATCTTCTGTTCGATCTCACTCATGGAAGAGCTCACTCTCCACATAAGTGCAGACCATGTGGGCAATCATAATATGCGCTTCCTGGATGAACGGTGTTTTGGGTGAAGGAACATTGATGGTATAGTCAGTGATACCAGGAATGCCCTTTACTTTCTCACCGGTAAAAAACAGGGTGATGGCGTTCTTTGCCTTGGCTGCTTTTAAACCCCGGATAATGGATTCCGAGGTTCCGCTTGTGCTAATCCCGAGAACAATATCCCCTTGTGTTACCAGTCCTTCTACCTGTCGTTTGAAGATGTTGGAAAAGGCATCGTCATTCCCGATTGCAGTCAGGATTGATGTGTCGGTTGTGAGAGCAATGGCAGGCAGACTCTGGCGGGGAAAATTGATCTTGTTGATGAACTCCGCGGCTATATGCTGGGCATCAGCAGCCGATCCCCCGCACCCAAAGATATACAGGCGCTTGTTGTTCCGGTACGCGTGCACAAGGAGTGCCGATATCTCCACAATCCTGTTTTTCAGGTCCTGATCTTCAGAAATTTTCTGGATAACATCCTGATGCTGGCGTATGTAGTTGTCAATATCCAGCGTCATTATATCCCTGTACCCTGTTTCGTTGCAAGCTGGGCCCAGTCGTCAGAGAATTTCTTCAGGCCAACGTCAGTCAGGTTGTGCCTGAACATGAGGGAGAGGACTTTGGGGGGAATCGTGATGACGTGTGATCCTGCTTTGGCTGCATTGATTACATGGAGCGGGTGGCGCACACTGGCGGTGATCAGTTCCGTCTCAAGTTTAGGTTGACGGAATATCTCCATTGAATCGCTGACTACCTGCATTCCGTCATGACCTATATCATCGAGCCGCCCGACAAAGATGCTGGCGTAGGTGGCCCCGGCTTTTGCAGCAAGGTAGGCTTGGTTTGCGGAGAAGATCAGGGTGATGTTTGTTTTTACCCCTCGGTAACGGAGTACCTTTGCTGCCTGGAGCCCGGCTTCATTCATTGGTATCTTGACGACAACATTTGGCGAGATAGCGGCAAGTTCCTCCGCCTCAATCACGATTTCTGGTGCTGTCTGGCTCATTGCTTCGACACTGATGGGGCCATGAACTATCTTTGCAATTTCCGTGATATGATCGCGTATCAGGTAGCCGGTTTTTTCCTGTGCCATCAGGGTAGGGTTTGTCGTGACCCCATCTATGATATATGCATACTGTGAAATTTCCTTAATGTTTGCCGTATCAAGAAAGATCTTCATCGTTCACCTCATTTTCATAACTTCGTGGACTGCACGGCCGATATGTTCCGGTGTCAGATCCAGTTCCCGGTACAGCTCCTCGACATGACCGGACCCGCCGAACCGGTCATTGACCCCAATGATCCTCATGGGCACCGGATGGCTCTGGGACAGTACTTCGGCAACCGCGCTGCCGATACCCCCGATGACATTGTGCTCCTCCACAGTAACGATGGCACCGGTCTTCTTTGCCTCAGAAATTATTATTTCTTTAGCCAGCGGTTTTATCGTGTGAAGGTTAATTACCTTGGCAGAGATTCCCTGTTTTTTTAATTCCCGGGTTGCCTTGAGCGATTCACGTAACATACATCCATTGGAAAAGATCGTTACATCGGATCCGTCTTCAATGACCGGGTACTGAGCGGGATTGAAATGGTACTCTCCTTTCTGGAAAATATCCATGGTCCGGCGTCGGGAGATGCGGATATACTTGGGACCTTTGGTCTTAGCGGCATACCGTATCACTTCCCGTGTCTCAACAGAATCTGCCGGTACGATCACCTGCATATTGGGGATTACTCGCATTATGGCTATATCTTCCAGGCTCTGGTGGGTTGCCCCATCCCCACCAAGACTCAATCCCGCATGGGTCATAACAAGGTTGACGGTGAGATTGTCAAGGGCGAGTGTGTTGCGTATCTGTTCCCAGGCTCTGCCGCAGCCAAATATGGCAAAAGTACTTACAAAGGGTATCTTACCCGAGAGTGAAAGCCCTGCAGCAATATCGATGAGATTCTGCTCGGCAATGCCGATGTCAAGGAATCGGTCGGGAAATTTCTTTGCGAATTTTGCTGTCTTGGTCGAACTGGAGAGATCAGAATCAAGCACGACCAGGTTTGGCATCTCATTTCCCAGCTCCACAAGGGCATGACCGTATGCATCCCGGGTGTGGCTGCAGTGTGAAAAGTTGTACATAATTATTCGTCCTCAGGCCAGGTATTCGAGTGCTGCGTTCAGTTCTTCCTTAGTCAGCGATGCGGTATGGTAGTGCAGGTTGTTCTCAATGAAAGGAACACCGCATCCTTTGATCGTATCAGCAATCAGGGCAATGGGTTTGTTTTTCACCGATTTGATCTTTTCAAAGGTTGCCTGCAGGTCTGCTATATCATGGCCATTCACATCAAATACAGCCCAGCCGAATGCTTCCCATTTGGCTTTCAGGTCACCAAGGCTCATCACTTTGTCTGTAGGCCCACTGATCTGGAGGTTGTTCTTGTCGATGATCGCGATAAGGTTGTCAAGTTTGAAATGGGCAGCTGACATTGCGGCTTCCCAGACTATTCCCTCCTGGCACTCGCCATCGCCAAGCACGACAAAAACCCGGAATTTCCGCTTGTCCATCTTTCCCGAAAGAGCGATGCCGATTGCAGTTGAGATTCCTTGCCCGAGGGAACCTGAAGAGGTGTCGAGACCCGGTAAACGGTGCTTGATCGGGTGACCCTGGAGCCGGGATCCACATTGCCGCAGGGTGTTGAGTTCTTCAACCGGAAAATATCCACATTCTGCCATAACTGCATACAGGGCTGGTGCAGCATGGCCTTTTGATATGACAAACCGATCCCGATCAGGATTTTCCGGATTATTTACATCTCCGTGGAACTCGCCAAAAAACAGGGAAACAAGGATCTCTACACAGGAAAACGAGCTCATATAATGCCCGCCACCGGCTTTCGCGGTCATCAGGATGATATCCCTGCGCACTTTTCGGGCGATATTTTTGAGTTTATCTTGGTCTTTCTGGGGTTTTTTGGATCTCACGAGGAAACTCCTTATTTTGTAGCTATTGCGTAGATGGTATCACAGAATGATTTAAGGATTTTTTATTCATTTTTCGCATTTTAACCAGCGGTGAATGAGGGATTGAAAGAAGATATTACTAAAAACTCGGACATCTGTGTTTTCCATTCAGCATCCAGTACATATGATTTGACGAATTATTTCTTTTTAATGGATATATTTCATGCTAGAACACTGCCTATCCAACATCGTTCCTGATGCCTCTTTGGGAAAAAGGGTAATGATCCAATTTTGCACCTAATTGTAGCGTGCCGGTATTACTATCATAAAATCGTGGCATAATTTATGTCCTCGCATTCAAGAGCATTAATCTGTTGCTTTCCATTATTTTTATGGGCTGCCGAGACAATTGAAGTCGATAATACATATATTATCCAAAACAAAATGAATACGATGCATGTTCTGCTGATTAATGTTCCCTCACGAAGAGGAAAAGGAGGTATGTGCCTTCCTCTCGGGTTGTTGTGCGTTGGCGGGATCCTTGAGCGGGGCGGTCATTTAGTTGAGATATTTGACCCTTATTGTAATGATCTTGAACTGATCCGGTTCGATTCTGGCGATTACGCAGAACTGGACGCAAAAATACAAGAGTCCAATCCAGATGTCATTGGGTTTGGTGGTATTGCCTCGTCTTATGGGCGGACAAAAAAATTATCCGTATATATTCATAAAAATTACCCAGAGATTTTTCAAATCGCCGGGGGTCCCCTCTCCTCGGTTTATCAGCTTTTACTGGAAAAGACGCAAATTAATCTTGTTTTTCATGGTGAAACAGAACTGACGCTCCCCCGCTTCATGGAAAAATTCAGAAAGGGGGAAAGATGGAATGATATTGAGGGGATTTCATACAAAGCAGCCGATATAATTCAGAGAAACCCTTTAGCTCCCCAGATTGAAGATATTGATGAAATCCCATTGCCCTCCTATCACCTTGTCGAATTAAAACAATATTATAAATCCATTTTTGATGTTATTGAGGTCTTTGCAGCAGACAATATCAGGAAGTTCGACATGGAGCAAGTCCTTGAAAAAGTAGGACCAGACGGCGCTCTTGTCCCCCTCATTACTTCAAGGGGCTGCACCAATAAATGCAGTTTCTGTTATCGTCACATGAGGGGATATCGCCAACAAAGTGTTACTTACGTAATCGACCATATAAAATTTCTGCAGTCACAGTATGGAATCCGCGGGTTTGATTTTGTTGACGAACTTTTCAACTTTGATGAGGTTTGGGTGCTGGAGTTTTGTGAAGCGATTGATCGGGAAGGGCTTGACATTTATTATTTAGTGTCAGGCGCCCGTGTTGATAGGATCACACTGAAGATGCTTAAGCGGCTCAAAGAGACCGGATGCGTGGGCATTAATTACGGGCAGGAGTCGGGTTCTGAAAGCATTCTTAAAGAATACAGGAAAGGTGTAACTCTTCAGGAAAACAAAGAAATCACGCTTATGACAAAGGATGTTGGGCTTATATGTCCTGTTCAAATTGTTATTGGATCTCCTAGTGAAACACAAATAACCGTTGATGAAACAATCCAATTCCTCAAAGATGTTCATGTAGGAACCCCTTCGGTGAATTACCTCCTTCCATTTCCCGAAACCCCTATCTGGCAGTATGTTACAGATAACGGTCTGATTCCGGATATAGAAAAATATCTTGATATTGTTGCGGATGAAGGGGGTTCACCTATTGTCAATCTTACCCATGTTCCGGACCGGATCTGGCGTAGCTGGAATTTCCGGATAAAAAATGAGATCAAATTATTTAATTACCGCACCCAAGGAAAAAATCTGCAGTATGTTCTGTTCTATCCCGTTATCAAGGCACTAATTGTTCTTTATCCTTACTTTTCCAAAAAAATGATCGGAACTGTGAAAAAAATCCTCTATGGATAAGTATCGAACAGTGAATGTTCTAATTAAAAAGACAATAAAGCCTCAGCCGTGATTTGAACACGGGACCTGCTGATTACAAGTCAGCCGCTCTGCCAACTAAGCCACTGAGGCGCCATATACTATAATCATTGAAACGTAAAAAAGATGGTGCTCAGTCACGGCTGTAAATAATCTCTTGGAATTTCCTTTCAAAAGACACTTTTAAAGGGATCTGCCATCATGTGCCATAAAATAAAGGTAATTATCTCGGCAAGCTCATGTGGAAACACATTATACAATAAAGAACGGAGATAACAATACAAGAAAATGGCTCACCTGACCGTTGACATCGGGGGAAGTCCGGGCGTTAACTGCCGCGGGTTCTGCGAATATTGTTATTTCAAAAACGTCAAGGGTGTCCAGCCACTGGGATGCCGGTATTGTCTCCCATTTAAAAAAGGATGCGATTACTGCACCCGAGGCGTCAAGGAACAATACAGCGGATTTAAGGATCTAAAAACCATCGCTGACGAAACTCTTGCAAATCTTCAGACAAAACGTGGAGATATTGAACGGATCACAATAAGTGGAGGCGGAGATCCGAGCTGCTATCCACGATTTACAGAACTTATTGAACTGCTTGGCAGTATGGAGGCCCCGCTCCATATTGGTTATACGAGCGGGAAAGGGTGGGATGATCCTGCAGTTGCCGATCTCCTGATCGATAATGGTCTTTCAGAAATATCGTTTACTGTCTTTGCATCCGACCCAGCGCTTCGCAAGCGTTACATGCATGATCCAACTCCTGAAACCTCTTTAAAAATTGTGGAACGATTGTGTGAGGTTGCTGATGTTTACGCTGCGTCGGTTGTCCTTCCGGGAATCAATGACGGGAAAATTCTCGAGCACACTTGCGAATGGCTGGATACTTGTGGAGCAAAAGGATTAATCCTGATGCGGTTTGCAAATGCGATTGAACAAGGATTAATCCTTGGAAATGGTCCGATTATCAAAAACCAGCAGGTCCAGACGGTGGTATCTTTTCGGGAATTGATTGCTGATTTGAGTGGGAAATTTCAAATGAAGATCTCTGGAACTCCCCTTTGGGATCCGGATATTGGCTCTCCATTTGCGATTATCAGTGAACCGGAACTGATCCAAAAACTTCCCCGGATAAACCGGAAGGCTACTGTTATCAGTGGTAGTGTGGCAGCTCCGTATATTGAAAAAATCCTTTCTGCCTGTGGCGCTAAAGTACCTGTTGTTTCTGTGAGCAAGGAGATTGCGTGTCTTATTACAACAGATGATCTTCAGAAACTCAAGGTATCTGCACTTGAGCGAGCGATTATCATACCCGGGCGTGCATTTGTATTCGATCCCGAAGCACAGAAAATACTGTCTGGAGATGGTGTGAAGCGTGAGGTGATCCGTGGGCCGGATATGCTGACTGCGGATGCTGAAACTAGTATGGGGATGTCCCGCGGTCAGGTTCTCGCCATGGAGATGGAAGGCTTTGCCGAGCTAATCCAGACGATTAATCGGTACGGACAGTAAAAAAATGGCATGTACCTGACTTGTGAGAAAATACCTAGGTCAATACGAACAAATTTGATTTGTTAAATGTGATTTTTTATTGTTTCTCCGCTCAAAGATGATGATGCTTAAAAAAACCCTATATCGGATGAGGATCTAAAAAGGTAGATTATATTATTGCTGCCGTAATGCCAATAACGCCGGACTGGATAATTACAGCAACAGCGATAATAACGCCGGCCATCTCGATTGCTACTGCAATATTTCCTTTCTTAAGTTCCTCAAATTCCTCAACTCCTGTTGTTAGTTTGTCCAGAACATAGAGTGCAAGGTAGATTGCCCCTACAGCGAGCACAATACCAATAATAAGCTGGAAGAATGCAACCCCTATTGCGAGAAGACCATCAACGGATAAGATTCCCAGACTCACGGCCTTGTTGATTCCTACGGAAAGTCCGGATACGCCCGACTGGACAACAAGCGCAATTGCAACAAATACTGCTGCAACAAGGATTCCGACTGCGACATTACCTTTTGCGAGTTCTTTTTCCTCATCAATATTTTTGGTGATCTTACTGAGCACCGCAAAGCCGATATATAGTGCTACAACGGCAAAGATAACAGCAATAATTAATTGAACTAATCCAACAACCACATTTGCAAAAAGCATCATTTCACCTGAGATTCCAGTATGGTGTTTGATTAATCGGTAAATAAATATATCGTCACATAAAAACAAAAGATGAACAATTCACTGTATATTTGCCGATCAGAATGAGAAATGAGCGTATAATTATTAAAAACAAGCCTTGTAAGAAAAATAGTATGCTGCGGGAGGGTTACGATCCCCCGATCTCCAGATGTCTCAAGTCTGAACGCAAAAAAACGTTCGATAAACCCTATGAGTCTGGCGCCCTAACCAGCTAGGCCACCGCAGCACAAAAGTGCATAATAAAAACGCAGTAAAAACTATTAAAGGTTCTGATAGACCGTTTTAATCGGGTATCAATCCTTTTTCTGTTGCAGGTACTGGTTGACTGCAACAGTTATTGCGGCTATTTTTTTCCCCTGTTCAAAAGATCCCGCAAGGGTCTGCATCCGGGTCTCCTCATCACGGGTGTACCGCTCCAGGGTATCGAAGATATGCTCCTCTTTGAGGAAGTGTGTATGTGTGTTTCCATCAACAAACTGCTGGTTGTTCATAATGGCATAATGGAGAGGCAGGGTCGTTCGTATACCGAGGATAATGTATTCGGAGATCGCGCGACGCATCCGTTTTATTGCCTCTGCGCGTGTGCTGTCCCATGCACACAGTTTTGCAATCATGGAATCGTAATTCGCCGGGATTGTGTACCCCATATGGATACCACTGTCAACTCTTATTCCCGGTCCACCCGGTGAACGGTAGCGGATAATTTTACCGGGATCTGCGGCAAAATTATTGAGGGGGTCTTCAGCATTGATACGGCACTCTATGGCATGACCCCGGATTGAAATATCCTCCTGGCTAAAGGGCAGGGATTCTCCGGCAGCAACTGCGATCTGCTGCTTGACCAGATCGATGCCAGTGATAAATTCAGTGATAGTGTGTTCTACCTGGAGTCGGGTGTTCATCTCCATAAAATAGTAATTTCCCTGGCTATAGAGGAATTCAACCGACCCGGCATTTGTGTAATCAGATACTTCTGCAACCTTGAGTGCTGACCGGGACATCCGCTCTCGCAGTTCAGGTGTCATAATCGGGGAGGGTGCCTCCTCGATCAATTTCTGGTGCCTGCGCTGGATTGAGCATTCCCGGTCATAGAGATGGACGGCATTGCCGTGTTCATCGGCAAGCACCTGGAATTCGATGTGCCGGGGTTTGACTAGATATTTTTCGATAAACACCGTGGCGTCCCCGAATGCAGATTGGGCAATGCGCATGCTGGCGGTGATCGCATCTTCAAGTGCTTTTTCGTCCTGCACAATCTGCATACCTATGCCCCCTCCCCCGGCACTTGCCTTGACTATCACCGGATAACCAATCTCTGCGGCTACTGTCTTTGCATCGTCAATATTGTTGATCCCACCTTCAGTGCCCGGAATTACCGGGACACCGGCCTGCTGCATCATCTGTTTGCTACCGATCTTCGATCCCATGGCTTTGATAGTCTTCCAGCGCGGGCCGACAAAGATAACATTTTCGTCATGGCAGAGTTTGGCAAATCGGTAATTCTCGGCAAGAAACCCGTATCCCGGATGCACAGCCTCGGCCCCGCTCTTTTTGGCAATATCAACGATCCTTTCCATGTTGAGGTAACTTTTGGAGGGGTGGGCATCGCCGACATGGAATGCCTCGTCAGCGTATTTGACATGGAGTGCATTTTTGTCGGCAGATGAGTAGATGGCTACCGTTTCAATATCGAGTTCACGACAGGCGCGCATTACGCGGATCGCGATCTCGCCCCGGTTGGCGATTAAGAGTTTTTCGAAAAATTTCATTGCACCACCAGCAGGACATCGCCATTCTGGACGACATCGCCGGTATCAACAAAGATCTCGATGACCTTTCCATCGACCGGGCTGTGAATGGGGTTTTCCATCTTCATGGCTTCAAGGACCATCAGGGTGTCGCCTTTCTTAACTGTTGCCCCACGGCTCACCGACACCTGCAGTACCATTCCCTGCATGTTACTCTTGATACCACCGGCTACTTCACCCCGTGGAATCTTTTGTGGCGTTACACTGGTCACACTTACACTGTTCCCTCCGACCGAGACAATACGGACAGAGAATACTTCACCGTCCACCTCGACCTCCATCTGGCTGGGTATATCAGATACGGGTTTTGTTACGGTATGCTTCTGGGGGATTGCTTCTGGGGTTCGTTCACCTTTAAGGAACGAGGGGGCAATCGCCGGGTAGAGAATATATGTGAGAATATCTTCTTCTTTTTTCACGAATCCCGCTTTTTCTGCCTCGGCTTTCATGGATTCGTACGCAGGTTCGAGCAGGTCGGCAGGACGGACTGTAACGACCGTATCATTGCCAATGATCAGGGTCCGTATCTCTTCACTGACCGGTCCTGGGGACTTACCATAGAGTCCATGCATATAGTCCTTGACTTCCTTCGTCACGTTACGGTACCGCTGGCCATTCACCAGTACGTTAAGGACCGCTTGTGTTCCGACAATCTGGCTTGTGGGAGTAACCAGCGGCGGGTAGCCGAGATCTTTTCTCACTCGGGGAATTTCTGCAAGCACTTCTTCCCACCGGTTTAGGGCATCCTGCTCCTGCAACTGGGAGACAGTGTTTGAGATCATGCCTCCCGGTAGCTGATAGATGAGTACATCGCTATCTATGCGTTCGGATATTGGGCTTACTAGACCCGCGTATTTTTCCCGGATTTGCATACATATGTTGCGGACCGCCCGGAGTTTGATCAGGTCGATCCCGGTCTCCCGTGGGGTGCCGATCAGGGATGCAACAATACTTTCTGTCGGAGGTTGGGATGTTCCCATGGCAAAGGGGGACATTGCTGTATCCAGAATGTCAACACCCGCATCGATTGCCGCTTGGTAACTCATGGGGGCAACACCACTTGTCGAATGACTGTGCAGACAGATTGGAATGTCCACCGTCTTCTTGATGCCGGTAATTAACTCCCGTGCTGCACGCGGCATAATGAGACCTGCCATATCCTTGATACAGATCGAATCGCAGTCATGCGTATAGAGTTCTTGGGCCATATCGATGAAAGTCTTCGTGGCATGAACCGGACTGGTTGTATAGGATAGTGTGCCCTGCAGGTGTGCCCCGACATTTTTCACCTGGTCCATGGAGCGCTGCATATTGCGGATATCGTTCAAGGCGTCGAAGATCCGGAAGATATCCACCCCGTTTTTATTGGCGGCAGAGACGAATTTGTCAACTACATCATCCGGGTAGTGACGGTACCCGACCAGGTTCTGGCCGCGCAGGAGCATCTGGATGGGCGTGTGTTTGAGTTCCCCTTTGAGTGCGCGCAGTCTATCCCAGGGATCATCGTTTAAAAACCGTATGCAGGTATCGAAAGTGGCACCGCCCCAAGCTTCAACCGAAAAAAAACCGCAGTGGTCAATCTCCCGTGCAAGGGGGAGCATATCCTCGGTCCGGAGCCGTGTCGCGATGAGGGACTGGTGGGCATCCCGGAGGGTAGTATCGGTGATAAGTATCTTTTTGGGAGCGGCAGGGTGCATTGGGTAAACCTCAAAAGGCCGGCAGGAATTTATTCAGCCTCTTAAAATTCACCGGTAAAGTATTAAAAATTCACTAACGGGAACGAATGCCAAAAATCCCAATACAATTGCCACCATAACCGGAATCAGATCATAACGCTGGTGAATGAATTGCGGACAGAATGAACCCCCTTCATTATAACCTCTCACTGCCATCAGTTCCGCAGTATCCTGGGACCGGACCAGTGCATCGCTTACCAAAATGAGCCCGGCAGGCACGAGTGTTTTCACCCCCAATTTTTGTCCTTTGATGGTCATCGCCATGTGGATGCGTTCGAGATCTGCGGCAAGAGATTCTGCCATCTGCACCCCCATCTCGGCGATCATCCCTAACTCAAATCCCATCCGGTTTCCCAATAACCAGACCCCGAGATGCAAAAATTCTCCCGACCCCTGCTCGCTATAGAGCCAGATCCCGATCAAGATGATTGCACCCATTCTGATAAAATAGGCCCCCCCATCCCCGCCAGCCACAAAGATGAAGAGTGCCGCAAGTGCAATCATGCCAAGTGTCCCGGCAATGATCCTTATTCGTTTTACTTCCTGCAATCGTTGCGTGAAGACAAGCCACCATACAAAGACTCCCACTGCTCCGGGCACACTGAAAAATGCGACAAGGGTGAGGAGTGTCGCCGTGCCTATCCGCATTCTTATGTCATGCATACGGCCTCTATAAGATCCGATGGTGAAATATTTTTGAGACACTTTCCGGATGCGATGAGTTTTTTTATCAGAACCGGTGCATGCGTCCAGTGATGAAGGGCACCTGGCATCTCTCCGCGTTCTATCAACTTGCCCTGTTGTATCTCCCACAGGTAATCGACACTGGGAAATGTGGTCTGCTCGTGAGTGAACAGCACCGTAATCCCGCTTGTCCTTTGGGAGATGAGTTTGCAGATTCGTTCTTTTTCCCGAGCGTCCAGTGAACTGAATGGTTCATCGAGCAGGAGAAGATCGTACTTTTTTACCAGCATGCAGGCAAGATGCAGGCGTTTTAATTCACCGCGGCTTAACGTCAGCGGAGCACGATCTTGCTTATCCATAAGATTTAGTTCGGAAAGTATTGGTCCGGGATCCAGTCCCCAGGACATGCATTCCTCAGCAACAGTAGAACCGGTCACATGATATTCGGGAAATTGCAGGGAGATCATGCTCGAACTGATGCCATTCCTTGCTATTGTACCATTCGATAGAGACAATAGTCCGGCCATCATCAGGGCAAGGGTCGATTTTCCGCTTCCGACATCCCCGCTTACCAGGTGAACCCCTTCACCAAAAGTGCCCTCTGCCTTCAGCGACCAGTCTCCCCGGCAGGCACGTGCTGCATTGAGCTGAAGTCTCATACATTGCACCGCCATGACAATGGATAGAACGAGGTCTGATCCAGAGATGCGAAGACCTCGATAGGATTTCCGCTGACCGTAATCCGGCCATTTTCCATGACAAGGAGATAATCCCCCCGGGCGGCTGTTTCCATCTGCTGGGTGCAGCGAATTACATACGGTACTCCAGATGTTCGTATCAGTTCTTCGATCTGGAGGCAGCGGGTCTCATCCAGATGGGAGTCATATTCATCCAGCACTAGGATCTTTGGGTGCTCTACCAGAGCAGATGCGAGTGCTACAAGGACTTTTTCCCCACCGGAAAGTTCCTTTATTGTTCTATCGAGAAGGTAAGTGATATTCATCAATTGGGCAATTGTGTTTACTGCGACATCAATTTCCCCGCAGGGCTGGTGGGAAAAACGAAGGCTGGATGCGATCTCATCAGACACTCGTGAAAAAAGAATATTTTTGTCGGGAAACTCGTTTACCCAACCGACATCTGTCTCCCGTGGCGTTTTGCCATCGATATAGATCACACCAGCTTCCGGCACAGCAATACCGGAGCAGAGCCGGAGCAAAGTTGTCTTGCCACTCCCGTTTGGTCCGATCACGGAAGTAATCCCAGGCGGTATCGTGAGGGAATCAATCATGATCATCCGGTAACTTAGCCTGGACAGTTCAATCATGGAAGTCTCTGAGCGATCAGGTATGCTGCAGACGCCTTCGCCACATCTCCCAAGACAAACGGGAGCATTCCTATTACAAGTGCAGCAGCAATACCCATACCGGTGGAATACAGGAGCCAGCTGATCCCGAAGGTATAGATGATCAATGTTCCAAGCGTGAGTCCGATGATGTGAATATGGGCATTCTCTGTCTCATATGCCAGTCCCACTATAAGAGCAGCGGGTATAAACCCTATCAGGTATCCCCCTGTTGGACCAAGCAGGATCCCAAATCCTGCAATTCCGTTGTGAAAGACTGGTAATCCTAACGCACCCAGCAGGATGTAAAGCGTGACCGGGATCACTGCATACCGGTGCATGACTGCCCCAGAGAGCAGAACAAAAAGTGTCTGGAGTGTCAGCGGTACCGGAAAGAACGGTATCGATACCCAGCTGCCAAGGGTAATAAGTGCGAAAAATACTGCAGAATGAGCAAGAGTTCTGGATCGGTTCAGGTCCCCAAACATCGTCAACCTAAAAAAATTTAGTGGTTGACGATAAAAAAATACCGCTTTTTATTAATGCTGATAGCAGTCACCCGCAATAACCCGTTCGAGTCTGCCATTCTCTTTTCGTATGATCAGGGCACCGAATGCATCGATATCCACGGCTTCTCCTTCAAAGGTATTCTTAAGCGTACGGATCTGCACATGGTTTTCGAGCGTGCATGACAGGCTCTTCCACTCCTGTAATATGGAGTCGTACTCTCCTTCTTCTAAAAGCAGGTACCTGCTCTCGAACTCTTTTAAGATCCGGGCAAGGAATGCTGCCCGGTCGACTTCATGACCAACTTCCGCACTGATGGAAGTAATGACTTTCTGGAGTTCGGGTGTAAAATTGCTGAGGGGAACATTAACGTTCACGCCGATTCCGAGCAGACAATAATGGACCGTGTCTGCTTCAGCTGCAAGCTCTAGGAGAAGCCCGGCGACCTTTTTGTTGCCAATGAAAATATCATTAGGCCATTTGATCAGCGCACCGAGCTCGAACTCCCTACGCATTGCCTTGGCGATAGCAATCGATCCTGCCATAGTGATCATAAAAACGTGGTCGACCGGAACTGCAGGTTTGAGAATAATGGTGATCCAGATCCCCCCGCCCGGAGAGATCCACGCCCTCCCCATCCTTCCCACAGCCCCGCTCTGCTCTTCAGCTATGATCACGGCTCCATCCAGTTTTTCTACATTCCCTTCCTGACAGAGCTGTTTAGCGACTGCATTTGTGGAAGGGGTTTTTTCCAGGTAGCGCAGATTTTTGCCAATAAACTGGGTCCGGAGGTTTTTATGAATCTCGTACGGGAGCAGTTTTTCACTCGTCTGGGTGAGCTGATATCCCTCTTTCTGCGACGAAGTGATGGTATATCCCATCAGGCGGAGCTCTTTGATCTGCTTCCATACCGCAGACCGGGTGACTCCTAGTTCGTTGCTGATCGTCTCTCCGGATATCGGTACACCTGCTCGTTCCAGGATCTCAAGTACTTTGAATGCGGAATCAAGCATACATCTCACCGTTTGGATCCACTTTGTTCTGAGGGAAGCGGACAGGGATTTTTGCCACACACCTCTTTAATTATTGCAGACTGGTTTTCCATGAGCGTTGCAAGATCAAAAATGCCGGTGATATCGACCACACCAATTGCACCGATTGCACTTCCCTCTTTATCTCTGATAGGAGTGACTGTTACGGGAACCCCCTTATACGCACCGCTGGAAGGAGTAATTTTTATCGTGCGGTTTGTTGCGATTGCTTCCATGAGAACCGGGCCGTTATAATGGCGGTCGATGACCCTGCCATCTTCAACCCGGATCCCATCTTTTTCCAGCGATTTTGCCGTAACGGGAAGACGGTGTATCAGTTCGTGGACAGCAATTACGATAGGTTCAAGATCGCCAGCTTCTGCGCTGCAGGATAACATATAGCGGTGCATTGGACTCCTCTTATAACTCTGGTCATTCTCTATCTAGAAGAATATTGTGTATAGGGTAAATTCCCTGGGAAGCTTCGCGAATAGGAACCGCTCTAAAAAAAATGTTGTTAAAAAATTGTTGGTAAACCCTCAGAACAAAATGCGGTCAGGAATTTTCTGGAGGGATATTCGTGCACACTGGTGACCACAATTCTTCCCTTTCCTATCTGCTTTTCGATGATAACACCAGAGTCCCCTGACCTGCCAACAATGCATCCCTCGTGGGATATGAATGAGCCATCGCATTCGATGCATAAAGGATCATAATCGTCGATTAGTGTCCCTAAATCGGAGGATGGATCACAGTCTATCCTTCTCGGGTAGCAGTCGTGCTGGTAGGTTACAGCGAATGGAAGCCAGTCGTACACATCCGGTTTTTCCGTGGCTGCTCCATAGATCAGCAGGTTCCCACCGTTCACAACGAATTTTTCTATCCGTGTTGATGAAGCCCGGAGGGCCGGCAGCAGATTGGAATAGAGGGGATTTGCAAAACCTGTCGGGATGATCAGGCAGTTAAATGTCTGGCGGTAGAACGGGGCTGCCAGCATGTGAGGGGTGACGAGTTCGCAGGTGATCCCGCAATCTTCGATAAAACGGTTAAAATGCTGGGATGTTCCCCAGACGAACCCGGCCCTGCAAGTCATCCCTTGATCACTCCTAATGGTGAAAGGCGCGCAACCAGCCGTGATATCCCTGCCTCGTGTACAACATTCACAACTTCATCACTGGATTTGTACACCTCAGGTGCTTCATCAGCGATTGCATTTTCACTGTGGGCCCTTACAATGATACCTGCTCTTAAGAGATTTGCCGTGATCTCTTTTCCGCTCAGGCTTTTCTTTGCCTGTGTACGGCTCATGATGCGCCCTGCCCCATGACAGGTACTGCCAAACGTCTTTTCCATTGCGATCTTTGTTCCATGCAGTACAAAGGATGACGTGCCCATGCTGCCGGGAATGATGACCGGCTGTCCTATCTTTTTCAGATCATAGGGAAGTTCATCACTATTCGGTCCAAAAGCGCGGGTGGCACCCTTGCGATGAACGCAGATGTTCATGCGCTTACCATCTATTTCATGCTCTTCTATCTTTGCAACATTGTGTGCCACATCATAGACCAGTGGCATGGATTCGTAATCGATCCGGAACATCTTTGCAAGCACCTGTCGCACGGTATGGGTTATAAGCTGCCTGTTTGCCCAGGCATAATTGGCTGAAGCGGCCATTGCACCAAAATAATCCTTACCCTCCATCGATGTGATGGGTGCGCAGGCGAGTTGTCGGTCCGGAATGGTGATATGGTATTTTTTTGTGGCACTTTCAAGGAGTTTGAGATGATCGGTGCAGACTTGGTGGCCGAGTCCCCTTGACCCGCAGTGGATCATGCAGCAGATCTGGCCCAAATGGAGCCCGAATGCCCGCGCTGCTTCGGGATCGAAGATCTCGCTCACGACCTGCATCTCGAGAAAATGGTTACCAGATCCCAAGGTTCCCCCTTGTGGGACACCGCGCTGTTTTGCTTTTGTCGACACAGCATGGCAGTCAGCTTTTTTCATGTACCCGCTATCCTCGCACCGGATGAGATCGCATTTGACGCCATATCCTGCATCCACCGCCCAGTTTGCTCCTTTTATCATCATCCGTTCGAGATCCGGCGGGGATATCCTGAGTGTACTCTTTCCCCCGACCCCGGTAGGTACAGCCCTGAAGAGTTCCTCGATAAGGTCTCGGCGCCCGGAAATATCTTTCCGAGCAAGTGGTGTTGTGAGTAACCGGACACCGCAGTTGATATCAAAGCCAACGCCTCCGGGAGATATTATTCCCTCATCAAGGGAGAATGCTGCAACACCACCTATGGGAAACCCATAGCCCCAGTGGATGTCCGGCATGGCAAGGGAATGGCGGATGATGCCAGGCAGGGTAGCTACGTTTGCCAACTGTTCAATTGCACCGTGTTCCAGATTGTTTCCTAATGATTCCGAGAGGAAAAATTTTCCCGGAACTCTCATACCCGGTACATACCCGAGGGGTACTTCCCATTCATTCACCCCTGTATGTCGCACACCTTCAATCATCGATCACCCTCCTCGTTGAATCTATTGAATTATTGATCCAACCCCTTATCTCTGCATGCCCATCTCCCATTTTTCGGACCCTCCTCATACATCAAATAAGATATCCAGCATATATCCGTTCGCATTCTTCTGGATAACGAGTCCTGAATAGGAGATCCCTTTCACTTCAGTTCCTGAGGAATGCCGGAGAGGATCAAATGGTTCTCCAGAAAGAAAAGCAGTCAGGTGTAGGTCTTCAATGGTTATCTCAGCACGTGAAAAAACCAATCCATCAACTTCAGCAATAAAAAGCACTTCTGAGAGGAAATCGCATAAAAGTGATTCAATATTGTCAGATTCGATCCTGATCTCTTTGATTATTCCGTCATTACGATCGGTTCCGTATACTATCTGCATCAGCGCTAGAAATGCTTCGGTAAAAAGTGCATCGAGAGTCAGTGCCCGTGCCCGTATTTTTACGTCAGCTGTGTGAGAGATCTCTTCAAAACTCATCAGCGTTCGTGCCTGATCAGATCATTATCATCAAAGAACGGTATCATTTCCATATGGATAGTGTGCAGGAACCGTGCCTGATGAATGGATACATAGATGGTATGATCTCCTGCTTTTAAGAGAAGGTCGGTTTTTTTGGGTGGCTTTATCGTTGTCGGTAAAAGGATAGGTCCCCCACAGGAAGTACTGATACGAAAATCGCAGTTCCGCTTATTGATAAAATCAATCACATCTGGAAGAATTGTGACCTCGCTCAAACCAGAGCGGTCATAGGAATCGGTATGCATGATGCTATTATTATTGAAAGGCTTTGGTAAAAACGGTTATGGATCAAGACATTAAATCAGCAGACACCGACGATCCTGATCACAACATCGAAGTATTTTTCCTTAAGTTCGTAGCTGTTCACTCCATCAGCATTTCGTGTAGCATGGAGTATACCTATCCGGGAAGCAATGATACCAACCATGGATGCAATTGCATGAAATGTTACAACAAACTGCTTTTGCAGTTCTGCAACAATTTCTGCAATGGTGATTGACTTAGTCTTTACAAAGAGCCTGAGTACTTCGCGCCGGATTCCAGTCCTGTCCCGGGAAAGGTAGGATCGCAGACGCCCTTCAATAACTCTTCTGATCTCTGATGGAGATCTCATAGTTCTAGTGTCAAAGGTCCACGTATATATAATTATTGATTTTGTGCGTTTTTAAATCCCCGAACGGAAATCCAGTCATTTTTAAAAGGAACATTTTTTTTCTGCGAAATTAAAAAAAAGGATAACTCTTGTATAAAAAGATCTGATTCAAACTGGCCAATGAGAACTCTGGTAACTATTTAATCGTAGATTAACAGATGATATGGGCATGGGATTGTTCAAATACGATATTGAAAAATATTCACCGAAACAATTGGTGATAATCCCGCTCGTACTTCTTGTAATTTCAATAGTACTGCTATCCCTGAATATGATTAATACTGGTATGCCGGTTACACCAGGTATTGATTTTTCCGGTGGTACAGCAGTAACGGTAATTACACCGGATACACGGGAACAGATCCAGTCAACATTTTCGGGTTATCCGCTAATTGATATCAGTGAAGGAGTAAACAACGGGAAATTTTTGAAATTCAGTTCAATGGATGATGTAAAATTCCGGTCTCTGAGTTCGCTAATCTCTCAAAAATATCCGGATGCAAAGATCGACCAGATTGGAGAATCCTTTGGAAAAACTCTGCAATATCAGGCCGTCCTTGCACTTATATTCTCCTTCGTCGGTATGGCGATTGTTATCTTCCTGGCATTCCGTACCTTTGTCCCGGCAGTCGCAGTCATTCTTTCAGCTTTTGCTGATATGGTGATGACGGCAGCGACGATGAACATTGTCGGAATTCCTCTTTCACTGGGAACTGTAGCCGCCCTGCTCATGCTGATTGGTTACTCTGTCGACAGCGATATCCTGCTAACCAACCGTGTTCTGAAACGACAGGGAAAACTCAATGAAAAACTATCCGGAGCGTTCACCACCGGTATCATCATGACTTCGACAACACTCGCTGCAACAGCGGCACTGTTCATTGTGTCATGGTTTGGTTCTGTGCAGATACTCATGGAGATATCTGCTGTGCTTTTAATCGGGCTGGTATTTGATATCATGAACACTTGGCTGACGAATGTCGGTATTCTAAAATGGTATGTTCTGAAAGGGGGTAGCAAATGAACGGAACTGAGTTAAAAGCACTGATCTCTGACTGGAGAGTTGCCACGCTCATCATTCTTATCCTCTTGTCGGTTATTGCAATATTCCCTCATATCGATCAGCAGGGCAATATGGCTTCTAATCTCCAGTATGGTCTTGATCTTCAGCAGGGGTCTTGGCTTCAGTTGGAATTCCGTGCTGAAGTTGTTGGGTTCACTTCGGATCGTCCGGTTAACGAATTTATAACGGATCTTTCCAAGAAACTGGACACCGAGGTCCTGCTTGTTGATCCCACACATCTGGAGATTCGAAAATATTATACCCAGGCAGATCTTGATCCCATTTTCACTGCAGCCGGTGGAAAATTAACAACATACCAGCAGGGTGTTTCAAAAGCAACCGCAGAAGATGTCAAGCGCATTCTTGAAAATAAGATCAATACTCTTGGGACTAAGGATGCAAAGGTTAACACCTTAACTGGCATGAATAACATCGCGCGGTATATCCGTGTCGAACTTGCCGGCGTGGATATGAAACAGGCACAGGAAATTGTAGGGAAGCAGGGTAAATTCGAGATTCGTATCCTGACAGTTGGAAATGAGAGCGAACACGTTATTTTTGGCGATTCTATCACCAGTGTCCAGAACCCTTCCCAGGAACCTGCAGGTAGTGACCGCTGGGGTGTGGGATTTACATTAAGCGATACCGGTGCAGTCGCATTCCGTGATGGGGCAATAAAATTCGGTGCAACAGCAGATCCAGAACACCACAATCTGGTTATGCTTCTTGATAACAAAACCGTGTATTCAGCTCCTCTGTCATCGGACCTTGCTAGTAAACTTCAAGCCGATAGCATACGCCAACTTTATGCATCAACCGGTTCAGGAAAAACCGGTACTACCGCCGCAACAAATCTTGAGATTCACTTAAGGGCAGGTGCCCTGCCTGTTGATGTGGGGATCGCTGGTTCCGGGGGAGTATCTGCCCCATTAGGTGAACGGTATAAGATGATGGCCTTGCTTGCGGGTATCTTTGCTCTCATTACTGTAGGCCTTGTCATCTACTTCAGGTATCGTGAACCAAGCATAGTATTACCCATGGTGCTGATCAATGCCTCTGAAATCGTCATCCTCCTTGGAATCATCAGCCTGATCAAATTCCAATTAGATCTTCCCACAATAGCGGGTCTCATTGCTGTGGTAGGTACTGGAATTGATCAACTGGTTGTTATCACAGATGAAATCCTGCATGAAGGAAAGGTTCCGTCACCGAATCTCTACTTAAAGAGACTATCCCGTGCACTGGGGATCATCGTTGTTGCCGCAGCAACTGTAGTAATTGCAATGCTGCCCCTTGCACTGATGGATCTCTCTACGCTCAAGGGATTCGCCATCATCACCATTCTCGGGGTTCTGGTAGGTGTACTGGTTACCCGTCCGGCATATGGCAAGATCATCATGCAGATTCTATCCAAGTAACAATACCATAGATTTATCTTTTTTTTAATCGACTACTCTTCCGGGTATGTTTAATGAGCAAACCAGTGTTGTTTGATTTTTTTGCCACATGGTGCGGTCCCTGCAAAATGCAGACGCCCATCCTTGAAGAACTTGCAAAAAAGATGGGTGATGCAGTTGAGATCAAGAAAATTGATATCGACCAGCATATGGATCTTGCAGAGAAATATGGGATTCGTGTTGTGCCAACCCTTATTATTGAAAAAGATGGGAAAGTTGTGCAGTCCATGGAAGGTGTGACGGACTTGTCGACCCTTGAAAAACTCCTAAAACCGCTGGTGGAATAACGTGAAAATTGGAATTGTCGGGGGAACCGGTGATATAGGTGAAGGGATGGCAATGCGTCTTTCCCCCATTTTTGATGTTATTGTAGGTTCACGCGAGAAAGAGAAAGCTGAAGTGACTTGTAAATTAGGAACCGAGACTCTTAAAAAAAGGGGGCATGAATGTTCACTCACTGGTGTCACCAACCAGACTGCAGTGGATGAGGCAGATATTGTTATTCTTGCTATCCCTTTTAAACATCTTGAAGGTACTATCGTAACTCTTCATGGATTTGAAGGAAAGACTGTTATTAGTCCTGTCAATCCGATGGAAAAACGTGATTTTTTTACCTGTGTCCCCCCAAATGACGGATCTGCAGCTCTCATGATAAAACGACTCCTCCCCCCGAGAGCAAAGATTTGCACTGCATTTAACACAATTGCTGCGAACAAGTGGAAAGCACTTGATGAGGACCTAGCGTATTCTGTTCCGGTATGCGGAGACGATGCTTCGGCAAAACGTGAAGTCATGGATATTGTGAATAAAGTGTCGAAACTTCAGGCATTTGATGCCGGCCCGCTTGCGGCTTCCTGTATGGTGGAGTCGCTCACCCCACTCCTTCTCAATATTGCACGATATAACAAGATGCGAGATGTCGGTATCCAGTTCCGTTAAGATACAGCGTATTGTCCGGTCTCTTGCCGGTCATTATGGCGAAATTGCCTGGTGGCCGGGCGACACCGACGTAGTGATGATTGGTGCAATTCTCACTCAACAGACTTGGTGGGAGAATGTTGAGCGGGGACTTCATGAGCTGCAGAAGAATGGACTGGACTCCATGCAGTTGTTATATTCTGCTGAAAAGCAGGATATTGAATATGCAATATGCTTTACAGGATTTTACCGGAAAAAAGCACAGCGCTTGCAGTCTCTCGTGAATCACGTTATGGAATCCTTTAGTTGTGTAGAGAATATGCGTAATTTCCCTACACAAATCCTTCGGGCTGGATTGCATAAAGTGAAGGGAATCTGTGAAGAGATTGCCGATAATATACTGTGTTATGGTTTTTTGCGGACTAGTTTTGTTATCGATGCCTATACTAAGAGAATAGTACGATATTCGGATGTTAATGATAAACGTCAGAAATTAAAACTCCTGTTTGAGAGCGTCCTTCCTGAATATCACAGAGTCTACCAGCAGACTCATGCTCATATGATGGAATATACAAAAGAATTCTGTGGGAAGAAGAGGTGCAGTGAATGTATTCTGGTGAATTTAAACGGATAGGAAAACGGCTGTTTGCAGAACATCTTGTCGGGGGGAACTTTGGTAATATGAGCGTGAGAAGGGGAGACGGGTTTTTTATCAAACGAACAGGAACCTGTCTTGACATTGCCACTGAGCCTGTTTTTGTTCCTCTTAATGGTGATGCACCGAAAGAAGCTTCCAGTGAATACCGGGTGCATCGCGCGGTATATTCCACTACAAACCATGACGCGATTGTTCACGCTCATCCCCCGTATTCAGTTGCGGCATCTCTTGTCATGAATGAGATAATTCCCGAAGATAGTGAAGGAGAGATATTCTGCCCGCGCATCCCCGTTGTTGCGGGTGCACCCGGCACGCAGGAGATTGCCGATAATGTTGCCCGTGCACTCTTAACATCTAAACTTGTAATTGCTAGAGGACATGGAACGTTTGCTGGTTGTGCAACGCTCGATGAAGCGTACGTGTATACTTCGCTTGCCGAGCACTCTTGTCGTATACTTGCCCTGAAAAAATATTTTCTCTAAATAAAGTTTTTTCTGATTATTATATTTTAAAAAAAGTACTATGGATGTTTTGGGGGCTGAAGGAGCTGGATCTCCCGGATAATCTCCCGGTGAAAGATCAACAACATATCGCTGATCATCCCGAACATAAAGATCTCAATTCCAACGACAATGAGGAGTACGGTGAGAATAGTGAGCGGGATGTGTTCGATGTTATGCAACCATTCGATCACTACAAAGACGCCAATGGGTAAACCAAGAACGGTGGTGAACATGCCCATCATGCCAAAATAGAACATTGGATTGTTCACCCGTGCAAGCCGGTATATGGTGCTGACGATCTTAATGCCATCATGGAATGGCGAGAGTTTTGTGGCAGTACCTGGGCGGCTGGAATATTTTATCGGTACTACCATAACCCGCTGGCCGTTTCTGACCGATTCAACAGAGATCTCGGTCTCGATTTCAAACCCCTTCTCTTTTAAGTGCATCTGCAGGATTGCAAGTTTAGTAAATGCGCGATACCCCGAAAGAATATCATGCAGATCCCGGCTATGGGCAACTTTGAAGAGAAGGTTGAGCATATGGTTTCCAAAAAGATTGAGATGGGAAAATGAACCCTCTTCAGCATTGATGAGGCGATCTCCGATAACCTGATCAAATCCCAAAAATAAGGGTGTCAGCATCTTCTCAGCATCTTTTGCAGAATAGGTGCCATCCCCGTCAAGCATGAGGATATAGGGCTGCTCTATTACCTCAAATGCCTCAATGATCGCATTTCCCTTCCCCTTGCCGGATTGTGTACGGACGGTTGCCCCGGCTTCACGTGCACTTTTAACCGTGTTATCCGTACTCTTACCGTCAATGACAAGAATATGATAATACCCCAGCGCAATGAATTCCCTTACTATATTACCTATTGTTAACCCTTCATTCAACGTGGGAATTAATATGCAGACCTCATCTTTGTTGAATTTCATTGGTATAGTATTTTTAATAGAGTGGCATAAGTGCTTCTATGCACATCCCAAAAAAAGGGTTGCGCGCATTCGGAATTGCAGAAAGTTTCTCCGGTCGCATCAGCTCTATGTTAGCAGGGGTTGTAATGCGAAAAGATCTCCGTATTGATGGTTTCTCTTTCGGTAAAGTGACTGTTGGGGGAATGGATGCTACCGATATTATTCTCGGAATGGTGAGAGATCTGGACCGGATGGACATCAACGTGATTATGCTTTCCGGTTGCGTTATTGCATGGTTCAATGTGGTAGACCCTGAAAGGATTTCACATGAGTCGGGAATACCAATAATCTGTGTATCTTATGAAGATTCAGACGGACTGGAAGTCGATATCAGGCATAATTTTCCCTTTGATGAGGAGAGAATTTCTGCCTACCAGAAATTGGGTGAGCGTTTACCTGTTACTCTTCACACGCAAAAGACCATTTACCTGCGGGCTTGGGGACTGAGTCTTACAGATGCTTCGAAATTGTGTAATGATTTCACTCTTGAGGGAAAGATTCCGGAACCTATTCGTGTGGCGCGGCTTTGTTCACGCAATCTGGCAAATTGTGGACTTGCATTTCCTCGTTCTCTCAACGATAAGGAGGATTGCCTGTAGGAGAGAATTCATAAATATTAACTTAATAATCAGAATACCAGAAACTATTGCGAGGAGTTGAATTGATTTGACACAAGATACAAAATGCGAGCGTTGGGTTTGCCTGGAATGTCACTATATTTATAATGCTGCAAAAGGAGATCCAAAAAATGGTGTTGCCTGCGGAACTGCATGGAAAGATGTGCCAGATACTTGGAGATGCCCCGAATGTAAAATTCTTAAAGCAAAAAAAGGTGTATTCAAACGAATGGATGATTAGCCAAAAATCTGCAATCTATTTTATTATTGATCTATTTATTGATCTTTTTTACGCAGCGAATATATGGCGAGAGATGATCTGATTCGTTGTGTTATCAAAAACTTCGAATGTGATCTTGTCTCCTGTTTCGAACGTCCTGTCTTTGTAATTGATACTGATCGCTAAATTAGAGTACCATGTTTTCCCACTCATTCCCTTTATATTCTGGATACCAAAATGGTGTGAACTAATAAAATCATGCCCGTTCATTGTTGAAATGACGCAATCCAGCTGGATACCATTTTTATAGGTCTTTGCGTATAGGTTCTGGTTTTTATATCCGATTGAACCCGTATTTTTCACTACCATTATACTATCAAAATGTGTACCCTGTGTTATCTTGGTTATTTTAAAAATTGCAGGCACTTCAGAATCCTGCAATACAAAATTAGGCATATGAAAGAGAAGTAGAACAAGAACAGCGAGCATCATCGTTATCGCAATGCAGAGGATACCTCCGATTACCGGAGATATTGCATCAGTATTCCCTTGAAAAAATGACAATTTCTGAATATTAGAGATACAACATTATATTTTTATTGAAATCATTCTCACATAAGTAATGTTGTTATCCTTAAGTGAACCCGATATCTTTATCCAATACATACTATACAATACCTTTTTAAGACATCACTTCACCCTTTCCATAATCCGTGAAAATAAATATCACCGGCACTAAGCATTTCCACAGGATAATCGTCCTCTCATAAGGATTGCGATTTAATGTCCACTCTGCCTGACATTTCCCCAATAAGTGAATCCCGTCAAAAAGGCCGGGAATTCTACCATGATGGTCTTGTATTAGGACGTGAGGGGCGACATTCGGATGCTCTCACGTCATTTTCTCTCGCACTTGCTGAAGATCCAACACTCGCACTTGCTTGGGTAGGTAAGGGTTTTGCCCTTGGGAAATTAGGACGTTACGAAGAAGAGATCGAGTGCTGCGATAAAGCGCTTGTTCTGGATCCGCAGTGTGTTGATGCATGGAACAACAAAGCATTTGCCTATGGCATGCTCGACCGATTTTTGGACAAACTCAAATGCTGTGAGATGGTGCTTGCAATAGATCCAGAGAATGCTGTGGCATGGAATAACAAAGGTGTTGCACAAGGTATGCTTGGCAAGTTTGAAGCTGAGGTTCGCTGTTGTAATCGTGCCATTGAAATCAGACCTCGCTATCTTTCAGCATGGGTGAACAAAGGATTTGCTTTTGGCAAACTTAGATGGTATGAAGAAGAAATAATTTGTTATGATCGCGCCCTTAAAATATATCCATTTTTCTTATCCGCTCTCTTAAAAAAAGGAATGGCCCTCATTAACCTAAAACGGTACCGGGAATCGATTGAAGTGCTTGACCGTGCCTTGGCTCTCGATCCCCGGAATGCTAAAGCTCTCTACCAGAAAGGGCTCTCTCTTAGTATGTTGTCACGGCATGAAGACGCAATACGATGTCTTGAGAAAGCACTTGAAATAAATCCAACTATTGCAGATGCGTGGGTTGTGATGAGCAATTCATGTTTTATGCTTGGAAGACTGAATGAATCTGCTCGTGCATTTGACCAGGCATATTATATTGACATCAATGACGTTCGAACTGGTATGGTGAAGGGTCTCTCATATTTAAAAAGCGGGAAATTTGACGATGCACTCCGGTGTTTTTCAGATGTGTGTGGAGTTCTTCTCAGATAATTTTTTTATCAAATCGCATTTTTCGTCGAGAAAACAAGGGCGATTACTCAGTTGACCAATATTTCCTAAAAAAAACGTTGTCATAGTATTTTCGGATAGAAATCCCATTGATTGTTCGGATTTTTGCTGCTTACTAAATAATAGCAGAGAACTTTCTTTTTCTTATGCTCCGCATTTTTATGTCTCTCGCACGTACAGGAAAGTATGGATGTTGAGGAATATGTCCGCAGAAGATTTTCCGGATGTTCGGATCGAGAAACCTTACAAAAAAACCTTACTGACCGTGTCCTTGAAATGAAAAATGTCAGGAGGACGTATGCAGATGCATTCTCGCAGGCCGTGATCAATGAAGTTGAAAATACCCTCGGATTAAAAGGTGATTTTTTTGAATTTGAACCTGCCCACGTAAATATGGGGGAGTTCGGCGTTGGATCCCGGGGACAGGGAGATTTTTTTGCCCATCGCCAGATCGCCCGTATCATTGGAAAAACCTCGGCTTCAGTTGGGGTAGATGAGATGGATGACGCGGGTGCCGTCTGTGCAGAGGGAAAATATATCATATGTACTGTTGATGGTATGCACTCCCGCCTTTCCGATTACCCTTTCCTTGCAGGATTTCATGTTACCCGGGCAACGCTCCGCGATGCTTATGTAATGGGAGCAAAACCCGTCATGCTCTTTTCAGACATCCATGTTGCTGATGACGGGGACGTTGCAAAGATTTTTGATTATACCGCGGGAATTACCACCGTTGGTGAAGCAATGAATGTGCCACTGGTCACGGGTTCAACATTAAGAATTGGTGGGGATATGGTACTTGGGAACCGGTTAACCGGTTGTGTCGGTGCAGTAGGAGTTGCTGATCATCTTACTGCCCGCAAAGCAACTAAGGCCGGTGATGTCATCCTCATGTCTGAAGGAGCTGGTGGTGGGACGATTGCAACCGCAGCTATATACTCGGGATTTCCTGAGGTTGTAGAATATACTATCAATCTCAACTTCCTTATGGCCTGCGAGACCCTGATGAAAAGTGAGGTTTTCTCCCATATTCATGCCATGACAGATGTAACGAATGGCGGGTTGAGAGGTGATGTTTTCGAGATGGCAGAGACAGCGAATTGCCGGATTGTCATCGATGAAGCAGCTACAACCACACTGGTTGAGTCTCACGTCAGAGATATGCTTGAGAAACTGGAGATTGACTATCTTGGCGTATCTCTCGATGCACTCCTCATTGTAGCTCCCCCTGATGCCGCAGATGAGATTTGCAGGATTGTAAAAACTGCGGGTGTCAGAATGCGTCAGGTTGGGTATGTTGAACCGGGCAAACCGGAATCTGTGCTTCTTATAGAGGGGAAGGAATGCGATTTCACGCCGAGATTCAGGGAATCTGCTTATACTCCTGTGAAAAAGGTCGTTGATACGGATTCGCGTAACTTTGATGCCATGAAAGAAGGTGTGTTGCATGCTGCCGAAGCAGCGATGCAGAAAAAGGAGCGCGTTCTTAAGAAGTTGCAGAAAAAATAATCTTTTTTATTATTCCACAGGTTTTTTTCCGCTCACACAGATATTATACGCCAGCTGTGGAACCATTTTCTCAACAAATGGCTCGACCTTTCGGGCGAAGTTAAAAAGCGGATCTATCATGTCAATATGAGCAAAGGAACACCAGGATACACCCACTTCTGTAAACCCGGCTTCCGAAAAGAGACCAATCATCTCGTCCTTATCGTAATAATGCTCTCCGAAGTCCTTCATTAGAATGTGGTTGAACTTCATTTTCTCGCTGAGTAGGTAGATTGCCGGAATTCCCCGGGTTAGAAGTTTTTTTCCTAATGTACAGATTGAAATGACTCCACCGGGTTTTAATACCCGGTAGGATTCGTTGAGCATTGCATGGGGATCTTTTACGTAACTGAACACAAGAAGACTGGAAATGGCCTCGAAAGAATTGTCAGAAAAGGGAATTTTTTCACCGGTTCCTATAATAAAATCACTTGTCGGGCATCTCCACTGTGCCCTCGAGATCATTTTTTCGCTGATATCGAGTCCAACCGCAGTTCCACCGGTTTTAATGAATTTCTCAACAAATAGTCCGGTTCCGCATCCGATATCAAGAAGTTTTCCGCCTCTGGGTAACGGGTGCATGAGTTGGCTGCTGACGTGTGTGTGGTAACTCCTTCCACGGCGATGATCGTAATGATGATCATACACATCAGCGATGGAATCATAATGGTGTTGGATTTTGTCATGTCTTATTGCACTCATGACAACACCGTATGGACTCTTGTAGCAAATGCCCCGATCTGAATAAATTCATTGTTGCTATGTCGCATACGCAGTTCTGCATCTGCAAGTGCAACAGCAAGTGCCGGATGATTGTATTCCCTTCTGGTGATTGTCCTGATCTGTTCAAGCACTTCACTGCCGGACAATCCGTAATCAATCATCAGTGATTCAAGCCTCCTGACCGCCCCACGAATATCTCCGTCTTTGATTGCTTTAACTGCTGAAGCCGACACGTTAGCTGTTTCAGATTGATCAATTTCAAAGAGACTGTGACATTTTCCGGTCTCTAAAGCTACCTGTAGCAGAAGGATTGCCCGGCGCATATCTCCCCGTGCTGCCTGAACAATCAATTCCAGATCATCATCCGAACAACCCTGTTTGTCGGCGGGTTCGTTTTCCTTTATTGTGCGAAGGTATCTTAGCATAATGTCTTGATCAAGCGGGGTAAAGAGCAGCGGAAGGCAGCGAGAAGTAATTGCGGGAATTATTGAACTCTGGTTCGTAGTAGTAAAGATAAATCGGCAGGTACCACTCGACCGTTCCATAATCCTCCGTAACGCTTGCTGGGCATCGAGCGTAAGTGTGTGGGCATCTTCAAAGACCATCAGTTTGAATTCTGTATCCAGCGGTCGTAACGATGCGTACCATTTGATAATATATTTGAAATTGTTAATGAGCGATTGATTTTTCTGGTAAATGTGGGCATAACGCTCATCCTGTTCAAGAAACGTTTTTCCCTGGGAAAAAAGGTCAGCGGTCTGGAATACAGATGTATTGAGTTCCCAGTTTTCCCCATACAGTGTCCTTGCAAAGCATTCGACAGCCACGCTCTTTCCCGTTCCATGCGGTCCGGTGAGGATCAGGTGGGGCAGAGTATGGTCCTTTGCAAACGATGATAAAAGGCGGACTGATGGCTCCTGTCCGAGAATTTCTCCAAATTCTTTCGGGCGGAATTTTTCAATCCATAGCATGGCAAAGCCTCACGGTTATCTCACGTATTGCTTCTGACAAAATATAATGATTGTCAACTGAACCGGTGAGTTGCCTGCACTCAGATTCGGATATTTCTTTGCAGGCACGGGTAATACCCGTGAGTGCGCGGGTGAGCTCATCAACAATGGTAAGTGTTGCGGAGCGGGCAGTGCGGGAGAGTGGGTTCAAATCGATTGCTATGACCGTTTTACCCATCCGCACCAGAGCCTCGCATCGGTCCCCGTCTTCAAGGGGAACAAGGACAACATCAGCAGAGTACATTCCTTCACGCCGGCACCAAGCGCGATCATGGGAAAGCGGGAGTAACCGCTCTGCATCTCCGGAAAAAACATCGGATCCCGACTCGCGAAGCAGTTCTTCGATCTGCTGCACACGTTCTTCTGTCCTATGAAAGAGGTTTACTTCTACGATTGCCCCGCTTGCCTTCTGGAGATCTGCAATTTGTTGTGCGGCGAGTGCTGCTGTGTTGCCATTCACAGAAATAACCGGGTGGCGTGCGGAGATGAGTAATGCTGCAGCGATTCGTTCAGCAAAATGAGCACTGTCTGTTGTCCTCTCTCCAATCAGGTAATCGAAAGCCTCTCCTCTTCCATGAGCAGTGAGCCCTTCTAATGATACAACTCCGGAGCGGGCGCTCTGTGCAAGTTTTTCACGGGTGACCAGCGAATGATACCGTGGATGATCCTGTGGAATCATATAGTATCCTCCATGATTCTTGGACCGGTGGGTGATACCTGGAATTCGTACACTTCACCAAAAGGAGCGAGTATTCCCCGGGCTTTTTTTCCATAGGCAAAGACGCCATCTCCGAGCATGGTCATTCCAACCGGGATCTCCTCCTTATCGCATACACGAAACACTTTTTTTACTGAGTCAGTTATCAGTCCGCTCTGCTCGGCAAACTTTTTTGATTTTATAAAAAAATCTCTTGCGTCAAGGGGAGCTGCAAGAGGAAAAGCAGAGGAAACCAGTTCCATCTGGGAAGGTGAGCCAATAACCGTAGGGGTATGAATCGGTCCAAAACTTACAGAGTACAGGGATTCAGGTAGATCAAATTTCCGTTCAATCCTCGCATCGATACCCGGACCATGCCTGATGACCCGCCCGCCTCCCTGAGCTGCAGACACATCGCCAAGCCCTGTCCGGTGTTCAACTTCAATCTCATGAGAGTGGCGGGCAATATCCCATGAAGTTAACCCGAGAGTAAAGAGACGGTTTAACGCAGTAGCGGATGCAAGAAGGGCTGCAGCGGAAAGCCCAAATCCTGCACCAATCGGCAGATGACATTCCGTTGTGATGGATGCAGTCACTCCCAGTCGTTTCATGATTGAAGTGAGGGGGGGCGATTCACACGAAATTGTAGATGTTATACCATCCACAGCCCGGTGTCTGATAACCACAGAGGGTGTATCTGCGTGCCGGACTATTGCGGTCACTCCTTCCGTAATGACAATCCCCGCACCAATACTACCCGTAGTTAACGATGTGCTTCCCTCAACTCTTTTAAAATAGCCTGATATATGGCCCGGAGAGAATGCTACAACACAGTTTTGTCTGATGGGGAGGCCTCCATGAATATATGAAATTGTTAGGTGTTTTTCCTCATTAATGAATCCTGTCAGCGTGTGTCGGGTAGATAAATGAATTCCCATTCAACCCGTGGTGATTTTTTCTTTTTGTCACAAACCTGCTGAGTTCGATCTAAAATTAAGGAGAAGAATTTATTGTAACATTTTTTCCCAGATGGCAGCCGCGATCTCTTCTTTTGTTCCATTTACTGCAAACTTTTTCCTACGCGTCACTATCACATACTCACCGCAATCGCTCCCCATAGTTTCGGGTGCATTTATCATTACCATCTCAATACCCCCTCCCGAAATCATTCTATCAGCCATTTTTTCCTGGTCTCTGCCAAGTTTGAATGCAATGGTTCGGGGAGAATATTTTGTTACAACTTCATCAAGCAATTTGGGCAAGGGTTTGAGATCAAGCTGAATCCGTTTTCCACTTGGAATTTTACCTTTGATCTTCAGAGGAGCGAAATCAGAGATTGCTGCTGCGCTGACATATATGTCAGCACCATCTCCGGCGAAAACGTTGTGAACCGCAGTGCGCATTTCGTCAGCGGTTTCGATGTGCACATTGTTCACGCACGGAAATGTATCCTGATGAACAACGGTCACGTCCGCACCCAGACGATATGCCTGAAGTGCAAGTGCTCTTCCCATAAACCCGCTTGATCGGGTGGTCAGCACTCGGATATCATCCACGGGTTCCCTGCACGGACCACTAGTAATCAGTACACGCTGTCCTTCGAGCGGTTTTTGTAAGACTGCCCGCTCGCACATAAGAACAATCACTTCAGTATCGGCAATTTTGGCCTTTCCCTCATCGATTCGGGGTCCGACAAATTCCACTCCCCATTGTTTCAGGAGAACGATATTATCCACAACTGCCGGGTGACGATACATGCTATGGTGCATGGCAGGAACTATTAATACTGGTTTCCCACTGCCGATAGCAGTAGTAGCAAATGTTGTGACAGTAGTGTCATCAATGCCGGTTGCGATCTTGCCGATAGTGTTTGCGGTGCAGGGAGCTATGAGCAACAGGTCCGCACTTCCCTCATCCCCGCAATACTGCACATGCTCCACCATACCGGATAAACGCTGGATGGTATCCCTCCCGCTGGCATAGGTAAGCGCGTCCGGGTGGATGATGCCGGTTGCTGCAGTACTCATTACCGACTGGACAATCGCACCGCGACGGCGAAGGGCATGGATGAGTTTTACTACTTCGACAGCGGCAATACTTCCAGTGACTGCGACAACAATCTGTTTTCCGGCAAGTGTCTGTACAAGAGTCATGCGAGAGTCACATCCTGAACCACATGCCAGACATGTGGCCGGTATTTCTTTACTTTATGTACAATTATGGTGGAAGAAAAACCTGTGCTTGTACAGCATTCCGTGATCTGGTCTTCCACACTCCCGATACTGTGGAGATGGATGGTGCTTCCCGACTCCACGTGCTTTAGGGCTTCTGGCAGCATGCAGATGGATTCAAAGTGTCCCATGATAATCCTGTTGTAGGTTCCTGAAAGGAGTTCCCGACAATCGCCAAGGGATGGAGTAACAAAATCGGATAATCCGTTTGCAATAATATTTCGTTCCAGGTACGCAAATGCCACCGGATTGATCTCCATTGCATGGACTCGTCCTCCGCTGCCGGCAACCGGCAGGGTGAAATACCCGATACCAGCAAACATATCAGCCACCCGTTCCTGCTGGCCACTTTCCTGCACGAGTGCAGCCATGCGCAGTTTTTCGAGCCGGTTTCCCTGCGAGAACATCACCCTGCGGGGATCCAAAATGTAGGTATACCCATTCTCCTTATGCCGGACTTCGCCCACATCTCCCCAGAGTACTTCCGTTGATGGTGTCCTCGTCACCTCATTGAGCGACTCAATCCAGAGCACCCCATGCGGGTGACGAAACTGAATAATCTCTTCAACTGCAAAGTGGGCTGGCTTCTTTCCATGAATGACGGCTATCTCGCCAATCATGAAAAATCCTCTTCCCGTGTATTGATGGATCTCAGGAATCTCGCGATCACATTCGGCACCGTCTTTTACCGGCACCCAGAGAATTTCGCCTTCCGCATAAGGACTCCGGTTCCGATCGATCCAGTCCTCTTCCTGGATAGCCCGGATCTTTTCCTTTGGCACCGCTCTGACGCGCATTCCTTACCTGACTACTACGATCTGATCTCCATCGCGTAAAATGTTGAGATGATCCCCGGGTCGGGCACACATCCATGCAAATTTCTTGAATTCAATAGTACGAGCAGTGTCAGGATCAAGGATTCCAATGATATCCTTATCGGAAAAAACTACCTGCGCCTCAATTGCATCCCGGGCATTGCCGACAATTCGTTCCACATCATCGTCTTTTATTGCGCGGAACATACCGTCACCAAGATCCATCACACGGATATGATTGGACTCCACGCGATCAACCTCTGCATATCTACCCCGGCTAATGACGATGTCCTGTTTCTGGAAACGGGGAATGCGCAGGGCGTAGGTAATACGAAATAGTTGTCTGCCGTTCTTTTCCCCAACCAGTTTTGGATGGGTTGTGTACCTGCCTCCTAACTGGGCAATAATATTCTTGCAGATCAGGGTGCCGATATGCTGGGATCCGATGATGATGTCAAGGCCGTCATGAATCTCATTCATGTCATTAATGAACGAGAGGCGTTCACCTCCTGACTGGAGATTGTCTTCTGTCTGCTGGGCTATGGTTTGAGCCATCTTGATCTCGTATTTATTGGGAATTCTCCCTTCAGCGCGAACCTGCACAACCCCCTCATAATAACTGCCGCTTATCCTGTTACAGCGATCGCATTGCTCCTTATGCCACACCAGTTCAACAGTGCATTTCTCCTCCACAGGCTTATCGTACAACTGGCCCCGGATCTCAAGGTATGCGCGCGACCGGTTTACGGTCATGTCCACTACCGTGACATCAATAACTGCCTTTTTTACATCCGGGTGCAGGCGCACAGCGGATCTCGCGAGGTCCGGTGCAATCTCTGCCCGCTCCTTTGTAGAGTCCGTCCAGGTACTCTGGATTTTTATCGCATCGCAGCTAGGGCAGTGGGTGCTCATTGCACGTTTATCGCAGGTGAACCATTTGGTACTTTTTACCTGACACTCATTGCAAAGCCCTTCATTTTCTTTTGGTTTGCCACATTTTGGGCAGAATTGATCCTGTATACTCATACTTAAACCTGGTAAATCTGTACGTGCGGTATTTTTCCAATCATGATACATTCTGAACGGGTGACAAAACCCATGCTGATGGCCACGTTCACTGCACGCTCACCAATCAGGTTGATATTTCCAGCGTTTTCCAGTGCGGATCGCACTTCTTCTTCACTAGCAGGGGTAGTACCGTAAAATGAATCGTGAACAGTCAAGCTGAACTTGTCGTGACTGATTGTTGTATTGAGTAATTCACAATCGCAGACGGCAACAACATCTCCCGATCCTGGCAGGTGATGAACTTTTAAAAACATTGTATATTCATTGGGTGGGTGGCATGAAAAAGGTGAGTAGGGGAATTATCTTACCGTGATTGCAACACTGTATACTTTCTCAATCGTTTCTGCATGTATGCGGAAACAGTCTTCCTCAGTAATAAGGCCGTTTTTGAGTAACTGGTTTGTATACCGGGGAACTGATTTCGGCCCGATCACCGCTCCAGGCCGGGAATTTTCATCCATGTAATCGCTTTCCATCGTGAAGGGGCGCATCTCGCGAGCAAGCTGGCAGATGGCATCGTGTTTTGCAATCAGCGAGGGATGCAATGGGGTATCTGGAGACCCGTAATGTTTCACGACCCGCTCTTTTGGCATCTTTGCTCTTTGGGCCATCTCCACGACATTGGTACACGGTCCGGTTTCCGCATGGATCTGGAGTGCGCATTTGCATTCAGCTGCAAGGTTGAGCGCGTGCGCGAGTACCTCGTTGGATGCAGCAAGGACCTCCGGGCTCACCTCATAGTGTGGTCTTCCGCTCTTGAGTGCAACTGCTTTTCCTTCCAGCACATACCGCGCAGCGCAATCGAGTCCCTCTTTCATCACGGTGACTGCCTCAACCAGATTCATGCGTTCGGTCAGCCTGCTGATCTCTGCCGGGTGAACTCCAAGTATTGTATGAACCCCAAGGCCGATTCCCCTGACCATCTCTGCAACCCGCAAGGTTTCATCAAAGACTTTTTCATAGTCTGTTCCACAAGTTGGATGAACTGAAAGGGACCAAGATGGTTTTGAGACAAGGAACATATGTGTCCCTCCCGCCCTGAAAAAATCCTTTGCAGCTTCAATACCCCGTCCGTTAACCGGATCGATATGGATATGATCGTCAGTGATGGGAAATGCCGGAGATTTCATTGCACTCCATAATCTTCATGAGGGGATACCCGGCTTCAGGAGAAAGTCGTGCCCGACAATACGAAAATCCGACCCGTGTGATGATCTCTGCTTCAAACATGAGCCCGGAAAGTTCACTATACCCGAAGGTGTTTTCTGTCATCATAGTGCGATTGAGATGAACGGTGATCTCTTCAACAAATGGTTGCAGAATCACCGCTTTTTCTATTGCGGTCTCTACACTCGATGCGGAATTCCGTGAGATGGGAGTGCCAACCCACTGATGGTACAGCGCACCGAGTTTAATCCCCGCTTCAAAGATGGCTTGTTCCCTGTCAGTTTTCATAAGAACCTCAAATTAACTGGATGATGCCCTGCTTAGGCTCCATCGCTTCCCCGTTGCGCAGGAGCATATCAATGCCATCTCTTACTTTATCCCTGCCGAAACCTTTTGACGTGACCGCGTCGACTACCTGTTCAATACCGGCTCGCTTTCCTTCACCGCCAATGTCACGGATTGCATCCTTGATCACCCGAACGATATCCCTCTTCTCTTTGGAAATCCCCGTTGTGACTTTGTCAATATCAAAGGTGCCGGTTTTTGCATCATAAGCAACCTGTCGCAAGCATGCATCTACGATATGGATGACTCGTTCTGCATCGGCTATCTCAATAGTATTCGAAAGTCGGATACGCGCACTTGCCTCGGCAAGCCTCACGAGTGCTTCAAGCTGCCGTGCTGTTACCGGAACTGCTTTGTTGGGTTCGGCTAGTCCCCTGAGACGGAGATAATATCCGATAAGTGCTTCCTTTGCTTCTATTGAAAGCATCGGAAAACATGAGCGTTTGGCATAGGCGATATATTTCCTGAACAGGGCCGGATCAATATCAGGCATCACCGGTTTAAGCTGCTGTAAAATGTAATCCTGTGTGACACCGGGAATCGGTGTTTTTTTGTGTTGCGCGATCAGTTCTCCGACGCTATGTGTTTTGAGGATATGTTCAGCGATGGCAAGATCTCTTTTCTGTTCGGGCTGATCGGTCATGATGAAGATCAGATCAAACCGCGAAAGAAGTGATGGGGGCATATTAATCTGGTCGGCAATATCGCCAAACATATCAAATCTCCCGTACTTTGGGTTAGCGGCACCGAGAAGGGCACACCGTGACTTGAGGGTTGCTGTGATACCGGCCTTTGCAACGCTGATGGTCTGCTGTTCCATTGCTTCATGCAGGGCAGAGCGATCCTCTTTCTGCATCTTGTCCATCTCATCGACTGCTGCTACACCCATGTCTGCAAGGACAAGCGCACCTGCTTCGAGCGTCCAGCGACCTTCACCAAATTCATCTTTGACTGCGGCAGCAGTCAATCCGGCAGATGTCGACGACTGGCCACTCGTATAGATGGCGCGGGGTGAGAGTTTCACTACATATCTGAGCAGCTGGCTTTTTGCAATACCAGGGTCACCGATCAGCAGGACATGGATATCACCCCTGAGGCGGCTCCCGTCCGGCATTTCTTTTGCAATTCCCCCGAACAATTGTAGCACAATTGCCTGTTTCACGTCTTCGCTACCATAAATTGTAGGGGCAACCGAATGCGTGATCATCCGGTAGATCATCGGATCTTTGCTCAGGGCGATAATTTCGTTTTCGGCGTTCTCATCGATCTCAACTTCCTCGAACTCCTTTTCCGCGATTTCGATGGAATTGCATTCAAGGAAAATATCAAAAACCGTACTTTTCTCACCTTTGACTACCCGCTGCATCGAGCGGAGGATACCGTTGATAATTACCCGGTCTCCCGGAGATACCTTTCCCGATAGATCATCTGTTACGTCAATGTCCAATGTCTGTGGTTGTTCACCTCCCCGCAATCCTTCCGGAGATTCCTGAATTCTGAGTTTCTGGGAGTCCACAAATTTTGAACGTTTGGGTAAAAGTTCGAGCTTTTTAAATGTACAACCGTCAGTAGCACATCCGTCAGGTTCAATGAACTTTCCGTACTTTTGTTTCCTGACGGTGAAATGACCGGCAGGGCATTTGAAAACAGCTTCAACCACGCGCGGACGGACTTCAGTGGTCTTGCGCAGGATCCCTTCAGCAGAGACAAACGTATTGATATCATCCGACCTGATGTTTCGGATAGCAATTTTTTTCGGGAGATTAGTAAACCGGATATTGATGCCTTTGGGCTCTTTGCCATCTTTTGTTCGTACGAGCTGCCCGCTTTTTATTGCTTCTCCCACATCCTCTAGTACTTTTCCGGGATTTTCGAGCAGCTCATCAGCCATTGCGATGCCGGCTTTACCGAAACGCTCGATCTCCCGGTAGTCAATATAGAGAGAACGTTTGTGGGGATATTCCCGCGAGATTTCACCCAGCTCTTTTTTATACCGGCTTTTGAGTAACCGGCTCCAGTCTCCGGTTTTATCCGTTTCATGCAGATCGGGAGTTTTATCCATGCTCCTCCTCACTGGTTTTTCTGTGCGGTGAGCACAAACCTGGCAATGAGCGCTTCCATCTGAATATCGCTGTTTGCACCTTCAGAAAGCCGGAAGTCCGTCTCACCGATATGGTCAATCAACTGTACTTTTAGACTCCTGTTCATATCCCGTTTAACGAGCGCACGATAACACTGGTTGATTAATTCGTTGGGGGCGATTCCGCGTTCGTGCAGCAGTTGATTGAGTAGCGATTCGGCCCCATCAAAGTCGCCAGCAAGGGAGAGTGTCAGAAGTTCATTGATCTCATCGGGGCGAGCGGTGGAAGTGATCGCATAGATCATCTTCTCATCGATTGTTGCACTGATGATCGCTCCACCCTGCAATGCATTGATTGCCTTGCGCATATCTCCCTGGGCGATATAAACAATTGCATCCATTGCACCAGGAGTGACGATAAGTCCTTCTTTACCTGAAATCCTTCGCACTTCTTCTTTTACCGCTTCCGGGCCAAGCGGTTTGAATCGGTAGATTGCACACCTGCTCTGGATTGGATCGATAATTTTTGAGGAATAATTGCAGGAAAGGATGAACCGGCAGGTCTGCGCATAGCTTTCCATTGTCCTTCTCAGTGCAGCCTGCGCGTCAGTTGTCAGCGCATCAGCTTCATCCAGAAAAAGAATTTTGAATGTTGCGTCTCCAAGCGGGGTTGTGCGGGCAAATTGTTTGATCTGGTTTCGCACCACATCAATCCCGCGCTCATCCGAAGCATTCATCTCGCGGAAATTCATCTGGTAGGAATCCTTGTAAAACTCTTTTGCAAGTGTGACTGCCGCAGTAGTCTTACCAACACCGGCACTTCCTGTAAACAGGAGGTGGGGGAGGTTGCCGCTCTTCACGTATGATGACAATCGCTCCACGATCTCATCCTGGCCCACGATATCGGCGAGCCGGGATGGGCGATATTTCTCTATCCAGATGGTGTGGCTCTCCTCCATGGGTGTCCTCTTAGTTGCTGATTATTTTATTATGGTGAACTGTATTTTTGATTGTTGCTCATTTTCATGCAATGGAAAACGATGTATCCTTTTTATGAATGTCATAATGTTTATCATAATGGTTTTGAAATTACTTCTATGCAAGGAAAATATTTTTTATTCACTTTTTGTGTAATATTTATGCTCATTGCTCCCACTGCTGCTAGTCTGAACAAAATTGCGGCTGGTTCTCCTGTTTTTATCGGTGAAAATGATGTCGATATATCGTCTGCTTTGAACGGTTGTCGTACAATTGCGTGGTGGCAAAATGGTACTTCCCCGAGTGGATCTCCTGTAAAAAATATGACTCTCTTTGAACTCAATTCCTTTTCTAATAAAATTTATCATTTCAATGTCAGCCCGGAAATATTTACAGGATATACTGGAACATGGTATTGTGAGGACAAGCAACCCAATTTCCCGGTCTTTGATCTCCGCGATCCCAGCATTACTCTCAAGATCTGGGACGTGGATCATGATCAGGATGTAACAGGAATGACAATTCCTCGTACGACAAATATTACCTACCGCATTGATACGAACCTTTACCCGGCGCTCAAATATCTCAATCGCCCCAACTCAAATCCATCCGATAGTTTCTTCACGGTTAAACTGACCGATCCACTGTCGCGGAATATACCCAATATCTATACCGGAAGTTATGGCGGGGCAAATACCCAGATCCTACCGTTCGATGCTAACCCCTATGTTACGTCTTCACCCTATCTCTGGAAAGATGGATATCTTTGGGATCATGCTGCCCGTAATATCCAGGGTGATGTGATCTATCCCCCTGGTACTTATTCTTTCACTCTATCCCAGAACCTCAACAATATGCAGGAGAGCTATGGAGCTGGAGGAGGAAATGAATCGGTAGGAAAGACGAGATCCGCTGCAACGATTACTTTCCTTGCTCCGGAACCAATGGTGGTAACAACCACCTCTACCACTGTGTCGACCACATTACCCAAAGAAACAATTTCAACACCTATAACGACGGTCACTTCAACAGCAATCCAGACTTCAATTACTGTTGCAAAAAAGACAACTTATTCTCCCCTGCCAGAATGGATTGTTCTGCTCGGTCTCGGAATTGTTGGTTTCCTTGCAGTTGTCCGACGCAATTATTAACCAGACTTTCTACTCTTTTTATAATATCTGAAGTCAAAGAATAGTTAAGGTAGATTCTGATGAATTTTCGTTTCGTTACAGTATGTTTTATTGTCCTGCTTCTCGTCCCTGTTATGGTAACTGCGGCAGATGTTCCAGCAGAACTTCAGTCAGCCGGTGCGCTCTACTCAAAAAGTGTGGATCTTGCAAATGAAGGAAAATACAAGGAAGCCTTACAAGCAGCAGATCAGGCGCTCGCACTCAATGTGAGCTCTTTAATGCCCGTTATACAGGCCAACCGTGCTGGCATACTCACGGTAACCGGACGATATGATGAAGCACTTATAGCAGCAGATGCAGCGCTGGCCTCGGAAGGTAACCTGACTACAACGCATGCTATTGCCTGGTATAACAAGGGTGACGCACTCCGGCATCTCGGCAGGATTGATGAGGCAAAGACTGCATTCGCACGGGCACAGGCTTTAGACCCCACACTTTTACCTCCCAAAGATCTGACTGCACCCGTTACTCCGATATTAACTACGACAAAATCACCTCTTCCGTGGTCTCTTGCAATCGGTGCACTCGCAATGGTCTTCCTTATTGGTGGCGTTTTGTCTCGTGCCAAACGATAAAGTTTTTCGTTTTAACAGCCTGTCACCTCAATATTGAAGTGGGTCCCCTTCCAATAATGTGTACATGCAGCGTGCAGAAATCCACCTTTCTTTTATATTTTGTTTAATCATTATTCTGCTCTGCACTGCGGGATGCCTGTTCTCTCCGATTCTTCCCCGCGCGCCTGTCACCCCCTCACCCACACCAGTAACTGTTCCTGCAAGTCATCCTGAAGTGATGGAGACTTCGTATGTTATTGTCGAGACTCCTGAACCTGCCTCTACTACTACAAATAATCAATCCAATCAATCTTACCAGAATCTCATTATATCACCATCCTTAACAGATTCCACGGAATACCGGCGATTTGATTTCCGCTACCGCTCTGACAGTTACAGTGTAAATATTCCGGTAAACACGTCTCTTTACCGTGCAGCCAGCACCTCAACTAACAAGCAACAAGGAAACGGATTTGAAGATTTTGGGTATTTGTATCGCAAGATGATGGAAGATCCGGCTCTCGACTTATTCTATACAGACATGCTCAAAGAAATACGAAAGACCCGATACCGGGGCAGTTACAATCTGACCGATGATGAATATCTTGAAATGGTGACCAGTTTTGTCCAGCAGATCCCGTATGATAACACTACTGCTGACAACCCACGCTATCCGGTAGAAGTGATTCTTGATGGGAAGGGAGACAGCGATGAAAAAGCACTTCTCTTAAACGGTCTCCTCTCCCGCGAAGGCTACGATGTTGCCCTGTTGGAGTTTCCCTCGCTTAAGCATGTCACATCGGGAATACGGATACATCTCCCTTCGAACAAACCCTCATTCCGGGTTTTTTCCGATGGAACCCGTGATTATGTTTACATTGAGACCACCACCACCCGGCTTATCGGTTTTTATGGTGATGACTACGACCAGGTACCCCAGCCCATTATCATTCCTGTCGGAACGGGCACGCACCAGTACAGCAAGATCAATTATGTGATGAAGATCTTTGCTGATCTCCAGACAATGGAAGATCAACTGGAAATGCTCCAAGAGAAAGCAGGTCCTTCCCATACACTTTGGGGAGATGATTACAAGGCTGCGGTCTCATACGTAAATACTTATACGTTTGTCATGTCCACAAACGATGTCGATGCGGCACGGGATGCGATAAGGAAAAGTGAGCTACGACTTCATACCACGTGCATGTCGTGTGGCTGAACCTATGTAATTGTAATGACTATATCTTGAATAACTCATCCTGACCATTTTAATAGGAAATATGGAAGGGGCTGCACGGGTATTTGCCGGGGATTTTTCCGGATCAACTCTTTTAGTTCATGATGATGACGGGCTGAGCGCGGCCTGGGTAGTAACACCCGGAGCTTGTTGGTGCCGGTTTGTGTACCTTGCGGGGGCTATCACAGAGGTTACTGAAAATGGAGATATGCTGCGATGCAGGCTTGCAGATCCCACCGGAGCGTTCAACCTTGTTATAGGCGGGAGGAATTCACCTCTTGCCGAGCAATTCAGAAAAATTCCTGTACCTTCATTTGTGACCGTTACCGGTCGGGCCCAGTTGTACCGCCGAAACGATGTAGTAGATCTCTCCATTCGCCCTGATCATGTGATGGTTGTGGATCGTTTAGTCCGGGATCAATGGACCCTTGCAACCGCTGAAGCAACCCTTGGACGACTTGAACAGGTACTTCTTGTCCGGCAGGGAAGGTGTAGCGATAAGCATATTCTCACTGCGCACCGCCACTATGCCCAGACAGTTGAACAACTGCAAGCACTTGGTGAAATGATTGAATGTGCAGTGCAGAGTATTAAACCCCCGGAAACCAATTCCTCCGTTCTTTCGGACGTTCGCGAGCGGGTAATGGAGATTATGAAGGGTACCAGCAGTCCCCGGGGTATTGCCATAGAAGAGATCATCAATCTGGCTGGTGAGGAGGGCATTGATAAGGCTGAAGTGCTCTCTGCGATAGAAGCGCTTGTCGTTGAGGATGAATGCTATCAGCCCCAGAAAGGATTTGTCAAGCCATTATGAAGATGGAATTTATCGTTGAAGGTCCGGCACTTGTCATCGAAGGCGAGCAGCGCATGCTGATTGTTGCAGATCTCCATTTTGGGATTGAGGCTGATCTGGCTGCACACGGTCTGCATTTTAAAAGCCGTAGTGAACGCAGACTTGAACGCCTGCAAAAGGTTATTGATTTGACAAAACCGGATGAGCTGGTGCTGTTGGGCGATATCAAGCATAGCATCCCCTCACTGACTTGGCAGGAGTATCATGAAATGCCGAAAATTCTCGATTCCTTAAGATCGAGATTATCTCTCCATGTATTTCCGGGGAACCATGATATCGGCATAGAAAGGTTCCTGCACGAGGGAGAGATCCGGCCCAAGGACGGGGCAATTCTAGATGGTGTGGGGTACCTCCACGGGCATATGATCCCATCTTCAGCCCTCGCTGGGCATCTTGTTGTCATCGGACATCACCATCCCCTGCTCTCGCTCAGGGATGAGGTTGGCTGTGCGCTCCAGTCACCGGCATACTTGCGGGCAGGAATAGATACAGCTGATCCTGGAACTGAGCCCTCAGGAAAATGCGTTTTTCCCTCCCGTGTTCTGTTTATGCCTTCATTTAATGAGATTGCCGGGTACGACATCCTCCAGATCATAAAAAAACCATTCTCCCCGCTCTCGCGGCTGATGCGAAAGGAGAATACCGAGATCATCCTTGCCGATGGGACATACATCGGCCCCTTGCGTGCATTGATTCCTGATGAAGCAGATTGAATCGCTGAATCCAAAAGTACAGGAGTGCATCCGTAAACGTGGGTTTACTCGCTTATCAGATGCACAGAGCCAGGCCATTCCAATAATCCTTCACGGCAATCATCTAATCCTGATCGCACCTACCGGGACCGGAAAGACCGAGAGCGCGATGTTTCCGGTCTTCAACGGGCTGCTTTCGCTTCCTGCCGGTGGGGGTTTTAAGGCAATCTACATTACACCTCTTCGTGCACTCAACCGCGATATCCTGTCCCGAATGCAATGGTGGTGCGGGGAACTTGGCCTGACTGTAGGAGTGCGGCACGGTGATACGCCGATGGCAGAGCGCCGCAAACAGGCGCTCAACCCCCCGGACCTCCTGATTACTACTCCCGAGACGGTCCAGGCTCTCTTCATGGGAAAGCGTCTCCGGCAGCACCTCAAGCAGGTCCGGTACGTGATCGTGGATGAAGTCCACGAGCTGGCCGGGAGCAAGCGCGGCGCACAGCTCGCAGTTGCACTCGAACGACTGCACGTGTACGCCGGGGAATTCCAGCGCATCGGCCTCTCGGCAACAGTGGGTAATCCCGAAGAGATCGCCCGCTTCCTCTGCGGGGATCGCCCGTGTTCTGTGGTGCAGGTACCGGTAGCAAAACATCTTGAGATCTCGGTAAAATATGTTGGAGATGATTTCAAACACCAGACTGACGTGCTGTCAAAGGCGTTGAAACGCGAAGGGTCAACACTGGTCTTTGTCAATACCCGGGTGACTGCTGAGGCGCTGGGACATGCGCTCTTCGAGCACGGGGATGTGGAAGTGCATCATGGATCTCTCTCGAAAGAAGTAAGAATCGATGCAGAAGAACGATTCAAAAAAGGTGAGATCCGGACCCTCATCTGCACATCATCCATGGAACTGGGGATTGATATCGGTCGTGTAGATCATGTGATCCAGTTCGGATCTCCCCGCGAAGTAGCTCGACTGGTGCAGCGTGTGGGACGTGCCGGTCACCAGCTGAATACCATTTCCCGGGGCACCATTTTTGCTACCGGTTTTGATGATTTGCTCGAATCCCTTGTTATTGCAAAAAAAGCAAAAGGAAACGAGATCGAACCGGTCGTGCTCCCCCGGGATGCAGCGGATGTGCTTGCCAACCAGATTGCCGCAATCGCGGTTGAGTACGGTGAGATTGAGCGGTCGGCTATTCTCGAGATTCTTGAACGCACCGCTCTGTATCCCCGGTGTGAGGCGCTACTGGAGGATGTGTGTCATCAGATGGAAGAGCACCGTCTCATCCGGAATGACGGGGGTCGTATTATCACGACCGGGCGGGCGCGGCGGTACCTTTCCAACAATCTCTCGATGATCCACGATGAAAGGAAAGTGCCAGTCTTTGATATGGTCTCCCGGAGGACGGTTGGCACCCTTGACGAGTCCTTCGTGGTTGGCTGGGTGCACACCGGTGCGGTCTTTATCACCAAGGGGCAGCTCTGGCGTGTACTGGAGATTGCTGACGGAAAACTTACGGTTGAGCCGGCAAAAAAAGCACTGGGGGAACTGCCCTCATGGGAAGGAGAACAGATTCCGGTCCCGTTTAATGTTGCACGGGAAGTCGGTGAAATGCGGAGAACCCGGAAGATTTCTGATTACACTGCGGGAAATGAGGGGATCGCATTTGCCGAAGCCTTCCTTTCCGAGATGGATAAGAACCGGTCGCTTGTTCCTACTGACGATCTTATCACGCTTGAAAATACCGACGATGGTGTGGTATGCAATGTCTGTGCCGGGCACAAGGCAAATGAAGCACTCGGACGAGTACTCTCGATCCTGATTTCCGCTCGTTATGGCACTACCGTGGGTCTTGAACTGGACGCCTACCGGATGCTCCTCCGCTTACCCTCGTCCATCCGGGCCGCAGATGTGCGGGATCTTCTTCTCTCTCTGAATCCGGCCCATATGTCCGGCATCCTTCGGCTAGCATTGAAACGCACTGCACTTTTTAAATGGAAACTGGTACAGATCGCAAAGAAGTTTGGGGCAATTGATTCGGATGCGGACTATGAGAAGATAAGTATTCACCGGCTGCTCGATTTTTTTGATAATACCGTTGTACAGCAGGAAGCGTACCGTGAACTGCTCTCCGAGTATATGGACATCGATACTGCTGCTGCAATAGTTGCCCTGATCAAAGAGCAAAAGATTCAGGTTGCCCTTGGTCCTCATTCGCTGATTGGTGCGGGGGGACTACTCTCGTCACGGGATCAGATTCCCCCGCCTACCGCGGATCATGCAGTGATTGCAACGTTAAAGCGCAGGCTTGATCAGGATGATGTAGTATTGGCTTGTATGAACTGCCGGGACTGGAAGAGCAGAACCGTCGTATCCCGGGTTCCGGATCAACCCCAGTGCCCAAAATGTGGGGCACGCCTGATTGCAGCGCTTAAACCCTTTGACGAGGAACAATACACGATGATCCGTAAGCCAAAGAAAAACGCGGAGGAGCGTGCCATCGAACAGCGACTGATAAAAAGTGCTAATATCGTGCTCTCCAGCGGGAAAAAAGCAGTTATCGCTCTTGCAGCACGGGGTGTTGGTCCGGAGAATGCTTCACGAATTTTAGGAACTCAGACGGATGGAGATGCCTTCTACCGCGAAATTCTCAAGGCAGAGCGCACTTTTATCCAGACACACCGGTACTGGTCATAAGTCTGTGGTAATGAGAAATATGTACAAAAAAAGAAAAATGGTTTTTCGATTATTACATTATGCTTTCGAGCTTTTGTTCGAGGAAATCAAGTCCCTTCTTAATATCTTCAATGGTCTTTCCTCCCGTGAGAATAATCTTTCCTGAAGAGAAGAGTAAAGCAACAATCTTGGGATCCTTAATCCGGTAAACAAGACCGGGAAACTGTTCAGGTTCGTACTCGATATTTTCGAGATTGAGCGTGATGACTACTTTGTTGAGATTGATGTATTTGCCGATGTCGTACGAACAGACAATGTTGGTAACTGCAACTTTGGGTTCCTTGTGGGTTTTGACACCGGCACTCTTGAGTGACTTCATAATAATATTGAGGCCATCAGTGAGTGCCTGTTTGTCACGGATCCCGGTGAGGACAACTTTTCCTGAAGAAAAGATCAAAGAGGCAATTTTGGGATTCTCAATACGGTATACTGCGCCGGGGAACCGCTTTGTATTGAGTTCACAGTTCTTGACCTTTTTTGATACCTCAATAAGATCAATGGAATCGGCGATTACTCCTGATGCTACGATGTTCTCAATCTTCAATGATTCGTACTTTTTATCAGCCATCTACTATACTATGATTTGGCCCGAACCATAATACTAATGCACAACCTTTATGTCCTGTAATTTGCCGCAGAGTTGACATCTCCAACGACTCATGTAAATTAAATCCTGATGATTACAATTCAAAAAGAACTTTTGTATCAATATCATTGTTTTTATGTGGTTGAACCACTCACAGTACAGGTTAGATAACTTAAGAGGATTCTCGATGTGTGTTGCAGTTCCCGCAGAAGTGCTTGAAATAAAAGAGGGAAATATTGGTCTCGTAGATTATGGCGATCTCAAACAGGAGGTAAGACTCGATCTTGTGGATGTACAAGTCGGCGAGTTCGTTTTAGTCCATGTCGGGTTTGCTATCCAGCGGCTTTCCCGGGAAGAAGGTCTTGAGACCCGGGAAGTGTTTAAACAGGTCTATGCTGCACTGGAGGAGTGATGCACGAGTTTTCAATTGCCTATGACCTGTACGCTACTGCACGCAAGGCGGCAATTGAGAACAATGCAAACAAGGTAAAAAAAGTCAGCGTTGAAGTCGGGAAGATGGCAATGGTTAATCCAGAGCAGGTAACTTTTTTGTTTGGAACGATTAAGGAAGATGATCCTCTTTTTGAAAAGACCGTGCTTGTCTGCACCGAAATGCCCCCGCAAACTACCTGCACCTGTGGATATTCCGGTGAAGAAATTTATGTCTGCCCCGGATGTGGGGCATTACCCAAAATGGTAAAAGGCAGGGAAATAGTTGTCACAAATATTGAGATCGAGGTTGAGGACTAAAATGAAAGTCAATATGATGCACGGAGCCGGCGGAGAAGTGATGGGCGAACTTTTACAAACGCTCACGAAGTTCAAGCACAACAATGCCGGAGGTATTGGACTTGAGGCTCTGGATGATGGGGCAGTCATCCCGTTTCATGGAAAAAACCTTGTCTTTACAACAGATTCCCATGTTGTCCGCCCGATTTTTTTTCCGGGGGGAGATATCGGGAGAATCTCTGTCTGCGGAACAATCAATGATCTTGCAATGATGGGGGGCCAGCCTATTGCACTTTCCTGTGGCATGATCATTGAAGAGGGATTCGAGATTGATGATCTTGCAACGATTGTTGCGTCAATGGATGAAGCTCTTGGGGAATGTGGAGCTAACCTCGTTTGCGGAGATACAAAAGTGATGGAGAAGGGAGCACTTGATGGTATTGCGATCAACACTTCCGGTATAGGTATTGCAAAAACAATTGTGCGGGACAATGGTCTTGTTCCCGGTGATGTAATCATTGTTTCTGGCACACTCGGTGATCACGGTCTTGCAATTATGGCACACCGTGAAGGTTTTGATCTTGGCGAGCAGATAAAGTCAGATGTAGCTCCCCTCTGGAACATGGTAAGTAAAGCACTTGATGCAGGTACGATTCATGCGATGAAGGATCCGACTCGTGGCGGGTTTGCAAGTGCCATCAATGAAATGGCAAGAAAAAGTGGTGTCTGCGTCCGCATTGAGGAAGATAAAGTACCTGTACGAAAGAATGTGAAGAGTGCGGGAGGTATGCTGGGTATCGATCCGCTCGAAGTGGCAAATGAAGGCAAGGTAGTAATGGGTGTCCCGGCATCCAGTGTTGATGCGATACTAGCTGCCCTTCGCTCGGATAAATATGGAAAAGAAGCCACGATAATCGGGACTGTCACGAAAGGTGCCCATGTCATTATGGAAACGACTATTGGCGGTGAACGATTCATTGAGCCGCCTATGGGTGATCCAGTACCCCGTGTGTGTTGATTTTCCCCCAATCTGTTTTTATTATTAACACCGGTCACAAAAGAGAATAGTATTCTAAGACCGCGTGCGCAGTTAACCCCTTGGCTTAATAATAATAACAAAAACAAGTGACCCTTTTTTCATTGTTGCCTAATTTTTTGCAAATCCTGTGATATGTCCGTTTATCCCGGCGATACCCTCATATCACTCCCCAACAAATATTCAGGGAATACAGGAATTGAACTGTGTTATTATAGCAACCACAATCCTGTATGAACAAGAAGATTCTGGACTCATAAAAAAGCGTGGATATCCGAGTCTGGTCAAAGGAGCGGGATTTAGGGTCCCGTCGCGCAGGCGTTCGCAGGTTCAACTCCTGCTCCACGCATTCTGTTTTTGATACACTGAATGAGTGATCCTGACTAATGATTTTCATCTGCCCGGCATTTATCTTCCTATAAATCAACACTCTTTCATCGCAGGAAGATCGAAATGGGCGTTTTTCGTTATGTTGACAAATACGCCGCTCCAACAAAAAAACAGCGGGAACGGTACATGACTGGAAAGACTGAGGAGCACAATTTCGGTCCTGACAGTCAGATCATGGTTATCGAATACCCAGAAGCTGCTTATCTCAAAGATGATATCGACAATATCCGTATTCTCTTTACCGGGCTAAAAGACAAGCAAAAGGCCCATGACGAAGCAAAACAACGAGCGGATCATCACGAACATAAAGCACCGCATAAAAATTTGTTTACTACGGCACAAAAAGGCAGGTGATGATTTGAAGTCATCCGATTACAAAACCGGATGATTTCTTAATAAGTTCTCCAAAATTATTGGAAAATATCGTCTGGATATCTGTACCGATCCAAAACTCAATTGAAGGTAACATGAAAAAATCTGATCGTGTTGTGAGGATGGAGATTATCCAGTCTTTTTAATTGAGAAAAATAAGTAAATTTGTTGATCGGGATTGGGACAAAAAAAGTGATCTCCCCGTCATTTTTTTATATCCCCCCGTTAAATATCATTTGATTAGATTAAATATGGGTGGCAGACGAATCTATTCAATATACTTTTGGTTGTAATTTTTTATGTTTGACAAGATCATTAGGCGGATAAAAAATAATCCAAACACTCTTCTCTATATTATTATCTGTACGTTAATTATCGCCGTAGTGTCAAATTTTTACATTCTCTTTGCAGATCAGACGGTCCTCTTTGATCCCCTTTTTTACTTCCCTATTATTCTTATCGCATTTTATTATCCCCGCCGGGGCGTTATAGCCTCCGTCGCCATAGCTGCATTGTACCTGGCAATGGCCATGGTCCTCCTCCATGACCCTGCAAAAATGATTATTACCTGTATCGGACATGCGGGATTTTTTATTATTGTCGGGTTTATCATATCATATCTCATTACCCGGTTCCCACACGAATTCGCGCTCTATAATCTGCTTGCTGAAACCGTTGAGCGATCAAGAATAAAAGTTACGGTAATTCCCTCTCTTATTATCATATTTACATCAGTAATCTTCCTCCTGAATTTTATTGTTCTTCAGATTAGCCGGACGGTTATTTTCGATCCCCTGTTTTATCTTCCCATTATCCTTATCGCATATTTATATCCCCGTCGGGGAGTGACTGCGTCCGTTATCATTGCAGTGCTGTATCTTGCCATGGTTATTGTTATCCCCAATGAACCTGCAGAAATTGTGCTTACCGGTATCGGACATGCAGGATTCTTTGTTATCGTTGGGTTTGTCGTATCGTACCTCAATATTTGTTTTTCAAAGGAAGGACCAATCCATGAACGGTTTGCAAATATTGTGGAATCATCAGGATACGATGCCTATATTGGAGTAACTCCCGATGGCACAGTTACCGACTGGAACAAAGGTACTGAATTATTGTACGGTTACAAAGCGCATGAGATCATCAATAAATCGATATTCCTGCTCCTGTCTCCCGAACGGCCAGATGACATTAAGCACCTGCTCGATAAGATACAGGAAGGCACCGGTGTCGAAGAATATGAAACGGAACAGATGACAAAAGATCAGAAACGGATTCAGGTATCCCTCACGGTCTCTCCCATAAAAAATTATCGCGACATGGTAATTGGTGCATTGGTTCTTGCCCATGACATCACTGAACGTAAACTAAGAGAGCAGGTGTTGCGGGAGAATGAAGCCAAACAACGTGCAATGATTGCAAATATTGCAGATGTTATTGCAATTATCGATGTTCAGGGAATAATCCGATACAAAAGCGAAAATATCAAAAAATTATTCGGGTGGAAGCCAGAAGAGCTCATCGGACGGTCGTACACCGAAACTGCACACCCGGATGACGTGGAACGGATAAAAAATGTTTTTCTCAAACTCATTGAAGAAGAAAATGCATCTACTACTATTGAATTTCGTTACAAACTTAAAAACGGAAGCTTCCATACTATTCAGCTCACCGCAAAAAATCTTGTCCATTATCCAAATATCAACGGCATTCTGGTGAATTACCATGACATTACTGAAAGAAAACTGCTTGAAGACACCCTGATGCATGTCAATAAGAAGTTAAACGTGCTCTCCCAGTTGACACGAAAAGACTTAACGAACCAGATCTTTGTCCTGAACAGCTACCTGGAACTGGCAGAACAAGATGCCACAGGACAGGATAAGGTTGTCGAGAAAATACAAAACAGTAAACAAGCAGCCCGGCTGATAAATGATATTGCCGAATTTACCAAAGATTACCAGGACATGGGTGCAAAACCCCCGAAATGGCAGAATGTGAATATGGTGCTACTATTGGGGCTCTCCCATATATCGATTGGGAAGATCCAACGCAGTCTTGAAACAGAAAACCTTGAAATCTTTGCCGATCCCCTTCTGGAAAATGTGTGCCAGCGTCTCTTTGAGAACTCCGTTGCGCACGGCAACCGTGTCACGCACGTTCGGGTCTGGCATAAAATCACCCCTGGAGGAGTCATCATCTACTTTGAAGACGACGGTGTAGGTATCCCCCGGGACAAGAAGGAACAGATTTTTTTGCGCGGTGCAACCGCCCGTTCAGCCATGCGGAGTCTTATCTTTGCGCGGGAAATTCTTGATATTACCGGTATCACCATTAAAGAAACAGGAGAACCGGGAGCGGGTGTACGGTTTGAAATGATGGTGCCTGATGGTGTATGGCGTTTTTCCGGGAAAGGTGGATGATGACAGATAAAATTCTTGTCCTCTACGTTGATGATGAACCGGCCCTGCGTGATATTGGCAAACTTTTTCTTGAGCGTACGGGGCACTTTTCTGTTGTAACGATTGATTCGGCGTCGGCTGCCTTAGCACTCCTTAAAAAAGAACGCTTCGATGCCGTTGTGTCTGATTACCAGATGCCTGGTATAAACGGTATCGCATTTCTCAAATCTGTCAGGGCACTGGGAGATAAAATATCCTTTATTATCTTTACTGGAAGGGGACGGGAAGAGATAGCGATCGAGGCGCTCAATAACGGTGCAGATTTCTATATCCAGAAAGGTGGTGAGCCGAAATCCCAGTTTGTGGAACTTGCCCATAAGATCCAGACTGCCGTTGACCGGCGTCGGACTGAGGAGGCGCTTGCTGAGAGCGAGGAACGGTTCCGAGGTATCACAGAGAGGATTTCCGATCTGATCATTGTTGTAGATCCACAAGGGTACTCGACGTTTGTGTCACCGTCTATAACCGCGATCCTCGGATTTTCTCCTGAGTTATATCTCAAAAAAAGGGTAGATTCGATAAGCATACCGATAGAAGATACAGAGAAACTGGAGCAGGCTTTTGAAAGGTTAAATAGCGGGAGTCTTGCGGAGCATCTGGATTTCCGGATGAAAAAAAGCGATGGATCCTATGCCGTTTTCGATGGGAGAGCACTTCCGGTTTTCAAGGAGGGGGTCTATGCCGGGATCCAGCTCGTGGCCCGGGATATCACGGATCGAAAACATGCAGAGGAGGCATTGCAGCAGGCAAACAGGAAACTCCATCTTCTCTCCGGTATCACCCGGCACGATATTAAAAATCAGCTCATGGTATTACTGGAGTATCTCGAACTCCTGCAAAAAAAGGTTCCTGACCCTGCGCTTGAAGAATATTTTACCCGACTCATACATACGAGCGAGCGGATCGCAACGATGATCCAGATGACAAAAACCTATGAGAACATCGGGGTTAATGCTCCTGTCTGGCAGGATACCCGCATGCTATTTGATACAACCGTAAAGGATATCCCGGTTGGAAAGATTATTTGCATCAATGATATTCCTGACGGAATAGAAATTTTTGCAGACCCGCTGATAGTCAAGGTCTGTTATAACCTGATAGACAATGCAGTCAGGTATGGCAAGAAGATCACAAACATACGGTTCTCGGTGATGAAACGGAACGATGATACTGTTTTTATCTGCGAAGATGACGGTGTTGGTGTTCCTGTTGATGTTAAAGAAAAAATCTTCGATCGTGGGTTTGGGAAGAACACCGGGCTTGGTTTAGCCCTTTCACGGGAGATTCTCGATATTACCGGCATCAAACTCCACGAAACCGGTGAACCCGGGAAAGGAGCACGGTTTGAGATGACGGTGCCAAAACGGGCGTGCCGGTTTGGTGCGACCCGATAAATTCCGTGTAAAAAAAAACAGCGCATGCCCCTTCATCTTCACCGGGCTTAATAAAGCTCAATTGCGTTCCAATCCACAAAACCTGCAGAGCGGTCAACAAACCTACTGGTTCAGCATCAAAAAAGTCCGGACAATTTTACAATATTTTTCACTCACTCATACCCATTCAACACTTTCGCCCTTCGCTCTTGTCGGTTTAATAACTCAATTATTTTTACTCTATTGTATGGAATGCGTGCACAAACCGATGGTGACGGGAAGAATCAGGACCCGTTTCGCGAAATATGACGGTGAAAAAATTACAAAAATTCGCGAAAAAATTGAGCTTGTCTTTGGCAGGGCCAGTTCTTGGGACGATGTGATTATTTCAGAAAAATACAATCTCTCCGGTGACGGCGATTTGATTATGATCCTTTGATGATCTATCACCAGTAATTACCTATAATTTAGTGGTCGGGTTTTCTCATCTCAATGGTGGATGAGCAAAAACACTGAAATGGTCTATCTCCCGAAAAGCGAGGCGTACGTTCAGAAAAATGAATTGTTTAGGGTTTTCCACCGGGAATTGAACATGCACCATTTGTGCACGAAAGACCTGAAGCGCAATCGTCGCTTGTTTTACATGAAGATCCCGGACCGTTCCCGCTCATTGATCCAGATCCCGGTGTGGTAACCTGCCCCGAATTCTGCTGGGACTGACTTTGTCCCGAACCCGGTTTCACACAAAAGCCTGCACTACAGGACAATCCCGCGAGACAGTCGCTATCCCGTGAGCAGTCTTTATTGAACGCTTTCTCCACAGTCCAGTCATCGCAGTTCTCACACGGTTTACAGGCATGATATTTCCAGATAGTACCGGGATCGCCCTGGAGCTGGGATTCTGCTGAATATATCTTACCTTGTCCGATCGCGATATACCCAACGCCGATCTGGACGTCCCAGTAGTCCTGTGTATTGTCTGAGTCATGCCAGATTACCTCATACATTTTCTGGTTGCCCGAGCGGGTGAGTTCTTTATTGTCAAGATTGATGAACGATTTTTTAATTTTGGAGGCAAAATACGCTTTTGCATCAGATTCGCTCATCGTCAGGGCGGGTAATTCACTGATCATCGCGGCCTGCGATTTTCCGGTAACGTTTGTGTAAAACACTGCAAGCTGGTACTGTGAGAAATCCATGGAATCCGGAGTTTTCTCTCCCATATGCCCACTGATTCCTTTCGGCTTTTCTTCCCAGTACCCTACAATGTAGTAGTCGAGCCCGGCAATACGTGGTGGTTCACCCACTCCTGTCCATGCAGTTTTCTGAGAATCTATAGCAGGACCAAAGGCTGTTGAGAGATCGTAATAATAGCCCGGGTAGGGGTTGCCTGCGGGAAGGATCTTGGTCTGCCAGTTGGGCGCTCGTATGGTTTCCGGGGGAGTGACGAGAATTTTATTGATCTCTGTCATCATCTTCTGTTTGACTGCCGGAGTGTCACATGCAGTCCCTGCGGCAAAATCTGTCTGACCAGATTGCCCGGTTGGCCCGGTAGGTCTCTGGCCCGGTGCACTGCCTAACCGGCTGCATACGTCCACATGATCACGACAGTACTGTTCACAGACATCCTGATGAGAGGAACAGTAAGCTGCACATTCTGCAGCGGAAGCACAATTATTGGGCCCGGTAATTCCACCCGCACCAGGTACCGTGCCGGATGGATTGGTACAACCTGCAATAGCAAGAAGAATTGTTAAACAAATCACAATCAAGAGATAAGGAAAACGACTGAGTGATTTCATAAGAATATGTCTAATACTTTCTTATAAAAAAGGACACGTATTTTAATGCGGTGCAAAATTCGAAAATTATAATTCATTGATATGGTTGGTGATAGAGAGAATATAGTCTGATAAAAAAATAGGATCTTCTCTACTCAACGGGAACAATAATATCTTCGAAGCTATTCATCAAATGGTCTCAAATGAGGAATAAAAAAATGTTTTTTAGGGTATCTTTGCATATGCCTTTTGGGCCAGACTGATCAGCTGTGCAGTATCAACAGACGGTCCCGTCATTCTGATTACTTCAAACGTGTTTCCCTTTGAAAAGATAATCAGTGCAACTTCGTTTTTGAAGACTGCCTGAACCTCATTCTTATTCGCACCGGCAATTAACGGATTGGCCTGAGTGGGTTTGAGAAGAATCTGTGCACTGGCTTTTCCGAAAAATGCCCGGGCATTTACTCCTAAACCCTGTACCGGAAGATCTGTATACGCAAGGTCTGTGTCGGATCGCCCCTGTTGTTCTGCCATGCTAATCACATCATTAATGGTGCGCTCGTGATAGATGGCGATGCTCTGAACGATCTCGTTCTCTCCCATCCCCCCAAGCGCGGGACTGGTAAACCGTGTGCCATAACCATCCTGCCATCCCAGTTCAAGAGCAATTTTACTTACATCCTGAGAGGTTTTTGCTTTGCTCTCAATCATGGTAAAATTTTGCGGCACATCGGATTGGGTGAGGGCAAGTCGTGAAAGATTAATCACCGGTGCTGAATCCGTGACCGATGTTACCGGTGCTTGAACAGATGGGTTCTGTGTACATCCTGCACAAAAAATTGCAGCACAGATTACGAGAGAAACTAACAGTATGCGGGATATGTGCATTGTAATAAATCACCTTAGCCGGAATAAAAATATTGGCTGTATCTCCAATACGGATTGATTTGTCCTCGATTGAGAATTTATTCTGTTCTTTTTTAAGAACCTTTGATACAATAATAGGCTTTCTTCAAACCGAGAATCTTTGTTACCGGACACCCCGGGCAGATACATCCTTTCTTCTCGAAAATGCAGTCCGGACTTTTTCCCGTCACACAAAACAACAGTTCACTACCCGCTCGCATACATTCAGTATATGAAGGGCAGGGTTCGCAGATACATTTCTTTTTATTTTCTTCAATGATTTTTTTCTGATCTTCGTTCATCATGCATATCCCCATCTCATTCATAAGAATCCCGCATAAGAGTGTGCGGGAGATCGGGCCAATAGATAGATAATCATGACAAAGGATTATTAATTCATGCCTGCGCCACTGGTCGGAAGAAAGTTTGGTCTCAATATTATTCCCGTCCCGGACCGGAATACATGCCGGCAGATAAAGGTGCTTGGGCTGTCGGGTTCGAGCCGGCAGCAGCCGGGAATGAGCAAATCTGAACGTCTTTTACTGCGGGCTCTTGACCTGTACAAAGATCATGGGTGCGAGATACAATTCCTGCGACTCAAGGATCTCATTATCCATGATTGTGAAGGGAACTACTCCGAGAATCCGGACTACTGCACCTATCCCTGCCAGAGTTCGCTGAAGTATGACGATGACCAGATGCAGGATGTCTACGACGCGGTGCTTGCCTGCGATATCCTGATCCTTGCAACCCCAATCCGGTGGAATAACCATTCGGCACTTGTCCAGAAATTTGTGGAACGGATGAACTGCATTGAAAACCAGTTCTCGTGGTTTGGCAACCGTATGATCACGAACAAGGTCGCCGCTCTTATCATCATCGGGCATGTGGATGGTATTCAGCACGTGGCCGGAAATCTCCTGAATTTTGTGTCGTGGCTTGGTTTTCATATCCCTGAAGTTGCGATTGCATCATGGGTCGGTGAGAATAACGAGGACACAACCAAGGACTGGGCACTGATAGAGAACAACAAATACACGCAGGAAGACCTGCAGAACATGGTCAATAGTGCGCTCCGTCTTGCCTGCGCTCTTAAAAGTCATACCGCTGAAAAGACCGGCGATGCATAACGGGAATAAAGTAATCATAAATACCATTGGTTTTCAAACTGTAACCTGACAAAAGCAGGAGGTATCGGTACACTTATGTTTCCCCAGCGACGAATGAGAAGGAGACGAACACGGCATATCCAGCCGCTCCTGCGCGAGATCTGCTTAACAAAAAACGATCTTATCGCACCTCTTTTTGTGAATGAGACGATTGATTCCCCCCGGCCGATTGACGCAATGCCCGGCCAGTTCAACTACCCCATCAACGGGATTGCAGCGGTCGCCGCAGACCTCTGGAAACGTGGGATACGCGCCGTGCTGCTCTTTGGCATTCCAAAAGAAAAAGATCCCGAAGCATGCTCGGCTTACGATGCAGAAGGTGTTGTCCAGCAGGCTGTCCGGAGGATAAAAGCAGAAGTGCCGGGAATGGTTGTCATCACCGATGTCTGTGCCTGCGAATATACCGATCATGGCCATTGCGGGATTGTCGGGGAGGGGCGGAATGGTCTCGACCTGTTGAACGATCCATCGCTTGAGTTGATGAACCGGATCGCGTGCAGCCATGCCGAGAGTGGGGCAGATATAATTGCTCCGTCCTGCATGCTTGACGGAATGGTTGGATCCTTGCGTGCAGCGCTTGACGATGCCGGATTTGAAGACGTACTGATCATGTCCTACTCAACCAAATTTGCCTCGGCCCTCTATGGCCCATTCCGGGAAGCAGCAGGTTCCGGGTTCTCGTTTGGCGACCGGTCCACCTATCAGATTCATTACGCGAATCGCAGGGAAGCGATCCTTGAATCCCAGATGGATGCGGATGAAGGCGCTGATATCCTCATGGTAAAACCCGCGGGATTTTATCTCGACATTCTTGCAGGGGTTGCTGAACTCGGCCTGCCGGTTGCTGCCTACCAGGTCAGCGGTGAATACTCCATGATCAAAGCCGCAGCCGAACGCGGGTGGATAAAGGAGAAAGAGATAGTACTCGAGAGCCTGACCTGTATAAAGCGTGCAGGAGCAGATCTCATCATTACCTATTTTGCAGCAGATGTTGCCGGGTGGCTCGATGAAAAACAGTAAAAGCAATACCAGCAGCGACTTATTCGAAGTTGCAAAAACCCTGATGCCCGGCGGTGTCAGCAGCCCGGTGCGTGCGATAAAGCCGTACCCGTTTTACACCGCCCATGCAAGCGGTTCGTACCTGACAACGGTTGACGGTGTTTCCCTTCTTGACTGTTGCATGGCGTACGGCCCGCTCCTTCTCGGGCATGCAGCCCCACAGGTCCGGCTGGCGGTAGAAGCCCAGCTGGACAATGGATGGCTGTATGGTACTCCCTCGCCGCTTGAACCAGAATTTGCGAAAATGATCACCGGGGATCACCCGGGCATGGACATGGTCCGGTTCGTATCGAGCGGTTCAGAAGCAACGATGGCTGCCATCCGGCTCGCACGCGGATTTACCGGCAAGAAAGATATTGTAAAGATCGAAGGCGGGTTCCATGGCGCCCATGATGCAGTGCTCGTCAAAGCAGGGTCGGGTGCAACAACAATGGGTGTTCCGGATTCCGCAGGTGTGCTTGCCGATCTTGTGAAGCATACCCGGCAGGTTCCCTATAATGATCCCGAAGCGCTCGAATCCTTGCTCACCGCTCATACCGATGTCGCGGCGCTCATCATCGAGCCGGTGCTCGGCAACATCGGGCCGGTCCTGCCGGATACGAATTATCTCAAAGATATCCGGGAGATCACAAAAGCACACGATGTGCTCCTTATCTTCGATGAGGTGATCACCGGTTACCGGCTCGGCATTGGCGGGGCTCAGGTAATGTATGGCGTTAAGCCGGATCTCACTACGCTGGGGAAAATAATCGGAGGTGGACTTCCCATCGGTGCATTTGGCGGACGAAGGGAGATCATGCAGCTCATTGCCCCGCAGGGTCCGGTATACCAGGCAGGAACCTTTTCAGGAAATCCGCTCTCCCTTTCAGCAGGTATCGCCACGCTCTCGTACCTCCACGACAACCAGATGCTTTACCAGGAACTGGATGCAAAGACGCGTGCACTTGAAGAGTCCTTAGAGAGCAGGCACGATGGTTCGTTTGTCCGGCTCGGCTCGATGTTCAAGTATTTCTTCCGCAACACACCCCCGAAAAATTACCGCGAGGTCAAGGAATGCAACACGGATGCATTCGGCAGGTTCTGGAAACGGATGCTTGATGCAGGTATCTTCCTCCCCCCCTCCCAGTTTGAGACCAACTTTATTTCAACAGCGCACAGCGATCAGGACATCACTACTCTTTCACAGGCGTACACACAATGTCGATAAAAATCGGAACCCGTGCCAGCAAGTTGGCTCTCGTCCAGACCGAAACGGTCATGACAAAACTCTCTGCGCTGGGTATATCGTCAGAAAAGATCATCATCAATACACTGGGAGATTCTACCACCCAGGTCCCGCTGCATGCGATCGGGGGTCAGGGTGTTTTTGTCAGGGCACTGGATGATGCTATTCTTGCCGGTGAGATTGATTGTGCGGTGCACAGTATGAAAGATATTCCCGCGTATCGTCCTCACGGACTTTTCACCGCAGCAGTACTTAAGCGCGATTCTCCAGCGGATTATATTGCTCACAACGGTTCGCTTGACAAGGTCGCTATAATTGGGACTTCGAGTACACG